>CANJOS010000149.1 GCA_947476015.1 Comamonadaceae bacterium | reverse complement strand
CATCAAGGCCACCCCATTGAAGTGGCCACCGATGTGTCCATGATGACCCGCGTGGGCGTGCAGCGCATCATGCGTTATGCCTTCAAGTTGGCGCAATCAAGGCCTCGCAAGTTGCTCACGGTGGTGACCAAATCCAATGCCCAACGCCACGCCATGGTCATGTGGGATGAAATTGCCAAAGAGGTGAGCGCCGAGTTTCCCGATGTGCATTGGGACAAAGAACTGGTGGACGCTTGCACTGCGCGCATGGTCAATCGGCCTGCAACGCTGGACACCTTGGTGGCCACCAACTTGCATGCCGACATTCTGAGCGATTTGGCTGCGGCGTTGGCGGGCAGCTTGGGCATTGCACCCACTGGCAACATTGACCCAGAGCGGCGATACCCTTCGATGTTCGAGCCGATTCATGGTTCCGCCTTTGACATCATGGGCAAGGGTCTCGCAAACCCTATTGGCAGTTTCTGGAGTTGTGTGATGATGTTGGAACACATCGGTTTGGAGCAGCAGGCTCAGCGTTTGATGCAGGCCATCGAGGCTGTCACGGCCAACCCGAAGTTGCACACACGCGACTTAGGTGGCGAGGCCTCTACAAAACAAGTGACCGAGGCGGTGTGCCAAATGCTTCGGCATTAGAAAAATTTACCATAACCGAGATGCAGGACACAAAATGGCAAAGAAAACAAAGTTTTGGTTGAGTGCAGTGGGCCTCAGTTTGGCAACCCTCATGCCGCACCAAGCAGTTGCGCAAGCCATGCCTGCATGCCCTGAGAAAAACGTCATGTATTGGCAGGCATTTCCTCCGGGTGGCGAATCTGATTTGTCTGCAAGACATCAGCAAGTTGTGCTTAAAAAGAAATGCGGCGCCATCGATACCATCATTCAATACAAGGCTGGCGCTGGCGGCGGCCTCATGTGGGCCCAGATGAATAACCTGCCAGGCGATGGCCTGAATGTGGTGGGCATCAATTTGCCGCACATTGTGTTCCAGCCCATCGAAGGCGAAGTGCAATACAAAACGGCCGACATCACGCCCGTTTTTTGGTTTCATTACACCCCTGATGTGTTGGTGGTTCCTGAAAGCAGCCCAATTAAAAACTTTGCCGAGTTCATTGCCGCGGCCAAACAGTCTCCAGGCAAAATGAACTTGGGTGGCTCAGGCTTGAACTCAGCCAACCATGCGGCGCATGAACGCTTGAACGCAGCCTTTGGCATCAAGAGCACCTATGTGCCCTACAAAGGCACTGGCGATATGTCCATGGCGGTTGTGGGCGCGCAAATTGACGGCGCTGTGACCTACACCCCCTTCGCAATTGCCAACCGCGGCAAAGTTCGCGCCTTGGCTGTGGCCATGGAAAAACGCCACCCTCTCATGCCCAATGTGCCGACGTTCAGAGAACTGGGCGTCGATTGGATTGACGGTGCCTACCGCGGCGTGGGTGTACCCAAGTCAACCTCACCAGAGGCGCGCAAAAAATTGTCTGACATGTGGCTGGCCTTGAACAACGATCCTGAAATGAAAGAGCTGGCAGCCAAGAGCGGCTTTGAGTTGGTCAACATCGGCAACGATCAAATGGACGCCTTCATGAAAGAGCGCATCGCTTTGTACATTGAGGGTGCGAAGCGATTGGGTTTGGGTAAAAAATAAACCGGTTAAACAAGGAGACAAAATGCGTTCGATTTTTTCAAAGTGGAAACAAGTTTGCATTGCCGCATTGATCACGCTGGTTTTCCCAATCAGCGTCCTTGCGCAAGCCTATCCCTCTAAGCCCATCAAAATGATTGTGCCTTTCGCTGCGGGCGGCACCACTGACATCGTGGCCCGCATCATTGCGCAAAAAATGTCGGAATCGATGGGTCAACCGGTAACGGTCGACAACAGGGGGGGTGCGGGTGGAGCGATTGGCGCAGACATGATGGCCAAATCAGCGCCCGATGGCTACACCATCTTGATGCACAACCTGTCTTTCCCCTTGGCGGCTGTGGCGCAGACGCTTGCCAATCGTTCGCCATTCAATGTGGATACAGACTTTGCAGGCGTTTCAATTGCCGTCTATGTTCCCTTCATTTGGACCGCCAGCCCATCCGTGCCTGCCAAAGATTTGAAAGAGTTGGCCACCTTGCTGCGCAACACCAAAAGTTTGCAATACAACTATGGCTCTACTGGGCCAGGTTCAACCATGCACGTGCTGGGAGAGGCGTATAAAAAAGAAGCCGGTATCAGCATGGAGCACATTCCTTTTAAGGGCGCGGCACCCCTGAAGCAAGAGCTTTTGGCGGGTCGCCTTCAGGTCGGCGGGGATCAATTGTCATCTTCCTTGGCGGAAATTAAAGCGGGTACTTTGAGAGCCTTGGCAACTACAGCCTCGCAACGCATTGCCAATTTGCCTGATGTTCCGACTGTGAAAGAACTGGGCTTTCCCAATTTGGAATTGGAAGGCTGGAACGGCGTTTTTGCCCCTGCCAAAACGCCTAAAGACATCATTGAACGCCTGAACAAGGAAATTGTTGCCGCAGTGCGTCACCCTGATGTTGTCAAACGACTGACTGAATTGGGTGCAGAAGGCGTGGGCTCTACGCCGGCAGCGCAAGATGCCATGTTGCGCAAACAGATGGATCAATTCAGAGGTGTCATTCGTGAGATGAAACTCGACTAAGCTTCACAAGCCTAAGACTTACTTGGCTTGACTGCCTTTGCCAAGCCACCAAACAGGCAATTGCGTGCAGTCTTTGGCGTCTAGACCAGCGCCTGCTGCTTCGTTGAATTTTTGCAGGGCCAGGCTGGTCAATGGCAGATCTCTGTGGTTTGTTTGGGCCAACTCAATCATGGTTCGCATGTCTTTGCGCATGGTTGCAACGTCAACAGTCACCACCTCATTTTTTTGATGGCTTAAGGCTTGGGCCAACATGGGGCCGCGCACCTTCAACATGTTTGGCCCTCCCGAACTTTCAGACAAGATGTCGATCACCCTTTGTGGGTCTAGTTTCAAGGGCTCTATCAAGGAAAGTGCCTCACCCAAGGTTTGCCAGTAAACCATGAGAGGCAAGTTGACGGCCATCTTCATGGACGATCCAGCGCCGTAGGTGCCCACATGCTCGACGCGTTTACAAAGTTGATCTAGCAATGATTTAACTTTGGCCAAGTCTTCTGCGGCGCCCCCCACAAACCCTAGCAATTTACCTTCCTTCGCTGGGCCAATACTGCCACCTACAGGACACTCTAGAAAAGCGGCGCCAACGGCTTGCACGCGTTTGGCTATCTCTTGCGGTTTCGTGGGTTTAACGGTGCTCATGTCAATGAAGATTTTGTGCGCGACGGCCCCACTCAATAAACCATGCATGCCTGAATAAACGTCGTCAAGGGCTGCTTCATTGGTGAGCAGTGTGATGACGGTGTCAACCGATTCAGCCAGCAATTGGGGTGAACTCGCCCACTGAGCGCCAGCATTCAAAAGGGGGCTGGCTTTGTCAGATGTTCGGTTCCACACTGTCACAGAAAAGCCCAGACCCAAGAGGCGAGCGCCAATGGCATTGCCCATTTTGCCAATACCTGCGATACCAATTCTCATGATGTTCTCCATTTGAAATGAACAGATTTGAAGACAATCGGGAATTTTTCATGTCCAATCGGGTCTCCAGACGTATTTTTGAGTGCTTTCAAGCTCTTCTTGCAATCTTATAATGGAAAGTTGAGCCCGGTTTGGCTTTATTAAAGATACCCCTGACATGAGCACACCTGTTATTTCTGTTGCTGACATTCGCAAAACTTTCCTCGACTTTTTTGCATCCAAAGGTCATACCGTGGTGGCGTCCAGCCCCTTGGTTCCCGGCAATGACCCCACCTTGATGTTCACCAACTCGGGCATGGTTCAGTTCAAGGATGTTTTCTTGGGTTCTGACAAGCGCAGTTATGTCCGTGCCGCTTCGGTTCAGGCTTGCTTACGCGCAGGCGGTAAGCACAACGATTTGGAAAACGTCGGATACACAGCTCGCCACCACACCTTCTTTGAAATGTTGGGCAATTGGAGTTTTGGGGATTACTTCAAACGTGACAGTTTGAAATGGGCCTGGGAATTGCTCACGCAGGTTTACAAATTGCCGGCCGACAAATTGTGGGCCACGGTCTACATTGAAGACGACGAAGCTTACGACATTTGGACAAAAGAAATTGGACTGCCACCTGAGCGCGTGGTGCGCATCGGCGACAACAAAGGCGGACGTTACATGTCCGACAATTTTTGGATGATGGCCGATACTGGCCCCTGTGGTCCTTGCTCTGAAATTTTTTACGATCACGGTCCTGAAATTGCGGGCGGCCCTCCTGGCAGCCCAGAGCAAGACGGCGACCGCTACATTGAAATTTGGAACAACGTTTTCATGCAGTTTGACATGCAGCCTGATGGCAGTGTGCAAAACTTGCCTGCACCTTGCGTTGACACGGGCATGGGCCTTGAGCGTTTGGCGGCCATTCTGCAGCACGTGCACAGCAATTACGAAATTGACATTTTCGATGCACTGATCAAAGCGGCCTCGCGAGAAACTGGCTGTGTTGATTTGCAAAACAAATCGCTGCGTGTGATTGCCGATCACATTCGCGCAACAGCCTTCTTGGTCAGCGATGGTGTGGTCCCTAGCAATGAAGGCCGTGGCTATGTGCAGCGCCGTATCGTTCGCCGCGCCATTCGCCACGGTTACAAGCTGGGCCAAAAGACGCCGTTCTTTCACAAGTTGGTACCTGACTTGGTTAAATTGATGGGAGCCGCTTACCCCAGCTTGGCGTCACAAGAAAAACGCATCACCGACATTTTGAAAGCCGAAGAAGAACGCTTCTTTGAAACGCTTGAAGTGGGCATGCAAATTTTGGATGCGGCGCTGGAGGGCGGCGTGCAAGTGCTGCCGGGTGATGTGGCTTTCAAATTGCACGACACCTATGGCTTCCCATTGGACTTGTCGGCAGACGTTTGCCGAGAGCGCGATTTGAGTGTGGACGAAGTGGGCTTTACAGCCGCTATGGCGCGTCAAAAAGCGCAAGCCCGTGCAGCCGGTAAATTTAAAATGGACCGTGCCTTGGAGTACACAGGCGCTGGCAATACTTTTGTGGGCTATGACGAGCTTCAAGCAAACACCAAAGTGCTGGCCTTGTATGTAGACGGCACGCCTGCCACGGTCTTGAAGGCTGGGCAAGAAGGCGTGGTGGTGCTAGACACCACACCTTTCTACGCAGAGTCTGGCGGTCAAGTGGGCGACCAAGGTTTGCTCCAAACCGCTGGCGCTCAATTTGAAGTGGCTGACACTTTGAAAATCAAGGCCGATGTGTTTGGTCACCACGGCACATTGCTTAAAGGCAGCCTTCAAGTAGGCGATACCATTCAAGCGCAAGTCAACGCAGATCTCCGCGCGGCCACCATTCGCAATCACTCTGCAACGCACTTGATGCACAAAGCTTTGCGCGAAGTGTTGGGCGATCATGTGCAGCAAAAAGGTTCCTTGGTGAATGCAGAGCGCACACGATTTGACTTCGCGCACAACGCCCCCATTTCCGATGACCAAATTTTGGCCATTGAAGCCAAAGTGAATCAAGAAATTTGGGCCAACCCCGCCACGCAAGCGCGCGTGATGGACATTGAGTCTGCTCAAAAAACTGGCGCCATGATGTTGTTTGGCGAGAAGTATGGCGAGACTGTGCGCGTTTTGGACATCGGTTCTAGCCGAGAGTTGTGCGGTGGCGTGCACGTGCACCGCACCGGTGACATTGGTTTGTTCAAAGTGGTGGCCGAAAGCGGTGTGGCGGCTGGCGTGCGGCGCATTGAAGCTGTCACAGGAGGCAATGCATTGGCTTATTTGCAATCCTTGGAAGCCGCAGTGTCCAAAGCGGCAGGCAGCCTGAAAGCATCGCCTGCTGAATTAAACAGCCGCATTGCCCAAGTCTTGGACCAAGTGAAATCTTTGGAAAAAGAAATGGCTGCGCTGAAAGGCAAATTGGCTTCGTCGCAAGGCGATGAGTTAATGACGCAAGCTGCCGATGTGAAGGGCGTCAAAGTCCTGGCCGCATTGTTGCCAGGCGCTGACGCCAAAACATTGCGTGAAACCATGGACAAGTTGAAAGACAAACTGAAAACGGCTGTCGTTGTGTTGGCTTCGGTGGATGGTGACAAAGTTCAGTTGGCGGCGGGCGTGACCGTAGACACCATCGGCAAAGTCAAAGCCGGCGAATTGGTCAACTTTGTGGCACAGCAAGTGGGCGGTAAAGGCGGTGGTAAGCCGGACATGGCCATGGCGGGTGGTACTGACGCAACCCACTTGAGTGCAGCTTTGGAAAGTGTGCAGGCCTGGGTGTTTGAGCGTTTGT
>CANJOS010000148.1 GCA_947476015.1 Comamonadaceae bacterium | reverse complement strand
CCCAACATCTTTCTGCAAATTAGGGAAGCAACAGCTTCCCTTTTTTGTCACCAAAAATGGCGCGGTAGCAAAGCGGTTATGCACCGGATTGCAAATCCGTGTAGGTCGGTTCGACTCCGGCCCGCGCCTCCATCATTTCTCCTGTGGAATCAAGCGCTTAGCTCAAAAGGCTAGGTGCTTTTTTTGTTTTTGTTTGGGTCTTGTCCTTCTCCTGTCCTTTTGGAGAAATCATGGCATCAGTTCGTAAACACGGCGATAAGTGGCAAGCTCGTGTGCAGCGTAAAGGTCAATCGTCTTTGGCCAAATCATTCAACAATAAAGCTGATGCTCTTAAATGGGCTCGTAGCATTGAATCGCAAGTAGACCTAGGGGCACTAGCCCCGAAGCAGACGATGCCGCGCCTGATGCCTATGGTGGATCGCTACGTTGAAGAGGTCACACCGACCAAAAAAGGAGAATCACAAGAGCGTTACCGCGCTAACCAATTTAGAAAGACCAAGCTCGCCGACATGTTCATCGACAAGATCACAGGGGAGGTGGTTGCTCAATACCGTGATGCGCGTTTAAAGGAGGTCTCCCCCAATACAGTGAGGCTTGAGTTGGCTTTCCTGAGTGTGGTGTTTGAGCAGTGCAGAAAAGAATGGGGCATAGCGGTGTCCAATCCAATTAGGCAAATCAGAATGCCCAAGCCCGGGAAGCCAAGGCAGCGCAGACTGGAGGCTGGTGAAGAAGATGCATTGCTGCAGGGATGTAGGGAATCCGGTGCGCACTACTTACAAACGTTTGTGATCTTGGCAATTGAGACTGGGATGCGCTTTGGTGAATTAGCCGGGGTGACTTGGGTAAATGTGAACATTGAGAAACGAACCATCTACCTGCCAGATACAAAGAACGGTAGCCCAAGAACTGTGCCGCTTTCAACACGTGCGCTAAACGCCATCCAAACGCAGCCCAGGTCAATTGGTGGCAGATTGTTTTTGGCAAAGTCGGGAAGCATACGATCTGCGTTTTTGATCGCCTTGAAAAAGGCTCAAGGTTCACAGCCTGATTCAAAGAAATTCTTGCGCGAGCTACGATTCCACGACCTTCGGCATGAGGCCGTGACCAGACTCTTTGAAAAGGGGTTGAACCCTATTGAGGTGGGTATGGTCAGCGGACACAAAACGCTTGCCATGCTTCAGCGATATACCCACTTGCGCTCAGAGGAGTTGGTTACGAAGTTATGCTGAATACACTACCCCCAATTGAAAAATTGCTTGATTTTTTAAATATCTTAATTAGAATTAAATTTGCGATCTTTGTGAAACATCGCAACAGCCATAGGTACAGACTGGACATTCCGGCACCGCTAGAAGCAACGCACCGGTAACCCCTGATGTGAAAGGTGTGCAGGTAACCCCTGCCCTCACGTTCATAGGGGAACTTGTTCAATGACTTACCAAAACCAATCCGAAATTTGTTACTCACGCGGTCTTCATAAACAAGACAACCATCCAGTCCAGCTCAAGGCACCAAACTTTCAAGCCTTCACTGAAATAATCAAAAATGACGTAAGCCAAACCAAAGGCCTTACATACGTTTGTTCTTCATTGTCCTATGGCATGCATGATGATCCGTCAAAGTATCCTGATGAAGGTCACTGGCGTTTAGCTAGTCATGCTTCGAAGCGTAGATTTATTGCTTTTGATTTTGATGGGTTTTCAAGCCCGGATATTTTTACAAACCTACGTGGATACTTTGAGCAGTTCAATGCATTTATATACACAACTGCTTCGTCGACAGACTTGGCCCCACGGGCTAGGGCGATTGTTGAATTAAATCGCGAAGTAGATAGGACTGAGGGTAAGTCATTAGGACTTGCCATTCAGAGTGAGTTGGAGTTTCTGTTTGGACTGGATTCAATTAAGTTTGATCAATCCGTTTACCGAGCTGAGCAGCCAATCTATACGCCTGTAGTCGGCACAGTCAATTGGATTTTTGAGGGAAAGTCAATTAACGTTGAGTACTACTTAAATCACTCAATCAGAAGAGCCAGTGGACAGTTAAATGATGATTTGAAAGCGCATTTGAGTGGATTTAGCAGCCCGACTTTTCCAGTATTGCCGGGTTCAAGAAACAGCACACTGTTGGCATACGCTGGGCACTTACGAAGTAAAGGGCTTCAAGAAAGCGAAATCCTAGCATTGGTTCAAGTTGCTAATCAAGATTGGCTCAGTCAATCACTTGATGACGCTGAAGTAGCTGATATCTGTAACCGCTATGCAAAACGAAACCACGAATCGGCTTTGACTTTTGTTGGTGGTGGTACCTTTGGGGATCTATCAGGTAATATTTTTATACCTAGTACTTGCCCTCCAAGGAGGAAGTACATCTTTGCTGACCGAGTGACTCCCGGAACTTTGTGTACGTTAGGTGGGTCAGGCGGAGCTTCCAAAACAATGTTGATGATGCAGATAGCTGTGGCTATGGCCTGCGGAATTCGACTGGGTGATCTTCAAGTTGCTGAAGGCGCTTCTTTACTGCTTTTGGGTGAAGAGGATGATGCAGAACGTGATCGTAGGTTTGGCGGAATTTGTGAACACATGAATGCGAATCATCAATTAGTACAAAGTCGGGTTAAGTGAATCGCCCCGGGTTTTGAGGAGGCTCCAAACTCTGAGAAGATTGAGCCATGAACAAGAAATCAAATCGTTTTTCACCGGAGATGCGCGAACGCGCTGTTCGGATGGTGCAGGAGCATCGAGGTGAATACCCATCTTTATGGGCCGCCATTGAATCGATTGCTCCTAAAGTGGGCTGCGTGCCGCCTACTTTGCTCGAGTGGGTCAAGAAGTCTGAGGTGGACTCCGGCCAGCGCGAGGGCGTGACCACCAACGAACGCGAGCAACTCAAGGCCTTGGAGCGAGAGAACCGGGAGTTGCGCAGAGCCAATGAGATTTTGAAGTTGGCCAGCGCGTTTTTCGCCCAGGCGGAGCTCGACCGCCGAATCAAGTCTTGAGGGCCTTTGTCGATCAACACCGTGACACCTTTGGGGTCGAGCCCATTTGCAAAGCGCTGCAAATTGCCCCTTCTGGTTACAGACTTCATGCCCGGCGTGCACGCATGCCTGAGCTGCAAACCATCCGGGCCAAACGAGATGAGGCGTTGATGCCGCAAATCAAACGCGTATGGGATTCGAACTGGCAAGTTTATGGGGCCGACAAAGTTTGGAGACAAATGAACCGTGAAGGGGTTGCTGTGGCACGCTGCACCGTCGAGCGTTTGATGCGTCTTCAGGGGCTGTGTGGCGTTCGCAGAGGCAAAGTGATTCGCACCACAAAGCCCGACACCTCGGCGCCTTGCCCTTTGGATCTGGTGAATCGGCAATTTAAAGCAGACCGGCCAAATCAATTGTGGGTATCGGACTTCACGTATGTCTCCACTTGGCAGGGCTGGTTGTTCGTTGCGTTTGTCATCGACGTGTTTGCCAGAAGAATTGTGGGGTGGCGTGTGAGCAGCTCTATGCGCACTGACTTTGTATTGGATGCGTTGGAGCAGGCCTTGTTTGATCGCCAGCCTGAGCGCCATGAATCATTGGTTCATCACTCCGATCGGGGCTCGCAATATGTGTCAATCCGGTACAGCGAAAGACTGGCAGAAGCTGGCATTGAGCCCTCCGTTGGCAGCCGCGGCGATAGCTACGACAACGCGTTGGCAGAAACAATCAACGGGCTTTACAAAGCTGAGTTGATACACCGCCGGGCACCTTGGAAGACCAAGGAGTCCCTGGAACTGGCCACCCTGCAATGGGTGCACTGGTTCAATCACATCCGACTGCTTGAGCCGATTGGGTATATTCCACCGGCCGAGGCTGAGGAGAACTACTATCGGCAACTTGCCAATAGATCAAACATAATCGCTTTAACTTAAACAAACTGGCCTCCACGAAATTCAGGGCGATTCAAAGTGCTTTGCGGCATCTGGTGTTGATATGCGTCTAACCCACAAGGTCGATGGGAACCCAGAAGAAACTTGGGTAGGCAACGAAATTATCCAAATCGCCAAACAACACTCTGAAGTTTCAGGAGTTCCTGTTCAATTAATAGTAGTGGACCACGCTCGACTTGTACTTGGAGGTGATCCAAATGCAGCAGACGACGTAACTCAATTAACTCGAGTCCTAACTAGTATTGCTAAAGAAACTGGCGCAGCTGTTGTCTTGATTGCACACAGTCCGAAATCTGTTCTGAGTAAGCAAGGAGATGAGATCAACGCTGCAGACATAGCTGGTTCAAGTGCCTTTGTTGACAACTCCAGAGCTGCATTCATGTCTTACGGCATGCGCAAAGAAGAGGCAAAGATTCACCACATTTCAGAAGATGACCGATCCAGTTATGTGCGACTAGCGGCTGTTAAAGCAAACTATGCAGCTTCTGGAGGCGGATACTGGTTTAAGCGAACTGTCTTGCCTAACTGGGAGGTCGCAGTTCTTGAGCCCGTGATTCTTCACAGCCCAGAACCATTTCAACGTAAATCTGTTACTGCGCTACGCGATCGTTTACTTAACGAAGTTCGACTTAAACCAGGCGGAGTAACCATGCGAAACCTTCGTGATAAGTCTGGCACAACTGGTGTGCTCAAAGCATCTGAAACTGCTGTTCGAAAAGAAGTGGCATCCATGATGGAAGTTGGATTGCTAGAACAGCGTAAACCCACTATGGCTGAGCAAAAGCAATTCAAGCTACCCAGCACGGTTAGAAGCGTCTTAGTAGCCATCTAGTGGGGTGTGGGGTGTGGGGTAAATTGATTCCACACTCCAACTCGCAAAAAAGTTTAATGAAATCAAAGCCTTACAACAGCTGTTGTGGGGTTTAAATTGGAGTTAAAAAGATGCAATATTCTTCAATTAAATCAACAAGTTATGTGGTGTTTAATCACTACAGTCCCTGCTGGGACAACTACACGTCCCGCAGCATGGGTGTGAGGGGGGCGAAATGCAGCCACCATTGATTATTCGTCCATTGAGAGAACAGATGGAACTGCTTCGTAAGCAGTCACTCAGTAGAGTTGAATCCCAGCCGGTTGTGTCTGCAAGTGCTCAAAAAATTGTTGATGAATACGCATCATTAATTCGCATCTGGCAAGAACAAGCCACACATGTTCAGAGGCTAAGGCTATTCACCATAGATGAGCTGATTAGATTAACCAATTTGTCCGGACGGTTTCGAGTTCACGCCTCGCATCGTTACACGGGGGAAGCTTTACGCCGTTGCGGATTCAAACAAAAACGTGATTGGACGCGTGCTGGTCGTAACAAACGCTATTGGATATGGAGCTCTAAATGATAAAGGTGACACCAGAAACCCAACTTGATGGTATTTCCCAAAAATTACCGAAACTCTCTAAACAAATGAAAGTAATTTTGGATGTGTCTATCGACTTGCAAATAAGTCTCGACTGGTACGATGAGCCCGACTCTGTTTGGGGTGGGCCACCGTCGAAAAAAAACCTATTAGAAATTGTTCATGTACTCAGGCAAACATATATGAATATGGCAGCAATTACTGGTCTTGATCCGTGTTGGCAGTTTGAACAAACAAAGCTAAAACAGCAATTAATAGCGAGGTCTGTAGCTAATATTGATATGCCGGATTTTCAAGATGACTAAACGTAATTGATCTAATGTGATTTTCGTGGAACGTAATTCGGATGCATTCCACATTTGATTACGCAAAGTTCCCAAGCCGCTGGCGGCATCTTTCTGTCGCCAGCTTCCCATAGCTGCCATGCGCGAAGACTTACATGTACAAGTGCCGCAGCCTCTTTCTGTGTGTAGCCCATTGCCAATCTTGCCGATTTGATTAGTTTTGGGGTAGGGTTATCAAGCATTTGAAATTAATTTGCGTACACTGTTCGTATTGATTATCAACCTAGCCTAAATTAACTGCAAGCAACATCTCAAATTTAGGGAGCGTCATGGGTATTGGTAATCCGGTCATCAAGTTCACAGAACTTCTCAGAGGTGCAGCACCCAGAAATTTGGTGTTCCCTTGCAACGATCAATTTGAAGGGCCATTCTGGCTAGAAAACGGTACTGTCATTGAGTATAAAAGTGGACAAACCTCTGACGCAACATTGCGAGTTGTTGAACTTGGACGGGGTAAGTTCAGACTTGCAGAAAACCCTTGTTTCGAAGACCTCACAACTCTTCATTGGGGCGATGAGTTTTATGCATCTGAAAACAAGGCTGGTGATCTTGTAATCACCCAAATAGATGTGCCATTGAAATTCAAACACCAAACCAGCATCGTCGGAGGTTCTATCAATTTGAACAGCGATTACTTTCAGCAAATTGTTGAGCAGGGTGG
>CANJOS010000147.1 GCA_947476015.1 Comamonadaceae bacterium | reverse complement strand
CACCGCTGTGTTTGCAGCCTACTTTGTGGGCGCAGTGGCTGACAAAGCTGAATGGGCTACGCTGGCTTGGACCAGTGCTTTGAGTTTTTCCTACGCCATTGTCATGATCACCATGCCCGCCTTGGGCAAATGGGCAGATCGTCATGCGGTTAAGAAAAAATTATTGATGGCAGTTACTGCGGCTTGCGTGATCAGTACCTTGGCATTGGCTTGGGTGGGCCCAGGCCAAGTGGTCCTGGCCGTTGTGTGCATCGTGGTGTCGAACACCTTTTTCTCCTATGGCGAATCACTCACGGCTGCTTTCTTGCCTGAACTGGCAAAGCCCGAGGCCATGGGCCGCATCAGTGCGTGGGGCTGGGCCTGGGGTTATTTTGGCGGCATGCTCACGCTGGGGCTTTGTTTGGCTTATGTGGTGTGGGCTCAGAGTCAAGGCCATTCTGCAGGGCAGTTTGTGCCTGTCACCATGGTGGTGACCGCTGTCATTTATGCCCTTGCCGCCTGCGTCACCTTCGGTCTGATGAAGGAGCATGCCAAGCCCCAATCTGCTCGTGAGCGAGCAGGAAGTCAGTGGCAGCAACTGCGCCAAACTTTCAATGAGGCCAAAGCCTACAAAGATTTCATGCAGCTCATGGCGTGTGCCGTTGCGTACCAGGGCGGTGTGGCGGTGGCCATTACATTGGCAGCTATTTATGCTGAACAAGTCATTGGTTTTGAGCCGCAAGAAACCATGGTGCTTATCTTTGTTTTGAACATTGCGGCTTTGCTAGGTTCTTTGATTTTTGGCTATGCGCAAGATCGCATCGGTCACAAGCTGTCTTTGTCGATCACTCTTTTGGGTTGGAGCTTGACTTGTGTCATCGCTTCTCTCACCACCAGCAAAGAAATGTTTTGGTGGGCAGCCTCGTTGGCAGGGGTGTGCATGGGGTCTAGTCAGTCTACGGGCAGGGCCATGGCAGGCTTGTTCATTCCTTCACATCGCTTGGCAGAATTCTTTGGGCTGTGGACATTTGCCATTCGTTTGGCCAGTATCGTGGGCCCCTTAGGCTATGGCTTGATCACTTGGGCCACCGATGGCAATCAGCGCTTGGCGATTGCGGCTACCACCGTCTTGTTTGTATTAGGCTGGTTATTGTTGCTGCCTGTGAATGTTCAACGCGGCCAAGACAAAGCAGCCCATGGCGATTGAGCAAGTGATGTCGTCCTTTCGATATTTACAGGCCTATCCTGAAAATTTACAACTGCAAGTCCACAAAATCATCGAGGGACCGGGCTTAAATGCTTGGTTAAAAGCTCGTCATCCAGAAGCGCATGGCATTCGAACCGACAGCGCCTTGTATGCTTATGTCATGGATTTGAAGAATGAATTTTTGCGGCAAGCTGATCCCATCAACAAGGTGACATTTGACAGCAAGTTGCACATCATTCAACACGCCTTAGGTTTGCACACCACCACCTCACGCATTCAGGGTTCGAAGCTGAAGTCAAAGCGAGACATCAAGGTGGCCGCATTGTTCAAAGACACGCCTTTGGCGTTTTTGGAAATGATTGCTGTGCATGAATTGGCCCACCTCAAAGTTCGTGAGCACGACAAGTCTTTTTACAAACTGTGTCATCACATGGCGCCAGACTACGCGCAGTGGGAATTTGAGCTCCGGGTCTACCTGACGCACCTGGACTTAGGTGGCCAGAAAATTTGGACCTCTGCTTAAAGTGGGGCAGCTTCAATGAAATGACAGCATGACGGCGGTAGATTCAGCCACCTGTCTGCAGCATGCGCCAGGGCGCTCAGTGAGCCCGTTGTCCAGAGTTGAATGGCCTTGTGATCCGGCAGTAGGACTAACTCAGATGCCTCAACTGATTGGTTGGCACTGACACTTAAGCGATGAGTTTGTTTGGCCACAGCTTGACCTGTAGAAATAATGTGCACGTCGGGGCCAACTATTTTTTTCAACAGGTCCTCCACAAAAACATAATGCGTACAACCTAAAACCAAGGTGTCAATTTCGCCAACTTGTTTTCCAAAGGGCCCCATTTCCTGTAAATACTTCAGGCAAAGACGCTCCACTTCGAAGGTTTCAGTTTGCGGTTTTTCTGTTTGCTTTTCAATCGCCAACGCCAAGCCTCTGCAAGCTTGAATCACAAACTCACAAGGCCTTGGCGCAGCCTCTGTTTGGACTGTTTTCAAGAGTTTTTCAAATCGAATACTTTGCAAAGTGCTGTGGGTGCCCATCACGCCTACACGTCCCGTGTGCGTTGAGCCTATTGCGGGCTTCAGCGCTGGCTCGACGCCAACAAAAGGCAATGCGGGAAATTTGTGTCTCAGACTTTCAATGGCCACTGCCGTGGCTGTGTTGCAAGCGACAACGACCGCCTTGATATTTTCCTTGGCAATCAGTTGCTCAGTGATGAAATGGCTTCGTTCAATCAGAAACGCATCGCTTCGCTCGCCATAGGGTGCAAAGGCACTGTCTGACCAATAAATGAAACACTCTTGCGGCATTTCAGCACGCAAGGCTTGCAATACACTCAGGCCGCCAATGCCGCTGTCAAATACGCCAATCGGGCGCCGAGTGTTGGTTTCAGTTGGCGGCAACTTTGATGCCTTTGAACTCGCCCGTGGCAATTCGTTTTTGCCATTCAACAGGGCCAGTGATGTGAGCGCTGGTGCCGCCCGAATCTACCGCCACCGTGACAGGCATGTCCACCACATCAAATTCGTAAATGGCTTCCATGCCTAAGTCGGCAAAGGCCACCACCTTCGATTGCTTGATGGCTTTGGAGACCAAATAGGCAGCACCGCCCACAGCCATGAGATAGGCGGACTTGTGTTTTTGGATGGCCGCAATGGCCTCAGGTCCCCGTTCGGCTTTGCCCACCATGGCAATGAGGCCGGTTTGGGCCAACATCAGCTCGGTGAATTTATCCATGCGCGTGGAGGTGGTGGGGCCCGCAGGGCCAACAGCCTCGCCCTTAATGGGGTCGACAGGGCCCACGTAGTAAATGACGCGGTTGGTGAAATCCACAGGCAATTTTTCGCCCTTCGCCAACATGTCTTGAATGCGTTTGTGAGCGGCATCGCGTCCCGTCAACATCTTGCCATTGAGCAGCAAAGTTTGGCCCGGTTTCCAGCTCGCCACTTCAGCAGGGGTGAGTGCGTTCAAATCGACACGCTTGCTTTTTTCTGTGTTGGGCGTCCAGTTCACATCGGGCCACAAATCGAGGGAAGGCACATCCAAGTAAACAGGGCCAGAGCCATCCATCACAAAGTGCGCATGGCGGGTGGCCGCGCAGTTGGGAATCATGGCCACAGGCTTGCTGGCTGCGTGCGTGGGGTACATCTTGATTTTGATGTCAAGCACGGTGGTAAGACCGCCTAAACCTTGCGCGCCTATGCCAAGCGCATTGACCTTCTCGTAAATTTCCAAACGCATGTTTTCAACTTGCGTGAGCTTCTCACCCTTGCTTGATTTTTCGAGCAACTGGTACATGTCCAGGTCGTCCATTAAACTTTCTTTGGCCATCAGGGCTGCCTTTTCAGCAGTACCGCCAATGCCGATGCCCAGCATGCCGGGAGGGCACCAACCTGCACCCATGGTGGGTACTGTTTTCAAGACCCAATCGACGACACTGTCGCTAGGGTTGAGCATGACCATTTTGGATTTGTTTTCACTGCCGCCACCTTTGGCTGCAACGGTGATGTCCAGTTTGTTGCCGGGCACTATTTGCGTGAAGATCACGGCAGGGGAATTGTCTTGGGTGTTTTTGCGTGCAAATTCGGGATCAGAAACCACCGAAGCGCGCAACATGTTGTCTGCGAAGTTGTATCCCCGGCGCACACCTTCATTGATGGCGTCTTCCAAGCCGCCTTTGAAGTTTTGAAATTGGATGTCCATGCCAACTTTCAAGAACACATTGACGATGCCGGTGTCTTGACACATGGGGCGATGGCCTATAGCGCTCATTTTGCTATTGGTCAAAATTTGAGCAAGCGCATCTTTGGCAGCCGGACTCTGCTCGCGGTGGTATGCGGTAGCTAAGTGAGAGATGAAATCTGCAGGATGGTAATAGCTGATGTATTGAAGGGCAGCTGCCACGGATTCAATCAGGTCTTCTTCTTTGATCAGGGTGCTCATGGTCTACTTTCTCAAGGCCTTGTTTGATTTTTAATTGAAATTTTGCGGGTGCTAAGAACTCGACACTTCAGTGTTGCTGCTTGCCGCCATGATGTGACATCAATTTGTCGGTATAAGCAATGGCCAAGGCGCTTAGCAAGAACGTAACGTGAATGATGGTTTGCCACATTAGAACTTGTTCTGTGTAGTTTGCCGCATTGATAAACGTTTTGAGCAAATGAATCGAGCTGATACCGATGATCGCGGTACCTAACTTCACTTTCAGTACTGACGCATTGACATGGTCCAACCACTCAGGTTGATCGGGGTGACTTTCCAAATTCATGCGCGACACAAAAGTTTCATAGCCACCCACGATGACCATGATGAGCAGGTTCGAAATCATCACCACGTCAATGAGGGCCAAGACCACCAGCATGATGATGGTCTCGTTCAATTGCGTGATGGGCGCATCAACTTTGTACCCAATGCCAGAGATCAAAGCTTGAAGGGCTGTTTGACTGCCAAAAACGGCCTCCAAAAGGTGTACCAGCTCCACCCAAAAATGAAACACATAGACGCCTTGGGCCAAAATCAGTCCCAGGTAAAGCGGAAGTTGCAGCCATCGGCTTGCAAAAATCAGCTTGGGCAGGGGACGCAGGGCAGCTTTTTCAGGGTGTTCGGAGGAATTCGAGGCCATGGATTCGCTTTTGAAGAGTTTGAGTGATTTTAAAGCCGTGCATTTGCAGAAATGTGTCGGTTTTGACAAGATATGAAAGAATACTGTCAGTCAGGGCTTTGTAAGAGCCAAGCACGACATTCAGAGACAATTAATTCGAACAAATTCCCTAGGAGACATTGAATGAGCGCCACCCTTTACCAGCCCAGTGCTGAATTTGTTAAAAATGCCCACATTTCAGGCATGCCCGCCTACCAAGCCCTATGCAAAGAGGCTGAAGCCGATTACGAAGGCTATTGGGCTCGACTGGCCAGAGAATTTATTTCTTGGAAAACGCCCTTCACCAAAGTCTTAGACGAGTCCCAGGCACCTTTCTTCAAATGGTTTGAAGACGGCACCCTGAATGCCTCTTACAACTGTTTGGATCGCAATATTGAAAAGGGTTTGGGCAACAAAGTTGCGCTGATTTTCGAAGCGGATGGCGGTGAAGTCACTCGCATCACTTACAGCGAATTGTTGGCCAAAACCTGTCAAATTGCCAATGGCCTTAAATCTCTCGGTATCCAAAAAGGCGATCGCGTCGTCATCTACATCTCCATGTCCATTGACGGTGTGGCCGCCATGCAAGCCTGCGCCCGAATTGGCGCCACACACTCCGTGGTGTTCGGTGGCTTCTCTGCCCAGTCATTGCGCGATCGCATTGAAGACACCGGCGCCAAAGCCGTGATCACTGCCGACCACCAAATTCGCGGTGGCAAGCAGCTGCCCTTGAAATCGATTGTGGACGACGCCATTGCATTGGGCGGATGCGGCAGCATTCAAAATGTGTTGGTGGTCAAGCGCAGCGGCGCTGAAGTTGCCATGACGGCAGGGCGCGACACCTGGATGCACGACTTGGTGGCCATACAAGCCAGCACCTGCGAGCCAGAGTGGGTGGGCGCTGAGCATCCTTTGTTCTTGCTCTACACCTCTGGCTCTACAGGCAAGCCCAAGGGTGTTCAACACTCAACAGGTGGCTACTTGTTGCACGCAGCCCTCACCACCAAATGGACTTTCGACTTGAAACAAGACGATGTGTTCTGGTGCACAGCCGACATCGGTTGGGTCACGGGTCACACCTACATCACCTACGGCCCCTTGGCTTTGGGCGGCACAGAAATTGTCTTTGAAGGCGTTCCCACATTCCCCGACGCTGGCCGTTTTTGGAAAATGATTCAAGACCACAAGGTCTCTATTTTCTACACGGCGCCTACCGCCATTCGTTCTTTGATCAAAGCGGCGGAAGCCAACGATGCGGTGCATCCAAAGAGTTACAACTTGAGCAGCTTGCGCTTACTCGGTTCGGTGGGCGAGCCTATCAATCCTGCAGCGTGGGAGTGGTATCACAAGCATGTGGGCGGCGGCAATTGCCCCATTGTGGACACCTTCTGGCAAACCGAAACGGGTGGCCACATGATCACGCCTTTGCCTGGCGTGACACCCATGGTGCCGGGTTCTTGCACCTTGCCTTTCCCAGGTATTCAAGCTGCCATCGTGGACGAAACAGGCAAGGACATGCCGAATGGCCAAGGCGGTATTTTGGTGGTCAAGCGCCCATGGCCTTCCATGATTCGCACCATCTGGGGTGACCCCGATCGCTTCATCAAGAGCTACTACCCAGCCGACTT
>CANJOS010000146.1 GCA_947476015.1 Comamonadaceae bacterium | reverse complement strand
GAAGCCATGCAAGACCTGATCTGAAGTGTCACTACTTGATAAATATCAATAAAATCAATAAGTTATAAGTTTAGCACTCTGTCCAAGAGAGTGCTAAAATCCGATCCATGATGGAAAGGATTTCTGGTATGACAAACCTCACTGGATCCCTCGACACTGCACTCACCCTGAAGAATCCATGGGCCGTTGTGCCTTCGTTGGGACACCTTGATGCGTACATTTCTGCGGTCAACCGCATGCCCATGCTCACCCTCGAGGAAGAGCAAGAGTTTGCGCGAAAACTGAAAAACGAAAACGACCTTGAAGCCGCCAGCAAGTTGGTGCTATCGCACTTGCGCGTGGTGGTTTCTGTGGCGCGTCAATACTTGGGTTATGGCCTGCCGCATGGCGACCTTATTCAAGAAGGCAACATTGGCTTGATGAAAGCCGTGAAACGCTTCGACCCCGACCAAGGCGTGCGCTTGGTGAGCTACGCCATGCACTGGATCAAGGCTGAAATTCACGAATACATCCTGAAGAACTGGCGCATGGTGAAAGTGGCAACCACCAAGGCCCAGCGCAAATTGTTTTTCAACCTGCGCTCTATGAAGCAAGGTCTCAAGGCCGAAGCCGATGAAGCCACAGGCACGCACCGAGACACCCTCACCTGTGCGCAAATTGACAGCATGGCCAAAGCGCTCAATGTCAAACGTGAAGAAGTGATGGAAATGGAAACGCGCATGTCAGGCGGCGACATGTTGCTCGACCCTGCACCCTCCGATGACGGTGAAGTGGCCTACGGCCCCATCGCCTACTTAACCGATGCACACCACGAGCCCACCGCCATGATTGAATCGCATCAGCGCGACATGATGGCCAGTGACGGCATTGCAACTGCCTTGGCATCACTTGACGAACGCAGCCGGAGAATTGTGGAAGAGCGTTGGCTCAAAGTGAATGACGATGGTTCAGGTGGAATGACCTTGCACGATTTGGCCGATGAGTTTGGTGTGAGCGCAGAGCGCATTCGTCAAATTGAAGTGGCGGCCATGAAAAAAATGAAGTTGGCTTTGACGGAATACGCTGAGGCCTAAGGCCCTCTTTATTTCAACAACAGCTTGAAATCGTCTGCCAAGACCTGCGCGCCCATGCCATAGCGATTGAACAATCGCACCCTCCCCTGCGTGTCAAAGGTGTAACTACCCGCTGAGTGATCCATGGTGTAACTGGTAGGAGTTCGACCTTCTACCCGTTTGAAATAAATCTTGAACTCTTTGGCAATGGCAGGCAGCTGCTCTGCCGTTGGGCGCAAGGCCACAAAGCTCTCGTCAAAATTCTCGACATAAGCCTTTAACAATTCGGTGGTGTCGCGTTCAGGATCAACTGTGACAAACACAGCTTGAAGTTTGTTGCCGTCCAGCCCTAACAAGCGTTTGACCTGCGCCAACTCTTGCATGGTGGTGGGGCAAACATCGGGGCATTGGGTATAGCCAAAAAACACCACCACCAACTTGCCAGAAAAGTCTTTCAGCTTGCGCACCTGACCATTTTGATCAGTCAGGTTCAACTCTTTGGCGTAATCGGCGCCCGTGATGTCAACACCTTTGAAAGCAGGTTTGGGATCTGAGCAAGCCCCAAGACCTGCCACCAAGGCAGACAGTACCAAGATTCCAATCAATTTAAACCAGGGCGCAAAAAGACGTGATTTGTTGAACATGGCGTATTGAACTTGCTTTAAAACAAATAGTGATCGACCAACAAAGCAGCAAACAACACACTCAAATGAATGAGCGAAAACTTGAATGTTTTTCGCGCCAATTCATCGGAGTAATTGCGCCACAAGGCCCAGGCATAGCCGATGAACATCACGCTCAAAATAACGGCCGCAGTGAGGTAGACCCAAGAACTCATGCCATATGCAAAGGGCATGAGGCATGAAGCCATCAGCACAATGGTGTACAGCAACACTTGCAGACGCGTGAACTCATTGCCATGCGTCACCGGCAACATGGGCAATCCCGACTTTCGATAGTCTTCTACACGGTACAAAGCCAGCGCCCAGAAATGCGGCGGCGTCCACAAGAAAATAATCAAGAAAAGAATGAGCGCTTCAGGGCCCACGTCGCCCGTCATGGCAGCCCAACCCAGCACGGGTGGCATGGCGCCTGATGCACCACCAATCACAATGTTTTGGGGGGTGAGTGGTTTCAAAATAACGGTGTAGATGATGGCATAGCCCACAAAGGTGGCAAACGTAAGCCACATGGTGAGCGGGTTCACGGCAAAATACAAAATGACCGAGCCAATGCTGCACAACACGGCAGAAAACAACAAGGCTTGCATGTCGCTCAACTGGCCTTTGGCTGTTGGGCGCCAAGCGGTCCGTTTCATTTGAGCATCAATACTTTTTTCAATTAAGCAATTGAAGGCCGCTGCGGCACCGGCCACCAACCAGATGCCCACACAGGCAATGAACCCCAGCCAGACCTCAGTCCATGTAGGCACGCCAGGCACAGCCAAGACCATGCCAATCAAGGCACAAAACACAATCAGTTGAACCACCCGTGGCTTCATCAACGCGTAGTATTGACGCCAGGGTGAGGCGGCTTGTAATTCGGCAGCGGTACTCATGCGGCAAGCCTTCGTGGAAAAATAATCAGGGTCATCGTGAATAGGGTTGACTTCGGCTCAACATGTAAGTGAGGGTCATCATGAGGGCTCCTGCACCACCCGTGTGGGCAACAGCGGCCAGCATCGGCCAGCCCAACACCACATTGGACAGACCAGTAATGAGTTGAAGCGTTAGCAAGGCAAATAGAAGACGAGTGAGGCCAGGCAAGACATCCGCTTTTTTAAACTGCCACAACATGATGGCAGCAAACGAAAAGACCAGCAAGGCCATTAAGCGGTGCACAAAGTGGATTGACACCAAAGCTTCCATGGTCAAATATTGGCCCTTGGAATCGATGCCCAAGCCACGCCAGATTTCAAAACCTTGAAAGTTCCAAGCGGGCCACCACTCGCCATTGCAATCCGGAAAACCTGAACATGCCAAGACAGCGTAATTGGTGCTGACCCAAGCGCCAAGCGCAATCTGCAAGGTAAGCAGGAAGGCTGCTGCCCAGATCATGCTTCGATGACGTGCAGAAATCTCTTCACGCTGCGAACGAGGCTTCCAAGCGACTTGCGCCGAAAGCAAAACCAACAAACCAATACCACCCAACAAATGCAAAGTCACAACAGGGGGTGCAAGTTTCAGGGTGACGGTGAGCGCACCAAAGGCACCTTGCATGCACACCCATACCAATGTGAGCCATGCCCAGAAAGGCTTTAGCTGCCAAGCACCCTGAAATGAATACTGACCCTTCCAACGTTGCCATGTGCTGCTCAAGGCCAAGATCAAAATGAGGAATCCCACCGACATTGCAAAGTAGCGGTGAATCATTTCGATCCATGCTTTGGGGTGCGTCACAGGTCCTGAGGGCATGGCTGTTTGCGCTACATTGATCTGTGCCGCAGCGCCAAACGGGCTCACGTTACCGTAGCAGCCTGGCCAATCGGGGCAACCCAAGCCAGAGTCGGTGAGGCGAGTGAATGACCCAAATAACACCAAATCGAAAGTGAGAAAAAGCGTGAGCATCGTGAGTGCTCGCAATTTCAAATTAACCGAATGGTGTCGATGGTGGTAAAGCGTCCACACCAAAGGCAGCAGCGCAATGAGCACGCCAACACCTAGCAAACGCAAGGCGGGTGAGAGGTTGTACAAATCGACTTCGGTCATTTTTTTAACGGCCTGCTGTGTCCCAAAATGCAGAAGCACGCAAGAGCCGATCCAGGTCTTTTTTGGCTTTGGCAGCAGCGGCCAAATCGATGCCCGGCGGAAAGCGCATCATCCAATTGCCCATCGGATCGACCACATACAAATGCTCTGACAATTGACGACCTTCAGAGGGTAGCAGCCATCCAGAAATACTTTGCTCATTCACTCTCAAGACAGTCGCTTGAGACAAAGCGGGCATCAGTTTGTCATCCACTGGCGCATCACCCGTGGCCAACCAGACCCAATCGATACGGTCTTTTTCTTTGCCCAAAGACTCTCGCAATTGGCGCTGAAAGTACAAGTGCTTTTGGCATGGCTCATCACATGCCGCGTCGGCCACACTGACCAACAACCATTGGCCCTTGAGTGAGTTCAAAGCCACTTTCTCACCACTGAGTTTTGAAACTTCCAGCGCAGGCAACGATCGCTGAGGTTGAATGAGTTCCCCGTGATTGCGACGACCTTCAGGGCGAATGACGTAATAAGTCAGATAAGACGCAATGACAGGCGATGCGCACACCAAGAAAACAGCCAACATTTTCCAGCGCCCTGCTCGCGTTCGCTTCTCATCCGCGAATACGATTTCATTCGGGCTGGGCAGGGTGTGAACCGTCATGCCCAAGGGCGCATCTTCCCATTGTGGGTGCTCAGTTGATGACGCTGTCTTTGGATTTGAAACGGGGTCGGACAATTTGGAACCAGACATAAAGCAATGCAATCAAAAGCGCCAATCCAAACCATTGGAAGGCATAACCATGGTGTTTTTCAACACCTGTTGCGGCTTGGGGCCATTCACGCAGCAAGCCTTCAGAAGCTGCGCCTACTTGAATGACTGAAATTTCCAACAGCGGCAATCCAGTCTCAGCGCGAAAATCGTGCAAGTCTAGATTTTGCCGTATTACGGACTTCGTTTCCTCGCCCAAGGCGTAAAGCTTGGAAGGCGGCAAGGCTATCAAACCATTGAGCATGACCACACCCGCAGGCGTTTGAATGGCCGGCAAATTCGTGCGCTTGGTAAAGTCACGGGCTACCCAGCCTCGCTGCACCACCACCACCACACCCGTTGCCTGCACTTTGAAGGGGGTGAGGACATAAAAACCGGGTCTCGCGTTCATTTGGCGGTTGTCCAAATACACGGTGTGTTTGTCTACCCACTCACCTTGCAACTGAATGGGGCGATGCAACAAACCAGCACGATTGCCCTCTGTATCTTGCGTGCTGCCCAGAAATGAGCCATCTAGGATTGGCATGCGGCCCTTTTGGGTGATTTTTGCTTGCCAATCAAGTTTGGTCTGGGCTCGGTCCAACTGCCAAAACCCCAAAGCGCAGGTGATGGCAACGCAA
The DNA here is from genome assembly GCA_947476015.1 of Comamonadaceae bacterium. GTDB lineage: Bacteria > Pseudomonadota > Gammaproteobacteria > Burkholderiales > Burkholderiaceae_C > Limnohabitans_A. Next base: position 1,333 of record CANJOS010000146.1, on the reverse strand, counting down.
ATAAGCGCCAAAAAGAACCACATCGTCGATTGAAGGCGTGTGTTCTTTTTCAAGGGTGCTGAAAATGCCGACCAACTCATCCGATAATTCCGTTCATGAAAATACTTGTTGCACTCGCGTTCTTGGCCATCTTGGGAAGTTTGGCCTCCGCCCTTTTTTACATGATGCGCGGCGGCGTCAAAGACACCCATGAAGGCACCGATACACCCCTCGCTCCCAAAGGCAACATGGTCAAGGCCTTGGCCTTTCGCGTCGGTTTTTCCATTGTGCTCTTCATCTGTATCTTGATTGCCTGGAAATTGGGCTATATCCAACCCTCCGGTATTCCATCAGGCGCTTAAGCCCATTCACAAAAAAAGCGCCCAAGGGCGCTTTTTGGATAGCGAACACGCGCCAAATTACATCCAATAAACCAAGATGTACAAGCCAAGCCATACCACATCTACGAAGTGCCAGTACCAAGCAGCACCTTCAAAGCCAAAGTGGCGCTCTGGGGTAAAGTGACCTTTTTGCAAACGCAAAGTGATGAACAACAACATGAGCATTCCAACGAACACGTGGAAACCGTGGAAGCCAGTGAGCATGTAGAAAGTAGAGCCATAAACACCTGAGCTCAACTTCAAATTCAAGTCGCCCCAAGCATGGGCATATTCGTAACCCTGAACAAACAAGAAGACCAAGCCCAACAAAACCGTCATCCACATGAACTTGATGGTTTTAGAGCGATCGCCGTGCTGCAAAGCGTGGTGGGCAATGGTCAAGGTGACGCCAGAGGTCAACAACAAAGCAGTGTTGATGGTGGGTAACCAGAAGGGCCCCATGGTTTGAAAGGGCTCAACAATGCCTGCAGGCGATGCTGTGGCACCCGCGGCCAATGAAGGCCAAACGGCTTTGAAGTCGGGCCACAAAAGCGCATTTTCCAAGCTGCCCAATGCAGGCAAGGAATGTGAGCGAGCCCACCACAAAGCAGTGAAGAAGGCACCGAAGAACATCACCTCAGAGAAAATGAACCACGTCATGCTCCAGCGGAATGACAAGTCAATTTTGCGACCAAATTTTCCGCTTTCGCTTTCATTGATAGCGTCGCTGAACCACTGAAACAGAACCACCAAAAACCAAATCAAACCGGCGAACAAAGAATATTTACCCCACTCTGCGCCATTGATCCATTGGCCTGCGCCCAAGATCACCAAGAACAAACCAAATGCAGCCATGGCTGGATGGCGTGATGGATTGGGCACGTAGTAGTAAGGCGTTGTGCCGTGTGCTGTAGAACTCATACTTGCTCCTGCTCTCTCTTAAACCAAATCTGTCTAGAAAATGAATTACAAAG
>CANJOS010000145.1 GCA_947476015.1 Comamonadaceae bacterium | reverse complement strand
GAATTGGCGAAAAAGCTCGATGGTCCGGGGCACCGTGAGACCATCACTGAAGATCAGCGTTTTGGTGAGTGGGTCCACTCGGTTTGCACGGTAGTGCGCAATCATGCGTTCACCCCAGATGAAGGGGTCGCCACTGTCATGGCGGGCGCCATCAAACAGCTTGCAGAAGTACATGTCGAAGTCTCGCAAGAATGCGTTGAACCCATAAACATCACTCAGTGCAATGCCCAAATCGCCGCGATACTCTCTAGCCCATGATTCAAAGGCAAAAACTTGACTGTCGCGCAACCTAGGGCCTAAGGCCTGGCAAGCTTGTAAATACTCATGGGCCATGGTGCCCAAAGGTGTGAGGCCCAAGAGGTAGGCAAAATAAACGTTGCTGGTGCCGGCAAATTGTCCCATTGCGCCTGAGCCGAGTTTGGCGGTAAGCACTCTCAGAACCTCCTCATGCCAAGCACGAGAAAATCGTCTGCGAGTGCCGTAATCGGCAATTTTCAAAGCCTTTAAATCTTCTGCTTGAAGCTGCTTGATTTTGGTGTCTAAAAGTGAGCGGCCCTGGATCAAGTCTGGCAATCGTTGCGTGTTTCTAAAGTAAACCTCATTGACGATGGCCAACACAGGAATTTCAAACAAAATGGTGTGCAGCCATGGACCCTGAATCACGATGTCAATTTCACCGGTGAGGTTGGGCGTGATTTGAATGTATTTTTCATTCAGCTTAAAAAGATCCAAAAAGTCGACAAAATCACTTTTAATGAACCTCATTGAACGCAAATAGGCCAGCTCATCTTCTTTGAAATGCAAGCTGCAAAGCGATTTGATTTCACTTCGAATTTCGTCGACATAAGGAGCCAAATCAACGCCGGAATTGCGACACTTAAAGCGGTATTCCACTTGGGCACCCGGAAATTGGTGCAGCACCACTTGCATCATGGTGAATTTGTAGAGGTCAGTGTCCAGCAAACTGGTAATGATCATGTCTGAAAATAAGGCTTGTCGTTGTGTTTGCAGTGTACGTGAAGACCGATGGACTTAGTCACTTTGAGACATTGAACCACTGACAAGCTGCAGGACTTGATCGGCCATGCCCCTGAGGGTCTGATTTTGCTCGGCTACCAGCAGCGTGTACCCCTGCCCTTTAAGCTTCTGTAGGGAGGCCGCGATGGCCTCAACCAAGACTGGGGCAATGCCCTCACAGGGCTCATCAAGCAAGAGCATTCTGGCTTGGGTCATGAGGGTTCTACCTAGGGCCAGCATTTGCTGCTCTCCGCCACTTATTTGTGAGGCCGGCCGATCTAGCATGCCTGCCAAAGCGGGAAACAAAGTCAAGACATCGGCCAGCTGCATCGTCTGAACTTTGGGAGTTCTTGACATTTCCACTTGGCTGGCAATTTCCAGATTTTGTTTCACCGTGAGCGCCGCAAACAACCGACGATCTTCTGGCACATAACCCAGGCCACGCTGCGACCTTTCAAAAGGCGCCAAATGCGTCAGGGATTCACCCCACCAATTGATTTGCCCCTGTGCCTCCGGCATTAAGCCCATGATGGATTTCAGCAAGGTGGACTTACCCGCGCCATTCAAGCCTTGGATCAATACCAATTTCCCAACAGGCACCACGAAGGAGACATCAAACAGGGCTTGGGCCTGCCCATAACTGACATTCAAATGTCGAACTTCAAGCATGTGCAGTGCCCTCGCTCCAAACGAATGAACGACCTAAATATCTTTCAACAACCACAGGGTGCAGCGCCACTTCACTGGGCGAGCCTTGCGCCACAAGCAGGCCATCTATCAAGACCATCACGCGATCGGCTACACCGAAGACAGCATCCATGTTGTGCTCTGTGTAAAGCACAGTGGTGCCCTTTAGTGCAAGCGATTGAATGCGATGCATCATGTCCAAGCGCTCGACAGGCGACAAACCCGCTGCAGGTTCATCCAGCAACAACAGTCCGGTTTGTGGATCAGGCAAGCCCGCCATGGCCATGGCGAGTTCTAATCGTTTCTTGCTGCCATAAGACAAATTGGCAGCAGATGACCGAAGCACTTGCTCGCCCAAGTTGTCCAGCCCCATTTGATGAACCCAATGCCAGGCTTCTTCCTCCAAACAATTTTGCAAGACATCCAAAGCCGAAACACCCAAAGCAGCTTTCAACACAAGCTGTAAGTTTTCAATCACTGAGAGCGCTTCAAAAACTTGCGCGACTTGAAATGTTCTGGCAACACCCATTTGCCGGAGTTTGTGCGCGGGGCTATTGAGAATGTCCTGCTCACGCCAAATCACTCGCCCCACATCAGGCGCTTTTTGTCCGGCGATGCATGCAAAACAAGTTGACTTGCCTGCGCCGTTCGGTCCAATCAATGCAACACACTCGCCTGCACTCAATTCAAAGTCAACACCTTGAAGCGCGTGCACCTTGCCATAACTTTTGCGAAGTCCTGTGACCCTGAGAGGAAGATTCATCCGAGTCCCCCGCCATCACGCGACTTGCGATTTCGCCAGCCCAATAGGCCCTCTGGCGCAAGCACCATCAGTGTCATGACCAGCAAGCCCAAAACACCTCGCCAATATTCAAAATAACGCCCTAACTCGGCGCCCCATCCCATGAGAAAGACACTGCCAACGAAGGCGCCCCACAATTGGTGAATCCCTCCCAATAGCACCATGACCAGGGCATCGACAGAGGTGGCAACTGATGCCACAGAGGGAAATACGGCACCCTTCGAAATGGCCCAAAGGGCTCCCGCCAATCCTGCCAACATCGTGCTCAGCAAAAAAATTCGATGGTTCAAAGCATGGACATGGAAACCACTCGCCACAGCGCGTTCAGGCGCATCGCGCCCAGCTTGCAGCGCAGCCCCAAAGCTTGAAGAGACCAAACGCGAAAATACAAACAAAGACAAGAGAACCAAGAACACCAGCAAGGATTGAAAAAGCCATCGTGGCGAGTCATTTAAAAATTGCAAGCCAATCAGGCCATTGTCGCCACCGGTTAACTGCGTCCATTGACTGGCGCTGGCCCAGACCACTTGTGAAAAAGCCAAAGACAGCATGGCCAAATAAACGCCAGCACTGCGAGCCAATACACGGACCATGAACAACCCTGCCACCATGGCCACCAGCATGCCCATCATGCAGGCTGCAACGGCGTTGAATCCCCAGTGAAGATGACTGAGTGCAGCGGCATAAGCTCCTAACGCAAAGTAGGCGGCATGCCCAAAGCTCACCCACCCCGACAGGGCCATCATCCACTGAAGGCTGATGCCAAAAAGTGCCATGATCAGCACATTTTCCAAAATGCTTTGGGTGTAATTCCCCGAGACCATCAAACCTATGACCGTCAAGCACAAGATGACACCCAACGCAAATTGCATGCGCGGACTTGACGGACCCCCACCAAAAGCAGAGACGCGCTCCCGCGGACCGGCACCCGCCAATTCACCCATCAAACCTTGTGGACGCAAGGCCAGCACAACAGCCATGGTGAGGAAAATCAAAACCAAGGTGGCCTGCGGAAAGAAATGAATTCCAAAAGCATGCACGCATCCGATCAATACCGATGCAAAAAAGGCACCCGCAATACTGCCCAGCCCCCCCATGACCACCACCACAAAGGTTTCAACCACCATTTGCAAATCCATTTGTAAATTGGCGGGCTCTCGCGGTAATTGCAATGCGCCAGCCAAACCCGCCAAGCCACAGCCCAACATCACCACCCCCAACATGAGGGGTGCAGGGTTAACGCCCAGAGCGTTCAGCATGTCACGGTCTTGGGTAGCGGCCCTGATGTGTTGGCCCCACTGGGTCTTTGTCAGCAACACATGCAAGAAGCACCAAGTGAGAGGACCCAGACACAAAATGAGCAACTGCCACTCTGGAAAGTAGTCCTCGCCAATTTGAATCGCCCCTTTTAAACCTGGAAATCTGGGTGCAAAAATTTCACCTGGGCCTAAGCACCAAAGCAGCACATCGTGCAGCACCAAACTCAATCCAAAGCTTGCAACCAAGGGGTAGAGTGGCGGCGAATCGCGAAGCGGCTTGAACAACAACCACTCCGCGAGAGCACCTGTCACGGCAGCGACCACAGCGCCGATGACCATGGCCATTAAATACAAGCTGCTTTGATCTGCCCATGTTGGCTGCCACTGCGTGACGGTGTAACCGGCCACCATGGCACCCAGCATAAAGAAACTGCCATGCGCGAAATTAACAATGCGGGTGACGCCAAACACCAGCGTCAACCCCGCAGCCATCATGAACAATGTGCTGGCATGGCTGAGACCATTCAAGCACTGTATCAACCAAAAGCTCATTCAATCCATTTTGTAAATGCGCTGGCTTCAACTCGGGTGGTTTTGAAGGTATTGACGATGGCGCTTTCATCGGCATAACCCAAGGACATGCCGCAGACCATCATTTCGTTTTCCTGCGCGCCCACATGCTTGAAAATAATTTTGTGGAAATTGTTCCAAGCCGCTTGGGGACAGGTGTGCAAGCCGCGGGCTCTGGCCGCCAACATCACATTCTGCACAAACATACCGTAGTCAAACAAGCTGCCGCGCCCCAACGCTTTGTCTATTGTGAAAATCAACCCGACAGGGGCACCGAAAAAACGGAAATTTTGTTGGTGCTGAAATTGCATCTTGTCTTTATCGCCTTTGGTAATTCCCAGGACACCATAAAGACCAAAGCCACACTCTCGTCGACGGTCTATGAAAGGACTCACCCACTTGGCAGGGTAGTAGTCATAGGCCTCTACATATTCTTTGGCCAATTCTGGATTAGCCGTCATGGCTTCGTTTGCTGCACAGACCTCATTGACCAAATTGTCTTTGCCTGCGCCTTGGACCACATAGACATTCCATGGCTGCGTGTTGGTGCCACTGGGCGCGCGCGCCGCAACGGCCAACAAGTCTTCCAAAACTGTTTTGTCAACGGCTTTGTTCAAATAAGCGCGGGCTGAAAAACGGCTCAAAATTGCGGCGTCAACGCTGTGTTGATCGGCAATGACCGTGCTAACTTGTGAACTAGACAGTTCTTTCATGAGAGGCTCTCCAATACTTTGATGAATGATTCAGACATGGCTTTGGGGCGGCGCGTGTGCTTGTCAACATACACATGCACGAAATGGCCTCGTGCCGCTGTGAGGGGTTCACCTTGGGCAAACAAGCCCACTTCATAACGAACACTGGCGTTGCCGAGGTGCGCCACGCGAATGCCCGCCTCAATGGTTTGCGGAAACGCCAATGGGGCAAAGTAGTTGCAGTGTGTTTCAACCACCAAGCCAATGGTCTCGCCATTGTGAATGTCCAGCACACCCTGCTCTATGAGATGGGCATTGACTGCGGTATCAAACCAACTGTAATAAACAACATTGTTGACGTGACCATACACATCGTTGTCCATCCAACGTGTGGTGATGGGCCGAAAAACACGATAGGCACTGCGCGGCAAAGCCTCCGGTTTGGTGCTGGACTGCTGGGGCGCCGCCAGAGCAGGGTTGGGGGGTTGGGGTTCTACAGAATTCATAGACCCCGATTTTGCCAGTGAAGCCAGTGTTCATATGCGAGGCGCCAGGTGTTGATTTGCACTTGAACGGTGGTTTGGAGTTCTCGTCCATAGCCACCGCCCATGCAAATGATCATGGGAAGGCCTCTTTCCCTCACCCAATCAAACACCCTCTGATCTCTGGCTTGCATGCCGGATTCAGTTAACTTGAGACGGCCAAGCCGGTCTCCCTCATGCGCATCTGCCCCTGCCAGATAGATCAAAAACTCGGGCTGAATTCGATCTGTCAAGGTGCCCAAAGCTTGGTCCAAGGCGTCTAAATAAGCGGCATCAGTGCAACCGTCCGGCAATCCCACATCCAAATCACTGGCCACCTTGCGAAAGGGAAAGTTCTTTTCGCCATGCAATGAAAGCGTGAAAACGCTGGCGTCATTGGCAAAAATACTGGCCGTTCCGTTGCCTTGGTGCACATCTAAGTCGACCACCGCCACCTGAAGGGTTTGCCGGAATGCCCGGAAATGCTCCATTTGGAGCACCCGCGCCGTCACCGCAATGTCATTGAAAACACAGAATCCGCCGCCTTGTTGGGCACTGGCGTGGTGGGTTCCCCCCGCCAAATTGCCAGCAATCCCCTCCTTCATGGCCACCCTGGCTGCTGCAATCGACGCACCCGCAGATCGAACCGAACGCACCGCCATGGCCGGGGTCCAAGGAAAGCCAATTTCTCTGAGTGCCTCAGGGCTCAGAGCGCCCGACTTCACGGCTTGAACGTATTCTGGGCTGTGGGCCAAGGCCAACTCGCCATCCGTGGCGGCCGGTGCCTCCCGCATTTCCACGCCTAAAAGCTCTTCGGCCACCCTTTGTTTCAACATGCTGTACTTGGCCATAGGGAAGCGATGCCCCTCTGGCAAAGGCAAGACAAAGTGGTCTGAATAGAAAGCTTTCATGGCTCAATTGTGACCTTTTGCAATCAATTTCAAT
>CANJOS010000144.1 GCA_947476015.1 Comamonadaceae bacterium | reverse complement strand
TAGCAAGTTGGTACCACTCCTTCCCATCCCGAACAGGACAGTGAAACGACTTAGCGCCGATGATAGTGCGGGTTCCCGTGTGAAAGTAGGACATTGTCAGGCTCTTATAGCGAGAAACGCCCCATAGAAATATGGGGCGTTTTTTTTCGCTATTTATTTAGACGCAGAGCAGTTTTAAGATCACTGGTTAAGAATCAGTGTGTTTTCAAAGGCCAATGCTTTGCTGCGTTCTAAATCACGAAGAAGATCTTCAATCCAAGATTGGATGTCGATGTCTGGGGCATAGCCTGAGTGAAGAACTTGAAGGTAATGAGTGCCTATTGCCCAACTCATAAAGTCAACATACTGAACACGATGCAATTCGAGAAGTTTGTATTTCAACAAAACCTTCGCGCCATAGCGAGCATGTTTTTCTGGTTGCGTGATAAACCCGTCCAGTTTTTTTCGTGAAATAGCCAAGGCCTCATCAACATTTCGAAAGACAGCGCCATGGCCAGGAATGACCCACTCGGGGTGAAGCGACTCAATCAAATCCAATGTCTGGCCAACTTCGTTGAATGCAGCAACACCTTCTAATTCTGGAAACACAACACCAAAGCCATTGGCCCACAAAGCATCAGCAGAAATGAGAATTTTGTGAAGGGGTTCAAACAGGATGACAGAGTGAGGGTCATGCCCCGGCGCAGCCAAGACCTGCCAATCTAAAGAGGCTAATCGAAGGGACTGACCTGTTTGCAGCAGGCCATCGAATTTGAAACGCGGGCACAACTGACCTGTGGGCAGATAACTCAATGATTGCTCATCCCAATTGGCAACTGCTTCAGATTCGCCTGGTGGAATGAAGGTGACAAGTTGTGGGTAATGATTTTGAAGAATGGCATTGCCGCCGCAATGATCGCTGTGCAAGTGGGTGTTAACCAAGCGGTCAAGTGGGCGACCCGAAAGTGCATGTTGCACCAAGGCCAAAGTTTGGTCTTGATGCGCAACATAACCACTGTCGATGAGTGTGGCGGACTCTTTGTCAGTGAAGAGAATGTTGTTGGCTGATAACCAGCCACGTTCAAAAAACTGAAGTCCAGGGAGGTTCAAAAGGGCTTGCATCAACTTCAGTGTGTGTTGCTTCTCAATTCACGGCGCAAAATTTTACCCACGTTAGATTTTGGCAATTCATCCCTGAACTCAATGTACTTAGGACGTTTGTACCCAGTGAGATTGTCGTGGCAATAACGTGCAACGGCGTCTTCAGTGAGCATGTTGTCGCTGCGAACCACAAACACTTTGATGGTTTCGCCTTGCATGGCATCGGGTATGCCAATGGCGGCACACTCCACCACGCCTGGGCAGAGTGAAATGACATTTTCCAGTTCGGAAGGAAAGACATTGAAGCCACTGACAATGATCATGTCTTTTTTGCGATCAACAATGCGGAAGTAACCTTTTTCATCCATGATGCCTACGTCGCCGGTGCGCATGAAGCCATCGGGGGTGAAAGCCTGGCGGGTTTCTGCCTCTTGCTTGTAATAGCCCACCATGACGTTGGGGCCCCGAATGCAAATTTCACCCGACTCACCTTGAGGCAGGCTGTTGCCTTCTTCATCTTTAATGGCCATGTCAATGCTTGGCAGAGGCAGGCCAATGGTGCCGCTGAATGAAGTTTGTGTGACCGGATTGTTGGTGCCAATGGCACAGGTTTCACTCATGCCCCAACCTTCAATCATGGCACTGCCCGTTGCCGATTGCCATGCCCTTGCGGTACCCTCAGATGCGGCCATACCGCCCGCTTGCGTCAAACAAAGATTTGAAAAATCCACGGTCTTAAAGAGGGGGTGTTGCAGCAATGCGTTGAACAAAGTGTTCACGCCAGGCATCATGTGAAAGGGCCGTTTTTTGAGTGTTTCGATGAACTTCGCAAAGTCACGGGGATTGGGCACCAAGGTGAGTTGGGAGCCTTGTCGAATGGCCAAAAAGCAGAGCGTTAAGGCAAAGATGTGATACAGCGGCAATGCGGCGATGCTGTTCACTTTTCTCAGGTCGGGCAAGCGGGCCAGCGCGGGAGCAAACCAAGTTTCTGCTTGCAAGATGGCCGCCACAATGTTGCGATGGGTCAGAACGGCCCCTTTAGAAAGCCCAGTGGTGCCGCCGGTGTATTGTAAAAATGCGGTGTCATCAAGCGTTTGGGGTGCTGCCCTGAAGTTCATCTCCCGGCCAAGGGCAATGGCTTGCTTGAAAGACGTTACCTGATGTTTTTCGTTCAGAGGAAGCTCAAATTCAGGCACCATTTTGGCCAAATGTCGAACGGCAAAAGTGATCCATCGACCATACACAGGACCCAATAAGTCGCCCATGGACGCTAGCACGGTGTGCCTGACAGGGGTGCGCTCAATGACTTCTGCCAAAGTGTGGGCGAAGTTTTCCAAAATCACAATGGCCGTTGCACCGGAGTCTTTGAGCTGGTGCTCCAACTCACGTGCTGTGTAGAGTGGATTGACATTGACACAGGTGTAGCCTGCCCGAAGGATGGCGGCCATAGTGACCGCAAACTGCGGCACATTGGGCAGCATGATGGCAATGCGTTCACCTGGTTGAAAGCCCTGAGATTGGAACCAAGCACCCAGCGCCTGCGAGAGTTTGTCCAACTCGCGGTATGTCATCCAGCTTTCCATGCAGACGGAGAAAGGGTTGTCGCCATGCTTTTGAAAGGCTTGATTGAGAAGATCGGTCAATGAAGCGTATTCGCTGGGATCGATGCTGTGTTTGACGTTGGCGGGATACTGCCCGAGCCAAATTTTGTCCATGAACTGCTCCTAGGAAAGGCAACTATTTTCGTGATTTAAATGACACCTTAACATGAGGCACCAAGCCTGCAAGCGAGGACTGAAACCGAGTTTCGCAGTTTTTGCAACAGGTCTTAAAAACTGGTTTTAAAGCTGTGACAAATCCCTGAACTTGTGCAAGAATAAGGGAAAACCCTATGGTTCAACTCACTGCAATCACCCAATCCCTTTGGCGTCGCTGGATGCGGTGGATTCCTGTGCGCATTTTGAGTCCTAAGCATCGGCCCAAAATTGCTGCACACCTCAAAAACTTGGGCTTGCAAGATCGCTATTTGCGCTTCGGTTATCCGGCCACAGACGAGCAAATCGAAGCCTATGTCGCGCATTTGAATTTTGAGCGAGATGACATTTACGGCGTTTTCAATCGGCGCTTGGAAATCGTGTCGATGGCGCATTTGGCTTTTTCAGTCGACCCTCAATGGGCAAGCTGCGCAGAATTTGGCGTCTCGGTCGACGTCCTACTCAGGGGCAAAGGCTTGGGCGGTCGTCTTTTTGCAAGGGCCGTCATGCACGCCAGAAATCAGGGTGTTTCATTGCTGTTCATTCATGCCCTCAGCGAGAACACTCCCATGCTGAAGATAGCCAGGGCTGCAGGTGCCAGAGTGGAGCGAGACGGCAGTGAAAGTGATGCCTACTTGAGCTTGCCACCGGCCAACTTAGACAGTCAATTCAATGAAATTTTGGAAGAGGGCATGGCCGATTTGGATTTTCACATCAATACGCGCGCCAATCAGTTTTTGCAGATTCTCACAACGCTCCAGGAAGTCAGGCGGGGCGTTCGCACAAGCCGTCACCAATCGAGCGTTTAATCCGCTATCCTAGAGGCTTAGCAACAACGGCGAATTGCCCCCTCCACTGTGTCCGACCCCCACCCTGCGCGTTTCAATGAACGTGAGAAAAACGAAGACAAACGCTCCTTTCTGCAAAAACTGGCTGAATTCATTCACCCTGGCCCCGACTCAAAAGACGAGCTCATAGAAACTTTGGCAGAGGCCGAAGTCAACGACATCATCAATGAAGAAAGCCGCATCATGCTCGAGGGCGTGATTCGAATGGCCGACATGACCGCCGGTGATGTGATGGTGGCTGCGCCCAGAATGGAATTGTTGTCCATCGATGCGCCCTTCGATGAATTGTTGCATCAAGTCATTGACACCGCGCACTCGCGATTTCCAGTTTACGAAGATGACCGCGAAAACATCATTGGCATTTTGATGGCCAAAGATTTGCTTAAATTGCAACGGGCACCCGAACTCAACATTCGAGCGCTCCTCAGGCCTGCGGTGTTTGTGCCGGAAAGCAAGGGGCTCAATGATTTACTTCGACACTTCCGCGACAACCGGCAGCACTTGGCCATCGTGATTGATGAGTTTGGCCGCACAGCGGGCCTGATCACCATTGAAGATGTGCTTGAAGAAATTGTGGGTGAAATCGAAGATGAATTTGACATTGAAGAAGATGCGGGCGATATCTTTGGACTGTCTGATCAAACCTACCGCGTCAGCGGTGACACCACATTGGCGCGTGTTTCTGAAGCCTTTGATGTCAAGCTGAATCCTGAGCTGGCCGAAGAAGAAAACCACGACTTCGACACCATTGGCGGTCTCATTGCCCATGAAATGGGACATGTGCCCAAACGCGGCGAGAAGTTCTCTTTGTCGGGCTTGGACTTCGTGGTCTTGCACACCAAAGGCGGCGCAGTTCGTTGGTTCAAAGTTTCACCCACGAATCACAAAAAAACATGATGCCTTTGGCAAGTGCCCGGACCCCCATGGGGGCCTATGGCTTGGTTCTGTTGGGTGGCGTCTTGCAGGGTTTTTCCATGGCATGGCCCGACGCAGCTTTGGGCAATGTGCTGGGAATAACGGGCACCCCCTCGGGGCTTTTGCAGGTCTTGAGCTTGGCGCTGTTGGGCGCCACATTGCTGCAAGTGGCGTCGCAAGAAGCAGCCATTGACGGCTCAGGCAAAGCCATTGCCAGTGCATCGAGCGCATCATCCAGTGCAGGTGCAACTGGCAAGCGCGCATGGCTTCAAGGCGCTGCGCTCGCAAGCTTGTTTGCCACCACTGCCATGGTCTCCACATGGGGTTGGCTTTATGTCGCCATGCACCGCTATGGCGATATGCCTGCCGCGCTCTCAGCCTTGGCCGTTTTGCTTTTGGCGTTGGCCTTGTCAGTTTATTTCGGCGTGGCCGGTGCAATTTGGGTGGCACTGGTCAGACGTTCCATTTTGTCTTTGCGTGTCACGGAAGGGCGCGTGGCTCTTCACGCATCGGGCCAAACCTTGACGGAAGTTAGACAAGGCTTGAGCCGCATGGTCTTGTTTGCAGCCCTTTGGACTTTGGCCGAGCTAGCTCGCGGTGAATGGTTCACAGGATTTCCTTGGGGGGCAGGCGGCTATGCGCACCCCGACAGCCAGTTGGCCACTTACCTGCCCTGGTTGGGCGTGTATGGCGTGGGTGGATTGGCGTCCCTGTTGGCCATGGCCATTCCTGTGACCATTGCCTTGTTGATGAGTCAACGCACCAAGGCTTGGCAATGGTTGGCCGTTGGCGCTGTGCTCATGGCTTGGATCGTCCCGGTTGCACTCAATGCTTACGGTACGCAGTTCACAACGTCTACCGGGCACATGACGGTGAGATTGCTTCAAGGCAATATTCCGCAAGACGAAAAGTTTGTGGGTGGCATGGGCGTGAAGGTGGCATTGAACTGGTACAGCGAGCAACTGATGGCCAACGAAGAGGCCTTGGTGGTGACGCCAGAAACAGCCATTCCAGTGTTGCCACAGCAGTTGCCGACTGACTATTGGAAGCCCTTGCGAGAAAAGTTTGCCAACGCAGCGCATGATGGGAAGCCCGCACAACTGGCCCTGATCGGAATACCCATGGGTGGCTTGAACGTGGGGTACAGCAACTCCGTGCTCGGCATGGGACCCACCGACACCGCCTATCGGTATGACAAACAACATTTGGTGCCATTTGGCGAGTTCGTGCCGCCCTTCTTTCAATGGTTTGTGCGCATGATGAACATTCCCTTGGGTGAGTTTGGCCAGGCTCGGCCTGCGGCCAGCATCATGAGTTGGCAAGGGCAGCGTTTGTTGCCTCAAATTTGTTATGAAGACTTGTTTGGCGAAGAACTGGCCCGCTATTTTTTGAACGAACAGCAGGCACCCACAGTCTTGGTGAACATGAGCAACTTGGCTTGGTTTGGTGACACCACAGCAGCGGCTCAACACGTCCTGATTTCACGCATGCGCGCCTTGGAGTTTCAGCGTCCCATCATTCGCGCGACCAACACCGGAATGACGGCCTTGATTGATGCGCAAGGGCACATCAATTTTGCGCTTCCTGCCTTCACGCGGGGTGTCTTGTTGGGATCCTTTGAGGGGAGGTCGGGCCTGACGCCCTACGCCCAATGGACATCTCGGTGGGGTTTGTTGCCGCTTTGGAGTCTTTGCTTTGCAATAGTTCTGGTTTTCATCGCATTTTCGCGGCGCTCTGGGCCTCAGGCGCTTTAAAATCATGGGTTGCCGCCGATGTTCGGAGGCGTTCTGATTCATTGCCCATGTTGACCTTCCAACAAATCATTTTGAAATTGCAGTCCTATTGGGACAATCAAGGCTGCGCGCTGTTGCAGCCCTATGACATGGAGGTGGGTGCTGGCACTTCCCACAC
>CANJOS010000143.1 GCA_947476015.1 Comamonadaceae bacterium | reverse complement strand
GTTTAATCGAAGAAAGATACCGCCATGAGCCATCCTGTTGAACTCTTGGCAAAAGACTTGAACCCCCAAGGTGGTGTTTTTTGCCCCAGCGCCAAGGCTGACATGAAGTTGTGGAACAACCACCCCAAGGTTTACTTGGATGTCGCTCGTGAGGGTCATGGTAAGTGCCCTTATTGTGGAACTGAATACAGATTAAAAGCCGGTGAGGCCTTTGCACACGGTCACTGACCAACGCCCGCTCCCACACCACATGTCATTCAAGAAGAGTGAAACCAAGGTATTTCGATGTACGTGATCAACCTTTAGCGTTCGCCAGACCGACTTGAAAAAATTTCTGCGCAATTGTTGCGACTGAATTTGCCATTCCAGCACATCCGTGCCGTTGACGGGAAGCTCGCCACACAGAACAAAATCAATGCCTGAACCTGAGCCTCTACAAGAAGCGGCATGGCAAATTGCCCAAGCTGGGTGAGTTGGGGGACTCCCTCTCTCACTACGAGGCCATCTGCATGGCTGCTCAGTCTGAAAATAACGCCTCACTGATCTTGGAGGATGATGCAATTTTGGGCTCTGGCCTTGCAAGCACTCTCAAATCGCTTGCCGCAATACCCGCCAGCTGGGATCTGGTGTAATTATCAGGCGTTCATTCCGGGACACCGATTCAAGTCATGCTGATGTCTACAGGCGAAAATTATCGGTATTGCTCACCAAGTGCACTTGGGTCAGAGTCTATCTGATCAACAAAAAAGCCGCTCTGGCGTTGCGCGAGGGATTGTTACCCGTGAGCCTGCCCATCGACCATGAAATTGACAAAGGCTGGCATTACAAATTTCAGGTCAGAGCTGTCTTACCTTTTCCAACCACGCACAACACGGGCGTTGTGTGTAACATTGGCGAGACTCCAAAATCTCTCAAATTGCCCGCCCGCCAAAGACTCTCGACCCACATTTACCGTGTCCAAACAGAGCTTCGGCGACTGGCCTATGGGCTTGGCGAGCTTTGGCACAGTCGATTCCAAGGCTGAGCTAGGCAGAGCCCTTTTCCACGGCACTTTCTCTCGCCAAACTGATCAGAACACCCACCATCCAAAGCATTGGCAAGCCAATGGTGGCATCCCGCGTGCCGTTATTTACCAGAGAAGAGAATGTGGCCATGAAAATAGCCGCACAGGCTGATGCACCCCATGCGTTTCTGATTTTCCAAATGCTGTTCACCTGGGACAACATCAAAAACATCCACAAGACTCCGCCCAGAACGCCGGCCTGTGCGCCCATCCACAAGGCGTCGTTGTGTGGCATGTTGAACTCTGCAATTTCTTGAGGCACACGCAAGCGCCACTGCTCATTCCAACTGCCAATGCCCCAACCCCAAAGGGGCTCCTCCAGAATCATTTGGTAGGTGCGGCTCAGCATTTGAATGCGGACATTCCAACTGCCCAAGGTCACCTCGCCTCGAAAGGCGCTTCTGACCTCCTCCACACCTTGCGCAAATTTAGCAGGCACCCCTGGCTCACCCGAAAACAACCAGGCACCAAACAACATGGACAAAGACAGCGCAATCCAAAAGTAAAGAGGTCTCTCGCGTGCTGAAAAAACAGCCATGACCAAAACGGCAATGGCAAGGTCGACCATGGCGGTTCGTTTGAGCATGGCAAACACCAGCGTGAAAAACAAGACGAGCGAAAGGCTCAACCAGCGCCATTTGCGACTTTGATCTGCATAGAGTGCCTGCGCTAAAACCACACCAAAAGCCATGCTCATCAAGATCGAAGCCCCAATTGTTTTATTGGTACCCGCGTTGGTCAGGTGCGCCCAGAACTCCAATGTGGGGGTGAGATGGAAATAGCTTCCCAGGATCATTGCGACACAGGCCGTGCATGCCAGCAAGAAACCTGTCAATGCAGCTCGCGATTCATGCCATGAAAGGGTGCTGGCAATGAACAGCGTGAAAGGAATTCGAAAGACATGCCACAAATTTGAAGCGCTCTCGGCATACCATTTGCTTTGGATGCACAGCACCACCAAGCTCCATGCCAGAAAAGCCACGCCAGCAAATCTTGCGATGCCATGGCCCAAACGATGCCACCGGGTGGCCATCTGCCCGTCCATCAGGACGACGCCCCACAACAAAAAGAAAGCCGCGTAATTGACACCCACCGGCATGAAAGCCATCAGGCCCCAGATGAACGAGGCCACGACCACCGGTTGTTTAAAGGTCTGGCGCGACTCGTTGTCTGGAAGCATGGGCTCGATTTTAGGCGATTTACCCTGCCATACCCGGCGCTGGCAAATGGAATTCACTTTGCGTTATTTTTGCTGTTTCGCAAAGACATAGCCAACGCTGCGCACCGTCAAAATTCTTTCTGGTGTTTTATGATTGACTTCAATCGCCATTCGGATGCGTCCCATGTGGACGTCAATCGAACGGTCAAAGGCTTCTAATTCGCGGCCTCTCACGGCCTGCATGATTTGATCGCGGGTGAGCACCTGACCCGCACACTCGGCCATCGCCACCAACAGATCAAATTGATAAGAAGTGAGCTCGCAAAGCTTGCTGTTCACACTCACAGTGCGTGCGACTTTGTCAATTTCCAAGCTGCCAAATTGCATGCGTGAATGGCTTGCAAAGCTTGGGACAAGCCCTTCGTTTTTTGCAATCATTGAGAGGTGTGCAGCCATGCTTTCATTCAGTCTTTCGATGGCACTTGATAATGCCAAGCCAATGCCACCAATATCAGAACAGGCATGCCCATTAAAGCGGTAGCGTTGAAGAAAGAGGCATAGCCATAGGCATTCACAAATTCACCCGAAAAGCCCGCAATGAATTTGGGCAACAACAACATCATTGAACTGAGCAACGCATACTGGGTGGCCGAGTACTTGATGTTGGTCAAGGAAGACAGATAAGCAATGAACGCCGCAGAAGCAATGCCGCTGGCCAAGTTGTCTGCAGAAACCACCGCAATCAAGGCGTTCACACTGTGGCCATAAGCGCTCAACCAAGCGAATAAAAAATTACTCAACGCACTCAGCACAGCGCCCAACATCAAAATGCGCATCACGCCCCAGCGCAAAGCCATCACCCCGCCCACAAAGGCACCCAACAAAGTCATCAGCACGCCATAGACCTTGGTCACCGAGGCCACCTCTGTCTTGGTGAAGCCCATGTCAACGTAAAAAGGGTTGGCCATGATGCCCATGACCACATCGCTGATTCGATAAACAGCAATCAAGCTCAAAATCAGAATGGCTTGCCATTGGTAACGCTTCACAAAGTCTGCAAACGGATCGACCAAGGCACTCTTCAACCATGCTTTGAGATTGCGTGCTGGCGCAAGTTCTGAAGGAATGGGCTCTTTGGAGAACAGCACCGTCAACAAGCCGACCCCCATGCTGGCCGCCATCACCAGATAAGCTGCTCGCCATGCGGCCTGCACATAAGTTGCGGCATTATCCCCTTGAACCCAAGCGGCGACCCACAAGACACCCGCGCCAGCCCAAATCATGGCCAAGCGATAACCCGTTTGATAGCTGGCAGCCAAAGCCGCTTGTTGCGAGGGCTCTGCAGATTCAATTCGAAAGGCGTCCAAAGCAATGTCTTGCGTGGCCGAGCCCACGGCCACCAAGAGCGCGCACCACACCACAGGGCCCAGTGTTTGGCTGGGGTCGGTGAGTGCCATGCCCACCAAGCCCACCATGACCATGACTTGCGCCAACAACAACCAGCTGCGACGGCGGCCCAACCGGAGGGTGAAAAAAGGGATGGGGAGACGATCGACCAAGGGCGCCCAAACCCACTTAAAACCATAGGCCAGTCCGACCCAACTCAAATAGCCAATGGTGCTGCGGTCAATGCCCGCTTCACGCAACCTGAAGCTCAAAGTACCCAGCACCAAGAGCAAAGGCAAGCCAGCCGAAAAGCCCAACAGCAGCATGCGCACGCTGGCGGGCTGCAAGTAAACGCGCCAAGAATTCAGCCAAGAAAAAGCTGCGGTAGGGGTTGCGGTGCCTTCGTTCATCCCCCCATTATCCAAGCCTGTTCAAGGATTTACATCAAAGTTCACTTGAATTTTGATGGGGCGGCACTATGATCCCAAAGTATGTGTTGGCTTTGCTTTCCCGCCCCTGCCGTTTCTGATCCTTCCACTGCTTCTTTTGAGAGCAATGTCGCGCTTTCACGCCGCAGTTTCTTGAAACACCCGCATTGGGGTGCGGGCTTGGGTTTGATCGCCTGGGTCGGCGCGCCAGCCCATGCACAGGTGGATGTGGGGCAGGCCTCTAGCTTGCGCAAACTCATTCCCGCAGAAACCTTGGAGCAATCTGCCCGCCAACAATACCGTCAGACCTTAGGTGACGCCAACAGCAAAGGCGCCTTGGCCCCAGATGACTACCCGCAACTTAAACGCTTGCGGGCCATTGCCAATCGGCTCATTCCCTTCACTGCCCAGTGGAATCCTGACGCCCGAAAATGGAAGTGGGAAGTCAATCTGATTGGCAGCAATCAGCTCAATGCATGGTGCATGCCGGGTGGCAAAATTGCTTTTTACACTGGCATCCTGGAGCAGCTGCAACTCAATGACGACGAGGTGGCCATGATCATGGGGCACGAAATGGCCCATGCTTTGCGAGAGCACGCTCGCGAACGCCTGGCCAAATCCAAGGCCACAGGATTGGGTTTGTCAGTGGCGTCTCAACTTCTGGGCTTGGGTCAGTTGGGCGATGCTGCAGCCAACCTTGGCACGCAACTTTTGAGCTTGAAATACAGCCGCGATGATGAAACAGAAGCCGACTTGGTGGGGCTTGAAATCGCAGCTCGCGGCGGCTTCAAACCTGAGGCCAGTGTGCAGCTTTGGAAAAAAATGCTGAGTGCAACTGGCGGCAGCAAGGGTCAACCAGGTTTTTTATCAACGCATCCGAGCGGCAACAATCGCATTCAAGAACTTGAAGCAAATTTGCCGAAAGTCAGCCATCTGTATGCGCAAGCGCTGAACGCCAGGGGCGCAAGCGATCCCAACTAATTCACGAACCTCATTCAAGTCCCCCCCACAAAGGGGTTGGTGCGGCGCTCATGCCCAAAGCTACTTTCAGGACCGTGGCCTGGAATGAAAACGGTGTCGTTGCCCATGGGCCAAAGCCGTTGTGTGATGCTGGCAATCAAGGTCTCGTGATCGCCTTGAGGAAAGTCTGTGCGCCCAATGCTGCCGGCGAAAAGCACATCACCGACAAACGCACGCTTGATTTCAGGTGAATAGAAAACCACGTGGCCTGGCGTATGGCCAGGACAATGTCGAACATTCAAGGTGTGTGATCCCAAGGTGACGGTGTCGCCATCGGCCAACCATCTCGTGGGTGTGAACACCTCGGCATCGGGAAACTGAAACATCCGACCTTGGTCCGACAAACGGTCGATCCAAAACTGATCACCAGGGTGCGGGCCCACGATGGGCAAATTTAATTGACGCGCCAACACTGCGGTACCGCCTGCGTGATCAATGTGTGCATGGGTAAGCCAAATCTGCTCAAGCTTGAGCTGGTCTTCGGCGACGAAGGCCAAGATCAAATCCAAGTCACCGCCTGGGTCAATGACCGCAGCTTGTTTCGTTTGGTCGTCCCAAATCACAGAGCAGTTTTGCTGAAAGGGCGTGACAGGAATGGTTTGGTACTGAAGCATGTTGTGATGTCAATGTGTTTCTGATGCAAGGCAATGTATCAAAGTTTGCCAGAGAAACTCGTATTGTGAGGTCTCAATCAATGACCACGCTACGACCTCCGCATGCCCACCCCACTTTTTCGCACCGAAGTCACCCAATCGAAGCAAGCCTCTTGGTTAGGCAGCATCCACCTTGCACACAACCCTCGCTTCACCGGAGTGGCCAGCGTTGCGTTGTTGCTTGCAGGGGCATTGTTGGCCTTTGGCGCATGGGGAAAAGTGGCGCGAAAGGTCCGCGTCCCTGGCATCCTCATGCCTCAAATGGGCACCGTTGAATTGAGCACATCCATTTCAGGCGTCTTGCTTGAACAACGCATTCAAGAAGGCGAATGGGTCCAACAAGGACAAGTCTTGTTCGTTGTCAACACCGACAAAACCACAGCCGAAGGCAGCACAGCCGCTTTGCTGGCTTCTCATTTGGCGCAGCGGCGCAGCACGCTGTTGGCAGAACGCAACTCGCGCGTAGACCAACACCGCCAACGTGAAAGTCACTTGACCGACCGCATTCAATCTCTCGCACTCGAAACAACGCAGGCCACACAAGAGCTTGCCTTGGCCAAACGCAGGGTCGAGTTGGCGCAAAAAACCTGGCATCGATTTCAGCAAATGGCCAGCGAAGGCTTTGTGTCAGACATCCACGCGCAAAACAAGCAAGAAGAAGTCATTGATCTTGAATCACGTTTGGAAAATTCACAAAGAAGCGGTATTGCATTGGCGCGTGAGTACAACACCGCACAAGCAGAAGTGTTCAATCTTCAAAAACAATTGGCCATTGACCTGCTGCAACTCGATCGCACCTTGACAGGACTCGATCAAGAAAGCACCGAAAATCAATCACGCAAAACCAGCAGCGTGTTGGCACCGCAAGCGGGC
>CANJOS010000142.1 GCA_947476015.1 Comamonadaceae bacterium | reverse complement strand
TTGGCCATTTTTGCCGAGCAATAAAATTTTCATGCGCTGTACTGCTGAGACACCCAATCGCGATAGGCCCCGCTTTGTACATGGGCCACCCAGTCGGCGTTGTCCAAATACCAAGCCACGGTTTTGCGAATGCCGGTTTCAAAGGTTTCTGCAGGCTTCCAACCCAATTCTTTCTCAAGCTTGCGGGCATCAATGGCATAGCGCCTGTCGTGGCCGGGGCGGTCTTTCACATAGGAGATTTGCTGAACGTAACTTTGACCATCGGCGCGGGGCCGCAATTCGTCCAACAAGGCGCACACTGTTTTCACAATCTCAATGTTGGGCTTCTCGTTCCAGCCGCCCACGTTGTAGGTTTCGCCTAGACGGCCCCCTTCCAACACTCGGCGAATGGCGCTGCAATGGTCTTTCACATACAACCAATCGCGCACTTGCATGCCATCGCCATACACAGGCAAAGGCTTGCCTGCCAGCGCATTGACAATCATGAGGGGAATGAGCTTTTCCGGAAAGTGCAAAGGGCCATAGTTGTTGCTGCAGTGGGTGGTGAGCACGGGCAACCCATAAGTGTGATGCCAAGCACGCACCAAATGATCACTGGCAGCTTTGCTCGCGCTGTAGGGGCTGTTGGGTTCGTACTTGTTGTTTTCGTTGAAAGCGGGATCTTCGGCCAACAAACTGCCAAACACCTCATCGGTGGACACATGCAAAAAGCGGAACTGAGATTGCACGTCGGGGCTCATGGCTTGCCAATAAGCCCTGACTGATTCGAGCAAACGGAAAGTGCCCACGATGTTGGTTTCAATGAAATCGCCAGGGCCATGAATGGAACGGTCCACATGACTCTCCGCTGCAAAGTTCAACACAGCGCGCGGCTGATACTCAGCCAACAACCGAGGCATTAAGACTGCGTCGCCAATGTCGCCTTGAACAAACACATACTGAGGCTTGTTCTTCAGAGAAACCAAAGATTCCAAATTACCAGCATAGGTCAACTTGTCGAGGTTGATGATTTTTTCATCGGTATGGGCCACCCAGTCCAACACAAAATTGGCACCAATGAAGCCCGCACCGCCGGTAATCAGAACAGCCATGTTTTTTCTTTCTAAAACGCTATTTTAGAAGCCTTGGCAGGCTTCGCGGCAGCGGTTAAAGTCAAGCCTTGAAGGTCACCCTCAAATGGATGGAGTTTTTATGGCCACCGCCTCACCTAAAAAGCCTGCTAAAGGCAAAGCCCAAACCGCCAGCGCCGATCCCCGTTTGGCCTCCAAAGACATTTGGTTGGCGGGTCTGGGCGCCATGGCGCAAGCCCAAGCCCAAGCGCAGGAGCATTTCACCCAACTGGCACAAGGCTTGGGCACCAGCATGGGCCAACCCGTGGGCATCAAGGTGGACCGCCTAGAGCACCTGTTTGAAGACCGTGTAGCGCGCGCCCTCAAAAGCCTGGGTCTGCCCACTGCCCAAGAAGTTGCGGCGCTGCAAGAGCGCGTCGCGGCCTTAGAAGCAGCGCTTCTCAAAAGCAGTCCCAAGGCTGCCGTCAAAACCAGTCGGCCTGCCAAGTAAACCGCCACCAGGCTCCGCTCATTTCTGGCATGGTTAAAAAAGCACCTCGACGCACCGCAGAGCGCATTGCCACAGTCTCTTTAGACTTGTTCAATCGCTATGGTGAACCCAATGTGTCGACCACGCTCATTTCTTCTGAGCTGAACATCAGCCCGGGCAACCTTTATTACCACTTCCCTGCCAAAGACCAATTGGTCAGCCACTTGTTTGACAACTACAAAGCAGACATGTTGACGCTGTTAGAAGCCAGCCAAGATGTGAAGGACGTCGAAGACGCTTGGTTCTTTTTGCACTCGCTGTTTGAACTCATTTGGGAGCATCGGTTTTTGTACCGCGACCTGAACGACCTGTTGTCCAAGAACCGGCATTTGGAAACCAACTTCAAACATATTTTGGAGGTGAAAACAACATCGCTCAATCACCTGTTGCAGGCGCTGTCTCGGCAAGGCCTAATGCGCAACGATCCCGACACCTTCAGGACATTGTCGGCCAGCATGTCGGTGGTGGTTACCTATTGGTTAAGCTATGAATACGTGCGCAACCCAAGGCATGCCATGGAGCCTGAAAGCGCGGGAGATGCTTTGGCGCGCGGTGCAAGGCACGTCATGCTCTTGCTAGCGCCTTATTTGGAAGATGCCTCAGAGCGAGCGCACTTGATGCAACTCACACAAGCCTACAGCGACGAGACTGCCTCGACCTGACAAGCACTCACTCAAATCGGGTCTGTGCCAGTTTGAGCAAGCCATCAAAAATAAGACTGTCGACCAGCTCAAATTGAATGGCCATGCTGGGCGCCATTTTCCAGCCTGCACCGCCGGTCATCACACAGTAAGGCGCCATGCCCGTGTGGTCTCTCAAATGTTGCACCATGCGTTCACAAGCGCCCGCTATGGCGAAGGTACCACCACTGGTCAGCGCATCGCTGGTATTGGTTGGAAAGGGCCTCACTTCCCCGGTTGGCACATGCAATCCTGCGGTGCCTGACTCCAAGGCCCGCAACATAATGCCGTGGCCCGGCAAAATGAAACCGCCTAAAAATTTACCGTGCTGGTCCAAGGCTTCTACCGTGACTGCAGTGCCCACCATGACCACCACCAAAGGTTGGGCAAGCCCCTTTGCCAGCATGCGATGCCTGGCGCCCACCATGGCCACCCACCGATCAGAGCCCAAACGCGTGGGGTGGTCATACCCATTGCTCACACCGGCTTCTTCATTGGAAGAGACCACCCATTGGGGCACCACATCCCACAATTCCATTTGCTCTTGAACACGCCGCTTCACAGCATCGCCGGCCACCACGCAGCCCAGCATTCGCTCGGGCGCTGGCAAGCTGGCCCAGGGGCCGTCGGCGAGGGTTTCGATGTTCTCTAAAAACTCCGCACCCTGGGCCAGCACATTGGCTTGGGTATGCGGCCGATCGTAGAGCGCCCACTTTAATCGGGTGTTACCGACGTCGATTGCCAAAAAAGTCATATGCCGGATGATAATGATTTTTTCAATGGACAGCGTCAACCTGATCAATCTCCCATGGACATCCCCAATCTGTCTGCCATCGCTTTGTCTCACGCCATTCACAGCAAGGCCGTATCTTGTCGAGAGGTGATCTCAAGCTTTTTGAATCAAATTCAAACGCACAACGGCAGCAGCAACGCCTTGGTGAGTCTTGCAGACCCTCAAGTGGTTTTGGCTTTGGCAGATGGACGTGATGCACAACTTGCCCGCGGCGAGTCAATGGGATGGATGCATGGCATGCCACACGCTGTCAAAGACTTGACAGATGTTGCAGGGTTTCGCACGAGCCACGGCTCCCCTCTCAGCAAGCCTTCACCCGCTGTCTATGACAGCATCATGGTGGCGCGCATGCGCGCTGCTGGCTGCATCTTCATTGGCAAAACAAACACCCCTGAATTTGGTTTGGGATCGCACACTTTCAATGAGGTGTTTGGTGCCACCTGCAACGCTTGGGATCGCTCCAAAAGTGCGGGCGGCAGCAGTGGGGGCGCCGCAGTGGCCTTGGCACAGCGCATGTTGCCCGTGGCGGATGGCTCTGATTTCATGGGCAGCTTGCGCAATCCGGCGGGATGGAACCATGTGTTTGGCATGCGCCCTTCTCAGGGCAGACTGCCTAAATTTCCTGTCGCCGACGCTTACATTGGCCAACTTGGAACGGAAGGGCCGATGGCCCGAACAGTAAGTGACATGGCCATGCTCTTGTCCACACAAGCAGGTTATGACGCGCGTTCGCCTTTGTCCATCGCGGAATCAGGCCAAGCCTTTGCCCAAAATTTAAATGCCTCCATGAAGGGTCAACGGGTTGGTTGGCTGTCCCATCTCAATGCTTACTTGCCCATGGAAGCGGGCATTGTGTCGGTCTGTGAAAATGCGTTGAAAATTTTAGAGCGAACTGGTTGTGACGTCATGCCAGCACAATTGGGCATGTCGCCTGAAACCATTTGGGAGGCCTGGCTGGTTTGGCGCAAAGCTTTAGCGGGGCGCAACGTCAGCGCCTATGCACACCTGCCGCATTGGCGAGACAAAGTGAAGCCCGAGGCCCAATGGGAATATGACCAATCGCTGGACCTCACTGGCAATCAATTGATGAAGGCCAGTGCCACACGCACCCGCTTTTACCTCAGCATGCTCAAGATGTTTGAATCTTTTGATGTGCTGGCCTTGCCAGTCTCTCAAGTCTGGCCCTTTGCTGTCACAGATCGTTGGCCTCGACACATTGATGGGCAGGAAATGGACACCTACCACCGTTGGATGGAAGTGGTGATCTATGCCACTTTTGCCGGCTTGCCTGCCATCAGCATTCCTGCTGGATTCAATGCCCAGGGTCTGCCCATGGGTTTGCAATTGATTGGCAAACCTCAGGGTGATTTTGAACTGCTGCAAGTGGCTTATGCCTATGAACAGGCTGCACAAGATTTAATTCAAAAACGGCCACCCGGTGTTTGATCTGTGAACTTGCGCTGAGCGCCTTTTTTGTTCAACGCATGGCACCCGTCAAAGTGAGGCTGGCCAATGCCATCACTTTGGCAGAGTCCACCAGTTCTTGAATGCCCACATACTCATTGGGTTGGTGTGCCAGATCCAAAATGCCTGGGCCATAAGCAATACAGTCTTTTAATTGGCCGGTGCGCACAATGTGTTTTTGATCATAGGTGCCAGGGCTGGCAATGTAAGAAGGTTCACGACCCAAGACTCGCGCAATGGCACGTGCAGTGGCATCGACCACGGGCGCGTCACGCGGTGTGGCTGTTGGCACAAAGCTCATGATTTCGCGAATGCCGTAATCAAAGCCTGGGCGCGTCCGTTTCAACTCGTCCAGCATGTCGATGATTTCTTGCTTCACCGCTTCCAAGTTTTCTTCTGCAATGAAACGTCGGTCAAGTACGGTGCGGCAACTGTGCGCTACCACAGGTGAAGGCAAGTCACCCGTGGGCCAGCCGCGTTCATCTAAGGCATAGCGTTGCTCTACTTGGCCTCCATGGATGCTGTTGATGTTCAAGGTGCTCACACGGGCGCCTGGCGGTTCGACAGGTTCTGACGTGTGCCGTTGCTTTAATCGGGGTTGCAATTGCGTTTCCAGCAAATGAATGAACGCACTCATGTGATTGATGGCGCTGTCGCCTAAAAACGGCATGGAACCATGCGCAATACGGCCTTTGGTTTCCACCTCGCCCCACCACACGCCGCGGTGCCCTAAACAAATTCTGTCCACACCCAAAGGCTCAGGAATGATCACATGGTGCACTCGCGGTTTGCTGAAATAACCCCTTTCAGCCAAATAACCCACGCCAGCAAAACCACCCGACTCTTCATCGACAGTGCCGCTGATTTCAAGCGCGCCAGGAATGGCCATACCCGATTCAATCAAGGCCTCGCAAGCAATGATGCTGGCCGCCAATCCGCCCTTCATGTCGCAGGTGCCACGGCCATAAATTTTGCCGTCGCGAATGTCGGCGCCAAATGGATCGGAGGTCCAACCGCTGCCCGCCTCCACCACATCAATGTGGCTGTTGAAGTGCACACAATCGCCTGCACCTGAACCCTGCCAGCGCGCCACCACATTCACGCGGGGCTTGGCATCGGAGTCGCCGGGCGCGCCATGTGCACGCACATACTCAACGGCAAAACCACGCGGCTTTAAGCGCTCGCCAATGAGCCTGGCGCAGGCTTCGTAAGCATCGCCTGGCGGGTTCACGGTAGGGATGCGCACCAAGTCTTGTGTGAGGGCCACCACGTCATCTCGCTTGGCCTCAATGCGCGCCAGAACGGCTTGAATTTGCGGGCTGAGGGTCTCAGTGGTGGTTTTTGAATTCATCAGTTTTGTCTCCAAGGCAAGCCACGCAATTTCCAGCCGCCTAAATTTCCACGGTGCGCATGGGGATCGGGATCCCCCTCAAAACCTTCCAAAATATTGAAGGCCTCGATGCCCAGTTGGGTGGCTCTTTGGGCTGCAGCCACCGACCGCACACCGCTTCGGCACAGCAACACAATTTTAAGGCCCGCTGATGCGATGGTTTGAATGCCCGCGTCAAATTCTGGATTGACATCCACCACCGGCCACTGCTTCCATGCCAGCGGTTTGGCTTCAGGCACAAATCCAACCCAAGCTCGTTCAGCATCAGAGCGCACATCGACCAACACGGCCTCACCCGATTGCACCCAATGCCAAGCCAGTTCAGGCGATACATCGCCCGCATAGCCCTCTGCGGGCCGAATGTTCAACACATCATTTCGCATGAAATCTCCTCCGGCATCTTGCCGTAAACCAGAATTTAAATTGGCAGGTACCGCCTCATCAATGCGGCGTGGCTTGGGTAAATTCAAGTTGTTCATGGTGTCCGCAAACTGCGCTCGGGTTTTGCCCGCAAGTCTCACGTTGTGCTTGATCTCGTGGCCAATGCTTGAATGCGTTCTGCCTTGGTAATCATGGCCCGGCCACACCGTGGTGCTTTCAGGCAACTTGAACAAGGTCTGCGTGATGCTGTGATACAGGGTTTCCGCATTGCCTGACTGAAAGTCGGTTCGACCGCAAGCATTGATCAGCAATGTATCGCCCGTAAAAACATGATTGCATTCGTCTGCAGAAAGATAAAAACTCATGCTGCCAGCGGTG
>CANJOS010000141.1 GCA_947476015.1 Comamonadaceae bacterium | reverse complement strand
GTCTCATTTATTAAAAACCAGTGGCGCACTTTGCGCTGCTAATCAACAGCTTGATTTGACCCTGAGTTAACGACGCTATTTCCTAGAGTAAGTGTCAATGCTTACCCCGCCCATCGTAAAATTTTTGATCCATTCATACACTCTATCTTGGTCATAAAAAAAAGTGTATGAGACAACATCACCGCTTCCTATTTCTTGATATCTTTTAAAGTCTATTGAATACACAAGCTGCTTACAAGCTATTGCACTGAGCCTCTCATCACTTAAATTGTTAATTATCTTTAACGATTTGCTCATGCTGTCAATTTCATCATCCAATCGTTTCTGCGATAGCCCCCAAAAATTTTTTAATTTGAAGAGCTTAAGCATTTCAGTGGTAAGTTCGGTCAAGAGATCGCCCCTTGAAATTGTAGAATTTAAATAGAAGCAAACGTTGTATTCCCCATCTTTGGAGACCATAGCCTCAGGAGAAGATCCATCCTTTGGTGGTGAATTTATCCATGAAAAACTTAGCTCATTATTGTCAGGAGGAAGAATAAATTTAAATAATTTATTTGAGATTAAGAGCGTTGTTTCGCCGTCATCTGAGGCCCACTGACCATGTAGCGCAGCATTCAAAGGCTGTGCAAATGCTTGACCACAAGAACCAGTCATCATCACCAAAAAGAAAATTAAATATTTTTGAAAATTCACAATAGTTTCTGACTTCATCGGTCATCGGTCTCGACCCTCTAATCCCGTACCGCTGGCAGTTTTAATTTGCCGAGGTGCAGTTGTCATTGCCCATGACTAAAGCAACGCGTTTGGCCTGCGCAGGCAGGAAAAACAGCATCGTTAAGCTGACAACTAAGACCTTAATAAATCTCAAAGCGCTAAAATCCAGGTTCACTTCTTAAAGTAAAAATCACCCAGCACTTGATCGTAAATAGCAGGCACTTGCTCATGCCCCACTGTTTTCGCTAGTTCTGCAACTTCATTGCGAACGTTCTTAACAATACGATCAATGCTAACGCCTGACTTTTGCATTTCCTTCAAGAAAGTTCTCGTAAAAACCCCATTTTTGTTTTTATCGTTGTTACCAAGCCTGTCCAGCGCTTGTTGACCCGTGCCTGCAGAAAATACAACCATTTGGCCTGTCGCCGCAGTGGTAGGCGCCATTCCCCTGCCACCAATGGCTCGACCTGTTGTTTTAAATGGGTTATCTCTGCAGGCATCAATCATTGCCAAGGTAAATTTAGATTTCTTTTCAGACATATCGTCCAAAATCCTTTGAAGTTGAATGGCTTCATCTTTAACTTGGGCCTCCGACTCGCCACCGATGTCTATTGGCAATAAATAATTGGTCGCCCCTAATTGAACACCATGACCTGCAAAGAAAAACATCACCTCGTCACCGCCTTGGACTTGGCTGGAAAATGCTCTTAATGCTGCTTTCATTTCTTTTTCATTCAAATCGAGCTTGAGAGTGACTTGGTATCCAACGGTATTTAAGTTGGCCGCGATGGCCTTAGCGTCTTCACGGGCGTTTAAAAGTTTTGAAACGGATTTATAGGAATCGTTTCCGATGACCAATGCCTTTCTATTGGCCATCGTTGTCATTGCAGAAGGCGGCGCAACTTGGTTTTGTTGCTTGGCGAGTCTTAATTGCTCTTCAAGCTCAGCTTGTTTTCTTTTGGACTCTTCTGCTTCCGCGCGGAGTCTGCTAATTTCTGTAGACTCAAGAGCTAAGCGCTGATTCTCTTTAATACGTGCATCCTCCGCAAGTCGTTGTTGATCTTTGATCCTAGCTTCTTGAGTTAAGCGCACCTGTTCCTTTTGCTGAGCCTCTAGCGCTATACGCTGTTGTTCTTTAATCCGAGTTTCTTCGGCAACACGAAGTTGCTCCTTGGCATTTTGCTCAGCCAATTGACGCTCGTGCTCTTTTTGCCTTGCTTCTTGAGCGAGTCGTACTTGTTCTCTCTGTTGGGCCTCAAGAGCTAAGCGCACTTGTTCCTTTTGCTGAGCCTCAAGCGCTATACGCTGTTGTTCTTTAATCCGAGTTTCTTCGGCAACACGAAGTTGCTCCTGGGCTTTTTGTGCAGCCAATTGACGTTCTTGCTCCTTTCGCTGCGCGTCAGTTGTTAGCGTACTCAATGCAAAAGAATTTTCCTTGTTGAATTCTTCTTCCGCTTGTTTTCTTGCAGCCTCAAATGGATCTTCTTGGCCGTTAGGGGCATCTTTCTTTGTCGCATTTTCAACCGAGGTTGCAACCAATTTTTGAGGCCCTATTTCTTTTGCACCGCTATTCGCAAAAAGAGCTTGAAGATTTTCTGTGTTATCAAAATCAGCAAATGATTTAAATCGCTTTTTAAGCAATGACTCCTCTAAAGAGTCTATGTATTTAGAATGCCAATTGTTAAGCGCCGCGTAATCGGCGCCTTGCATTGAAGAAATACGTTCAAATAATTTTTGATGATTGAAAGATAAATTAAATGAATAAAAAATATATCTTTTCCCGTTATTCCTATCGACATTTAATACGCTCTGTGCAACACCAATAGAGTCATCGCCATTATTAGTCTGAGGCCATAATTGTTCTTTGATGATTGCTCTAAGTGCAGGTAGTGATGTAGGTGAGTCTGCAAAACTTTTGAGGTTTCGGAACAACCCAAAAGCACTGCACTTACCTATCGAACTAGTAGGCGTACCCCCATGACGACTAAAAAAATAACGTCCTTATTAACGGACATGCCTGAACACAGCTCGTCACTCATCCTTAAGTTTTTGGTGTACTCTAATATTATCAATAAAGAATTGGTTGATGTTTCATCCAAGTTAGTCAAGGAATTGATAATTGCTGGTATTGGAGATGTTATAGGCGCTTTGTTGCTTAGTTTCCACTCGCCCTTGGGAAGAGGAAATTCAATGCCGTCAGCGGTAAAAAATTTATCACTAAAGACATCTCCTATTTTTGTTTCAGCAAAAGCCGAACCAATTGAAAAGAGTTCAAAAATTACGAGAAGAAGAATTAAATTGAGATTTTTTTTCAGCGGTAACATTTAAACTAATTTCAAGAATTTTTTTGGTAGCGGGTTGATCAAAGTCCGAAAACACTTTTAGCACCTCAATTTAAGGCGCCAGAAAAACTGTCCCATTTAAGTAAGAACGGCAGGCTAAATTCCTCTGACCACAATGGTAATGATTTCTACAACGAATGCCAAGGAATTAAGAGCGCTCGGACTTTTCGAAAAATCGGCTGTCAACTGAGCTAATTAGACGTCTTTGCAAGAGCTGGGTAAATATTTTTGCTCTAAACCATTTGTACCCGCGGGCCCACATTTCCAAGCGCTGATGGACTTTCCGCCATCGGTGGTGCCTACCAACAGCGTGCTGCCAGTTTGCACTGGGGTGAGCGACAAAGCGTTGGCCGTGGCGCTGGTGCTGCCGCGCAAAGAAGTGGCGTTACCAACCACGGTGATGACGCCATTGGCACTCACCGCCATGCTTTCAACATATTTAGAAGTTTGTGATTGACATGCACTTGGCAGCACCGAACTCACATCGGCCTGAGAGGCCGTGCTTACAGCTTCTGTCACGGCTGTTTTGCATTGCGTGGCAGCCAACATCATTTCTGACACTTTGGCCCGCACGGCATAGTCTTGGTATGCGGGGAGTGCCAAAGAGCCCAACACGCCAATGATGGCAATGACCACCATGAGCTCGATCAGGGTGAAGCCGCGAAAATAATTGGAGCGTTGACGGGTCATGGTGGTCCTTGGTGAAAGCTAATTTTAAACTTGAGGACATTGATTAGGACGTAAAAAAGCCGACCACAGGGGGTCGGCTTGGCTACAAATGCTTGCGATCAATCAAACAGAGTCGTCTGGTTTTTCCGCGCTTGTGTGCTTGGTTTGAAAATACTTGCCCACTGCCAACACAGACAAAGCACCTGCGGTGGCTGCTGCGTAATGAAGCCAAGGATTGGCTTCCGAGAACTCACGGAGCACCACGTCACTGGCAATGGTTTCACCGCCCACCCAACCAATGAGGCATGCACCAAAGGTCACGATGATCGGGAAACGGGACATCAGCTTGATCATGATGGCGCTGCCAAAAACCACCATGGGAATACTGATGGCCAGGCCTAAAATAAGCAATGTCATGTTGCCCTTGGCCGCAGCGGCAACGGCAATCACGTTATCCAAGCTCATGACCAAGTCGGCAATCAGAATCGTTCTGATGGCGACCATCAAACTGGCTTTTTCAACATCGCCCTCTTCTTCGCCGCCATCCTCGCTTAAAAGTTGTGCACCGATGTACAAAAGCAAGATGCCGCCAATGATCTGCAGGTAGGAGAGTTCAAGAAGTGCAGCAGCAACCACCGTCAAGGCAATTCGAAGCACCACGGCCGCGCCAGAACCAAACATGATGGCTTGTCGTTGTTGATGTTCAGGCAAGGAGCGAGCGGCTAACGCGATCACCACCGCGTTATCACCAGACAAAATGATGTTGATCCAGATGATCTTCATCAAGCCGATCCAGAAGTCGGCGTTTTGCAACATTTCCATGAGAGTCCCTTTTCATTTTTAGTAGGAATAAGAACGGCCTCATGGAGGCCAGTTCTTTTGTCGGGACTTGAATTTTAACGGCCTCTTTGGGCCGTGGTGTGCGTAAAACTGCTTATTGCAATTACAGCATGGCTTTGAGCAAACGGGCCATTTCGGAAGGATTCCGGGTAATTTTGAAGCCGCATTCTTCCATGATGGCCAATTTGGCATCGGCTGTGTCCGCGCCGCCAGAGATCAAGGCACCGGCATGACCCATGCGCTTGCCAGCGGGGGCAGTGACCCCAGCGATGAAGCCAACGATGGGTTTTTTCATGTTGTCTTTGCACCAACGAGCCGCTTCGGCTTCGTCTGGGCCGCCAATTTCACCGATCATGATCACTGCATCGGTTTCGGGATCTTCGTTGAAAGCGCGCATCACGTCGATGTGCTTCAAGCCATTGATGGGATCGCCACCAATACCAACGGCAGAAGACTGGCCCAGACCGATTTCGGTGAGTTGGGCAACAGCTTCATAAGTCAAAGTGCCGGAACGCGACACCACGCCAATGCGGCCTTTGCGGTGAATGTGACCGGGCATGATGCCGATCTTGATTTCATCGGGGGTGATCAAGCCTGGGCAGTTGGGGCCAAGGAGCAAAGTCTTCTTGCCGCCAGCGGCTTCTTTGGCGCGCATGCGATTGCGCAATTCAAGCATGTCACGGACAGGAATGCCTTCCGTAATGCAGATGGCCAAATCGAGGTCGGCTTCAACGGCTTCCCAGATGGCGGCGGCTGCACCCGCGGGCGGCACATAAATCACAGACACTGTGGCGCCCGTGTTGGAAGCGGCTTCTTTGACAGAAGCGTAAATCGGGATGTTGAAGATGGACTCGCCCGCTTTTTTGGGATTCACACCTGCAACAAAGCAGTTTTTACCGTTTGCGTACTCTTGGCATTTTTCCGTGTGGAACTGGCCGGTCTTGCCGGTAATGCCTTGGGTAATGACTTTGGTGTCTTTGTTGATAAATATAGACATGTAATTAACCTTTCACCGCTTTAACGGCAGCTTGTGCTGCTTCTGCCATGGTGTCCACGGAAATAATGGGCAAACCGCTTTCTTTGAGCATCTTCTTGCCCAAATCCTCGTTGGTGCCCTTCATGCGAACGACCAAAGGCACGTTCAAGTTAGTGGCCTTGCAAGCGGTGATCACGCCGGTTGCGATGGTGTCGCACTTCATGATGCCGCCAAAGATGTTGACCAAAATGGCTTTCACTTTGGGGTTCTTCAACATGATCTTGAATGCTTCGGTGACTTTCTCGGGGGTGGCGCCGCCGCCCACGTCCAAGAAGTTGGCAGGCTCAGCGCCAAACAACTTGATGGTGTCCATGGTGGCCATCGCCAAGCCCGCACCGTTGACCAAGCAACCAATGTTGCCGTCCAAGCTGATGTAGGCCAAGTCGAATTTAGACGCTTCAATTTCTGCAGGATCTTCTTCGTCCAAATCGCGGTAAGCCACAATTTCAGGGTGACGGAACAAAGCGTTGGCGTCGAAGTTGAATTTAGCGTCCAAAGCGCGAATGCCGCCGTTGCCTTCCAAGATCAATGGATTGATTTCAACCAGCGACGCATCAGTTTCCATGAAGCACTTGTAGACCTTCTGGAGCACTTCAGAGGCTTGGGCTGTAGAGCCACTTGGCACGCCGATGGCGTCAGACAGCTTCTTAGCTTGAACGTCTGTAAGGCCCAAAGCGGGATCAACGATTTCGGTGATGATCTTCTCGGGTGTGTCGTGTGCTACGCCCTCAATGTCCATCCCGCCTTCGCTCGAGACGATCATGGCCACACGCTGTGAAGCCCGGTCTGTGACTGCAGAGATGTAATATTCTTTTTTGATGTCGGCGCCGTCTTCAATGAGGAGTCGACGGACTTTTTGGCCTTCTGGGCCGGTTTGGTGCGTAATCAACTGCATGCCCAGAATTTCTGAGGCCAATTGTTTCACTTCATCAATCGAGCGCGCCAGCTTCACGCCGCCGCCCTTGCCGCGGCCGCCTGCGTGAATTTGGGCCTTGACCACCCAAACAGGGCCGCCCAATTTTTGAGCGGCTTCCACCGCTTCTTGCACTGTAAAGGCCGGAATGCCGCGGGGCACTGGCACACCAAATTGACGCAAGATTTCCTTGCCTTGGTACTCGTGGATCTTCATGAGGTTT
>CANJOS010000140.1 GCA_947476015.1 Comamonadaceae bacterium | reverse complement strand
TACGACCTCAATACCAACCGACAAGAACATGCCACCGAAGTCAGCGTGAAAGATCGCATTCGGCTGAATCGTTTTGCAGACCTGTGGTTGGGCTTGCGCTCCAGTCATATTCAGCGCGACAGCCAACGCACAGATGGCAGTAACGCAACTCACGATGACAGAACCATCACCACACCGTGGCTGGCCTTCAGCCACCAGCTGCCTTTCAATACCTTGGGGTACCTCAGTTATGGCCAAGGCGTAGAAGCCCAAGTCACTCCCAATCGAAGTCGCTATACCAACGCAGGTGTTGCGCTGCCTTCTGCCAAAAGTACACAAAAAGAGTTGGGATTCAAAGGTGGTATTCAAACATGGCAATGGCAGGCCGCATTGTTTGACATCACCCGTCCTGTGTGGGGCGATGCGGGTGCCTGTGATGAACCCAACACATGCACACGCAAACTAGACGGCAACGCTCACCACCGCGGTTTAGAGATGGGTTTAGGTTACAAATCAAGCCAGTGGAAATGGGACACAACGGCCACCTGGCTTCATGCAACACGTGCAGATGCAATCATTGATCAAAGTCTCAATGGTCAAAGCCCTCTGAATATGCCGGCCTTGGTGGTGCGCGCTGCAATTGAATATCGCTGGACCCAACTGCCAGGTTTGCGCACATCGTTGCGCCTGAGTCATGAAGGCCAACGCGACGTAACCGAGCGTGGCAACATCAGCCTACCGGCTTGGACTACTGCAGACTTAGCTGCCCACTACAGCAACCCATTCATGGGGCAAAACACTGAGTGGACAATGGCTTTAGAGAATGCAACTAACAAGTCCTATTGGCGTGAATCACCTAAGCAGTTTGGGCACTATTACCTTTATGCTGGGGCTCCTAGAAGCTTGAGATTAACGGTTCGAACTCTCTTTTAAAGGTTCTTTCAGGCAGCAACGAGACCTACTTCCCCAGAAACCGCTCAATTTTTTTCTGTGAAGTTGGCAGAAGTTCACACCCCTCAGGTAAGTGACTCTTGTTTTCAGCCAAGGATTGAAGTGCTAAGCGAACGAACGCATGGACGGCCGGCATCGGTTGACGCCCCGGTGATAAAGCAAATCCAATGACTCGATTGACTGATGGCTGCTTTAGTGGCCGGGTGACGACCGTGCGCAATGCCACACTGGGGCAGCTCATTGCTGGCAACAACGCAATACACAGGCCGGCCTCGACCATTCCAATCAAGGTGCCCGGCTGATCTACTTCCAATGGCGAATGTTGTAGCGACAGTGCCCCGATTGCAACATCCGTATAAGAGCGAAGCAGGGCTCCTCTGCGAAGCAATACCAAGCGTTCGCTCAGCAACTGTTTACTGTCAATCCATTTATGTCTTGCAAGTGGATGGTCAGCCGGCATCAACACGCGAAAGTGATCACGCAGAAATGGCAGGCTAAACTGATCGTTGTCGTCTTGAACTGGCGTCATGATGGCTAAATCACCCTCTCCGCGATCTAGTTTTTGACGCAGAACTGGGTCAGGATGATCATGCACTTCAACGCGCACATCTGGATAAGCATTCGAAAAGTCCCTCACCAACATTGGCAAAAGGCGATATGCCATCGAAGGAATTGCTAGCAATTCAATTCTTCCGCGATGAACATCCGCCCAGTGCGTTCCTCGTGTCAACAAATGCTCGTTTGCCTCTAAAACGCGTCGGGCATCAACCAGAAACTCCGCTCCTGCGGGGGTCAAACTGACCGAGCGCGTACTGCGCTCAATCAGGCGTACGCCGACCATTGCTTCCAGTCCTGCTATCGCCTGACTCAGGGCGGGCTGACCAATGTGGACGGCATTGGCTGCATCTGTGAATGATCTTGTTTCAGCCAAGGCAATGAATGCTCGCAAATGTCGAGGGTTTGGATAAATCATTTAATTCAATGAATAAAAAATAAAAATCGATTTGATCTAATAAAAGCCGCACCTTACCATTTCAACCAACTATGCGCACCATCTTTGTTTTATTCGATTCCCTTAACCGCCGCAGTCTGGAGACTTATGGAGGTACAAGCATTCAAACGCCCAACTTCAAACGCTTGGCCGAACGCTGCATCACCTTCGATAATCACTATGTTGGTAGTTTGCCGTGCATGCCCGCGCGACGCGATATGCATACAGGGCGGCTTAATTTTTTGCACAGAGGTTGGGGCCCCCTAGAGCCCTTCGACAACTCTTTTGCCGCACTGATGAACAAACAAGGCGTGTATTCACACCTGATTTCTGATCATTACCACTATTGGGGAGACGGCGGCGCCACTTACCATAATCGCTATGACACCTATGAGTTCATTCGCGGTCAGGAACGGGACCCCTGGAAGGCCATGGTCCAGCCACCTTGGGAGCGTTTGCGAGAGAAGTATCATGCCAAGCAGTTTAGCGATGAACGCCGCCACAAGTTCTCAGCGCACATGATCAATCGAGAGTCGATTCGCGATTACAAAGACTTCCCTTCCGTTCGCTGCTTTGACGCTGGCTTAGAGTTTCTTGACACCAACCACGAAGCTTCTGACTGGCTGCTCCACTTGGAAACTTTCGATCCGCACGAACCATTTCACGCACCCGAAGAGTTTCGCCGCGACTACCCAACCGACTACAAAGGCCCCATTTTAGATTGGCCACCCTATAAACGCGTGACAGAAACCATTGAAGAATGCGAGGAATTACGCGCAAACTACAGCGCTATTGTTGCTCTTTGCGATCATGAGCTTGGCCGATTGCTCGATGACATGGATGCAAAAAAATTATGGGACGACACCAGCTTGATCGTTACCACCGACCATGGTTTTTTGCTGGGTGAGCACTCATGGTGGTCTAAGAATGTCATGCCTTGCTATGACGAGGTGGCGCATATTCCCCTTTTCATCCACCATCCAAATTTCCGTGAACAGGCGGGCACTCGGCGTCAAGCATTGACTCAAACTATCGACTTAATGCCCACGATGTTAGAGATGCACGGATTGGAAATTCCGAAAGAAGTGACTGGCGTGTCAATCATGCCGTTACTGGCAGGTGAAACCACCATCAGAGAGGCTGCAATCTATGGTGTGTTTGGCAGTGCAGTCAATGTAACCGACGGGCGCCACACCCTTTTCTTGTATCCACCAGAGATGCATCGCGCAGGTCTGAACCAATACACGCTCATGCCAACGCACATGAAGGAATTTTATTCAGTGGCGGAATTGGCCGAAGCTGAGCTTACACCGCCTCAAGCCTTTACAAAAGGTGCTCCGCTACTGAGAGTGCCATCTACACCAAAGTCTCCAAACTATCAGTTGCATGGTCCTGCAGCGCAAAACGACACCGTCACGGTCCTTTACGACCTTAAATCCGACCCAGGTCAGGAGTACCCGATCACAGACGCGAAGACTCAGGCGCGTCTAAGCGAGCACATCATTAATTTGATGAGACAAAACGACGCCCCTCCAGAATATTTTGAGCGACTCGGCTTTTCAGACTTGAACAATTCCGCATTGAATTAAAAAGGACACACGATGTACACACGACGCCTCATCATGGCCAATGTCGTTGCAATGGCAGTCTCTACCAGTCTGCATGCAGCCAACTATCCAGACAAGCCGATCCGTCTTGTTGTGCCATGGCCAGCTGGTGGCTCCTCAGACGCTGCGGCACGTTTGGTGGCACGTCATTTACAGGATCGACTCAAACAATCAGTCGTCGTGGAAAACAAAGCAGGCGCATCAGGCAATATAGGCACTGATGCTGTTGCAAAGTCTTCACCCGATGGTTACACGTTGCTCCTATCGTCCGGCCCCTTCTCCATCAACCCGAGCTTGTACAAGACCTTGCCTTTTGACACGCTCAAAGACTTTATACCGGTGATCCAAATCGCCAATACGCCTAGCGTGCTGGTTGTACACCCATCGTCACCAGCACAGTCCATCCAGGAGTTTGTAGCCTTGGCGCGCAGAATGCCGCTTAACGTTGCAAGTCCTGGAAACGGCACAGCC
Organism: Comamonadaceae bacterium; assembly: GCA_947476015.1. Taxonomy (GTDB): domain Bacteria; phylum Pseudomonadota; class Gammaproteobacteria; order Burkholderiales; family Burkholderiaceae_C; genus Limnohabitans_A. The sequence continues at coordinate 2,758 of CANJOS010000140.1, read as the reverse complement.
CAACACTTGGCACTAGAGCTACTGCGTAAAAAGGCTAGCCTTGACATCACGCACGTACCCTACAAAGGTGGTGCCCCTGCGCTCAATGACCTCTTGGGCGGCCAAGTACCCGCCATGATGTCGGGCTTTCCTGAAGTGGCACCTCACATCAAAAGCGGTAAGTTACGAGCACTGGCCGTGACTACCGGTGGGCGAACTGCCTTTTTACCTCAGGTGCCGACACTGACTGAGCTTGGGCTTGCCGATGGTGGAACCGCAGGATGGAACGGGATTCATGTGCCGGCTAGAACGCCATCCGATATTGTGAGTCGACTGAGCACCGAGCTCACAGCTGTCTTGGACATGCCAGAGGTGCGAGACCAGCTTGCTTCTCTGGGCTTCGAAGTACGCCGCTCCACTCAACAGGATTTCGCAAGCTTTGTGCCTCAGCAAATTGCCCGATGGAAAGAAGCAGTTGCGCTCTCTGGTGCCCAATTAGACTGAGTTATCTTGAGATTATTCTGATTGCCAAAACTCAATGCCTTTTTGCAGTGGTTCTTTGCTGAGCTTAAGGGCTGGTAACTACACGGCGCGGGTAGCACCATCCGCCGGGGGGCGGCTGGCATCTCTGGATTGGACTGACAACGAAAGAAAAGTAGCGCTGCTGGTGCCCTGGGATGAAAAGCCTTTTGAGCCCGATGCATGGCCTAAAGCGGGCGCTTTTCCTATGATTCCCTTTGCAAACAGATTACCGCCTGACGGTATTTTCTTTGACGGCAAGCAAGTGAGCCCTCTTCATGGGCCAAACGGTTTTGCGCAGCATGGACTGGCACACCGCAGAGAGTGGCAATTGCGGGAGTCTGGTGAGGATTTCGCCTTGCTTCAACTGGAGCATCGCACTGATTCAAACTGGCCATGGAACTTCACTGCAACCCAATCGTTTCGCTTGTCCGCTCAAGGCCTGTTGCTCACGATTTCAGTTCTCAACAATTCACCAGAGACCATGCCACTGTCTATCGGCTGGCACCCCTATCATCCAATTGAATCAAATGTCGCAGCTGAAAGCCTGAAGCTGAAAGCCAGTTTTAGGCATGAACTAGATTTGGAAGGTCGTGCCTTGGAAACAACTGCCTCTCCTACATTTCAGATGAGCGCTGGAGAAACTGCCGCGTTCTCAGGTTGGAACGGCAGCGTCTTATTAAGTTCTGGTGGTGATGGAAATATTGTCATTTCCTGCGAGAGCACAACGCAACTCGTTCTACACGCAATGCCGGAAGCTGGTTACCTGTGTGTAGAGCCTGTCTCACTGCTTCCTGGACATTTGAGTCAAGGCCTTCATAAAAGTGGAATAACCCCAACTTCAAACGCAAGCCTTCAAAGTGGGGCCAGCATGTCCCTGACATGGCATTGTGCTTGGCAAGCACCCTCACAGTGTTGATTTTCAATCGCACCTCTGAATTCATTCCTTAACCAATTGGGGAAAATCTAGATGGCTTGAAATACCAATAGCATCTTTACCCCTTGGCTCGCCATATCAGCAGATTCGCAAATCTTCAATTTTCGTTTTGAAAAAAACATCGACTCAGTTGGGCGCCTTGGCTTCTTCAATTTCAACCATGATTTCGTTGCGACGAAACATGGGCAAGGTCCAAGGAGGGTCGTAGCGAGAAAGTTGAGGGTTGCTTAAAGCTTTCAGCTTCTTTTCTTGAACCCATGCCATGAGTAAATCTGTTTTGGCTTGTACACCCGATTGAGTATTGAAGCCTGTGTAGCTGTTAACAGCAAAATACTTGCCCGGAATTTCTCGCAATTTGACGTCGGCATTTTTGGGTTGCGGAATGTTGGCCGAGGTGTATTGGGAAGGCATCACAAAGTGGACACGCCACTTGGTACTGCTGGTCATGTTGTTGTCGGTATTGCTGCTCGTACTGTTGGCAGAACTCATGGTGACAGGGGCTGTCATGGCAATTTTTTCTGATTGAGGCTCAAGTGTCACAGGTGCAGTCATGGCTATTTTTGCGGCGCTGCCGGTTTGCGCCGACTGGTTATTGCCGAAAATATAGTCTGCAATTCTTCGGAAGCCTCGGGTAGAAGCCTCATCCATATCGCCTTCAACGACCGTTTCTGCAACCAGCATCGGTGCATATTGGCGGACTTCAAACGTGCCAGTCTTGAAGATCAGGGTGTATCGGGGTTCTTCAATGGCCATGACATTTTGAATCCAGAAAATGAAGAACAAAGCAACGAGGAAACGTATTTTCATAAAACCTTAACACCGGTTGAAAATCAATGTTGATCTGACCCCAATTATGTCAATTCACTTGATAAATGCTCAAAGTAAATACATCTCAAAAGGAATATTTTTAGAGTGAAATCAAGCTTCCGCAGCCCCAAACCAACAAAACCCTTTTGCCCTCGAAAAGCTGCATTTTTTTTGCTACAGTGCGAGGCTTCGCAAAATAGCGCAGTGGCTTAGTCCTAAAGACTGTTCAAATTTGTGTACTTTTCTGCTAGCAAACCGAATATTCCTCGATAGCTCAGTCGGTAGAGCGCCGGACTGTTAATCCACAATAAAGCCTTTTCAAGAAAATTGAATAGGCTTTATTTTCTTTTAAAAACAATAGGTTATATCAATTTAATGATGTACTATCTCAATTACACATATATTACACAGTTTTATTTTCAGGTCGCTTGAATTAATCATTAATTTACTCTGGACGCTTTCAATTTAATTCATTTTTTAGATTATAAATATAATCGATTAAATGATTATTAATTA
>CANJOS010000139.1 GCA_947476015.1 Comamonadaceae bacterium | reverse complement strand
GACAAATTGCAGGAGTTCTGTTGGCGTTGAAAAACTGCTGTGCGCAGCGGGCGAGACACAATCAACTCCCATTGAAACGCCACGGGCTTCTGCAATTTCAGGGGTGACCTTAGGGCCTGGCAAAACCCCCCCATGGCCTGGTTTGGCCCCTTGACTGAGTTTGATTTCAATCATTTTCACCTGAGGAGACAAGGCATTTTTTTGAAATTTTTCAGCATTGAATGTGCCATCTTCGTTTCGGCAACCGAAATAGCCAGAACCAATTTCCCAAATCAGATCGCCACCATGCTCACGGTGATAGCGAGAGATTGAGCCCTCTCCGGTATCGTGAGCAAAGCCGCCCTTTTTAGCGCCCAAATTCAAAGCCATGATGGCATTGGCACTGAGAGCGCCAAAACTCATGGCGGAGATATTGAACAAACTGATGTCATAGGGTTTTTGACAGGCACTGCCACCTACATGAACGCGAAAATCGTGCGACTCAATCACGGAGGGGTTGATTGAATGTGAGAGCCATTCATGTCCAACGGCACGAACGTTCACTTGGGTGCCAAATGGCCGTTTGTCAGACTCCCCTTTTGCCCTTGCATAAACCAAAGATCTCTGTGACCTAGAAAAAGGAACAGCATCGCTATCACCCTCAATGAAATACTGCCGCAATTCAGGGCGAATGAATTCAAGAAGAAATCTCAGATGCCCAATGATCGGATAGTTTCTCAAGATAGCGTGCCGAGTTTGCTGAAGGTCATGAACGCCGACAACCACCAAACCCGTGAGCAGCAAAACCCATAAAAAACTCACCTGCCCCACCACCAACTGCAATGCAGACAAAACCCAAAGGGCCACTGTGGCAAAAAATGCCATGTACCTGACGGGTACCCGTTGATCAATCCAGTTCAACATGATGGGGAGGCATTCCGTTTAAATTTTGCCGAGATAGTCAGACTTCCCAACCTCAATGCCGCTGGCTCTGAGCATGCTGTAGGTGGTGGTCATGTGAAAATAAAGATTGGGCAAGCCATGGCCCATTAAATACTGCATGCCCTTGTAATGGGTTTCTTTGTCACCGCGCTTGATCACTATGTCTTTGTCTTCCGTGCCGTCAATTTGAGAGGCTTTGAGGGTCTCTAGAAAAGCAATGGTTTTTGCTATTCTCAATTGCAAATCTTTCAGATCTTTTTCAGTGTCTTCATGAGCAGGGATATCAACACCCGCCAATCTTGCAGCCAAGCCCTTCGACACGTCGCAAGCAATTTGAACTTGTCGACTTAGAGGAAACATGTCTGGAAATATGCGTAAATTGGCATAAACAGTGGGGTCTATTTTTTTCAACTCGGCATGGGCCTGCGCCTTTTCCAACAATTGAGACAAATTGGTCAGTCCGTTGATCAGTCTGGGGACACTGGCTTGGTACATTGAAATGGTCATAAAGTAGATAAATTAAAGGGTTGATGAAGGATGGATGAACCAACAGACACAGACTAACTCAATTTGATCATTTAGCGTTATCCATGACATCGGTGGCAGCGCTTATGGTGCAGAATGATTTTTATCCAGAATAATGACAAAAATTCAAACCTGCATGTTATTCAACCTATAGTTGGATAACCATAGGTTGAATAACATAAAGTAAAAAATGACACATGATCATCCCCATCCCGTCAATAGCCCGCTAAATAAAACCCCATGGAAGCATGACGGGGTTCGTGTGGTTGCGAGCAACCAGCTCGATGGCAATGTGCCTTCGACACCCGGCATGGATCGAAAAGCAGCGATCAATTTCGCACGGGTAGGCGCTGAAAAATTATGGGCAGGTACCGTGACCATTCACGCCAACGCCAAAACAGGCGCACATCACCACGGTCCCTTGGAAAGTGTCATCTATGTCATCAAGGGTCGGGCAAGAATGCGTTGGGGTGAAAAACTCGAATTTACAGCCGAAGCCGGCCCTGGAGATTTCATCTATGTGCCACCTTTCGTGCCACACCAAGAAATCAATGCCAGTCAAACTGAAACACTGGAGTGCGTGTTGTGCAGGAGTGATGGGCAGGCTGTTGCAGTTAATTTGGACATAGAGCCCGTAGAAAAACCAGAACAAGTCTTGTGGGTAGACCCCACACATCCGAACGGCGGCGTATAAGCCTCAATCAAGCTTGGCGCCTGAGTCCTTCACAATTTTGGCCCAGCGAATCAGGTCTGAACGAACAATTTGGGCCAACTGCTCTGATGTCCCTTTGAAGGGCTCACAGCCAAGGGTTGCCAGTTTTTCTTGCGCATCTTTGGCGTCCAGTGCCTTGCTCACATCCACTTGAATTTGTTGCAAGATATTCTTTGGTGTGCCTGCAGGAGCAAACATGCCATACCAAGGTGTTGCACCGAAACCTGCCACAGTCTCGCCAATGGTCGGCGAATCCGGTAAGGCGGCCAATCGTTTTTCATTGACGACGCCCAATACTTTCAATTTGCCCGCACGAATGAAGGCGATCGAGGACGGCATGCTTTGAACAGACAAAGGCACCTGACCACCCACCACATCGGTAGCCGCTGCCGCTGCCGCTTTATAGGGAATATGTTGCAACTGGATGTCTGTCGCCTTTTGCAGCATCTCCCCAATCAAGTGGTTCAGGGTTCCATTGCCTGCCGAGGCGATAGACAGGGCCCCTGGTTTGGATTTAGCCAGCGCAATGAGTTCAGACACATTGTTGGCGGGTAAAGATGGATGAGCCACCAAGACGTAGCCGGCCTTTGCAACTGGCGCAATCGGGTCAAAATCTTTCACAGAATCAAATCCAGTCTTGGCGTACAAAAAAGGATTGATGACCTGAGCGCTGTCGGCATTCAGCAGCAAGGTGTAGCCATCGTTTTTGGCTTTGGCCACAAGCGCTGTGCCAACATTTCCACCCGCACCAGGTCGATTTTCAACAATCACAGATTGGCCCCATTGCTCGGACAACTTTTGGGCAATCACCCTGGCAATGGCATCGTTCGCGCCTCCCGCAGCTTGTGGCACTACCAGCGTCACTTGCCGGGAAGGGTATTTTTCTTGAGCATGAACAGGGGTACCTGAAGCAAAACACACAATGGAAAGACTGCTAAGGAGGAGATTCAGTTGGCGACGTTTCATAAAAACCCTTGAAAAATGGCAACAAGCACAAGGATGAAGGCATGTTGAGAGCTAAGTCCATGACATTGTTTCGTGAAAGCACAGAGCTATCTAGTCGGGTTTGCCATAATCAATGCGATGCAAAAATTGGAACTGTCATGAATTTCGAACCCAACAACGCCTTTCGGCTCACCAGCTTCTCCCATGGAGGGGGGTGTGGCTTCCAAATGACACCTGACGATTTAAGTGAGGTTTTGCGCTCAACCAAAGCCATGCACGGGCCTGAACACACCTGCATGAAGGGGCTATCGTGAGCGTTCACCCCATCAGTGCGGAAGATGCCATGGCCCGAATGGCCCGGGGCCTAGGTTCACCAGGCGGGTTCAGCGCCATCATTGACGCGCGCAGCGAAGATGAATTTGAACTCGACCATCTGCCGGCTGCACTCAACTGGCCCTCCTTGAGCAATGAACAACGCATTGTGGTGGGCACAATCTACAAACAGATCAACCCCTTCGAGGCACAAAAAAAAGGGGCTGCCATGGTCGCTGCCAATATTTCAAGGCACATCGAGCAGCATGTGATGGAATTGCCTAAAAACTGGCAACCCTTGATTTATTGTTGGCGCGGCGGCAAGCGAAGCGCTTCGTTGGCTTTGATTTTGGGTCAAATTGGTTTCAAAGTTTTCATCATTGAAGGTGGCTATAAAGCCTTCAGAGCTGCCCTCATTGCCGCCATTCCTGTGCTTGCAGAAAGAATCTCATGGCGTGTCATTTGCGGACCTACTGGATCAGGCAAAACCAGATTGCTCCATCGACTGAAGGCACAAGGCGCGCAGGTTCTTGATTTAGAAGGACTGGCCCGACATCGCAGCTCCGTGTTGGGCGTCATTCCGGGGGAAGCACAGCCGAGTCAAAAACATTTCGACACCTTGCTCTGGGACAGTCTTTGCAGCATGGACCCTGGCAAGCCTGTCTACGTTGAATCAGAAAGTCGAAAAGTGGGCAATTTAGCCGTCCCTGAAACTTTGATTTTGGCCATGCGCTCAAGTCCCTGCTATCAACTTAGCCTGTCCGACGATGAGCGTGTGAAACTGCTATTGGAAGATTATGATTTTTTTGTCAAAGATCCAGCGCTTTTCTGCAATCGCCTCAGTGCACTTTCAGCGCTGCGCGGTCAACAAGTCGTTGCGCAATGGCAAACGCAAGTGATGGCTGGGAATGTTGAATCGGTGGTTCGAGATCTCCTCACGTTGCACTATGACCCTGCATACTTCACTTCTATGAAGCGTAATTTTTTACAAATTTCAAATGCAACATTATTGCAAGCGGCCAGTCGCTCTGATCTCGCCATGGATGCTGTTGCTGAGCAATTGTTGGCAAACTAAAATCAGCGCATTGCATTGAGAAAATGAGTGCAGACATCAACGCCAATCCAGCATGAAAGTTGACAGAAATAATTAAATATTTCAGTCAACAAGCATGTCTTCCCTGCCGTTGAATGATCACTCCCAATCTGTGGAGTTTTGAAACAACATGAAGGAAACATCATGACTAAACTTCTCGCTACCTTGATCATTGGCGCTTTTTCTGCCGCTGCTTTTGCCACCACACCAGCAGCGCCAAGCACGCCCGCAGCACCCGTCAAAGCTGAGGCCAAAGCAGATGCCAAAGCCACTGCCAAAACAGAGGTGAAAGCTGAAGCCAAGCCAGAAGCCAAGAAGGCCGAAAAAGCTGCCAAAGATGTAGCCAAGGACACTGCAAAAAAGTAAACAGGCTGTTCCATGCCCATCATCACTCAGTGCACTTTCAATTCAGTCACTGAGATCTTCAAGACAGAGCCCATTTTCACAATAGGCTCTGTCTCTTTCTCGACAACCAGCATGTCAATGATCGACTAAGATGGCTGCTTAACTTTCGAGCAGTGCATCGCATGACTTTATTTTCCAACATGAACCACCGCGGTGTGTGGATCACCACACTCATGGCGGCTTCGATACTGATGATCACCATGGGTTCGCGACAGTCCATGGGCTTGTATGTCGGACCGATTAACACTGACACCGGCTTGGGCATTGTGAGCATCAGCTTGGCCATGGCAGTTGGACAATTTGTTTGGGGTGCCATTCAACCCATCGCAGGCGCCTTTGCAGACAAATATGGCCCCCGTCCTGTTCTCCTTTATGGCTTGTTGATCTTGGTGGTGGGTTCGGCACTCACGCCTTTTGTCACCAGCAGCCTCGGTCTCATTCTGACGCTTGGCGTTTTAACCTCAATGGGTGCTGGTACCTGTAGCTTCTCTGTTTTGTTGAGTGCAGTCGCACAACGCGTCCCCGCGGAATCGCGAGGTACAGCCTCAGGCATCCTCAATGCAGGTGGATCGCTTGGACAATTTATTTTTGCACCCGTTATTCAAAAACTCATACAAGGACTGGGCTGGATGGGCTCGATGTGGTCAATGGCGATGATCACCTTGTTGGCCATTCCCCTCATGAACCGACTCACCAGCGATACGCATGCACCCGCTGCTCAATCCACGCCCGATCGTGGTTTGAAAAATGCCGTGCGTGAAGCCATGCGCAATCAAAGTTACTTGTTGCTGCATTTGGGCTTTTTCACCTGCGGCTTTCACATTGCTTTTTTGGTCACCCATTTGCCCACCGAGGTTGGACTGTGCGGCCTGACACCCACCGTCGCAAGCTGGTCGCTTGCCATCATTGGATTGGCCAATATCGTGGGAAGCCTGCTCGCGGGATCTTGCGTGAATGTCTACCGAAGTAAATACATATTGGCGGCCATGTATGGCTCGCGAGCCGTTTTTATTGCACTTTACTTGGCAGCACCCAAAACAGAATGGACCTTCTATGCTTTTGCATTAGGTTTAGGTTTGACATGGCTGGCCACTGTCCCCCCTACCGCAGCCATTGTGGGCAAGCTGTTTGGCATTCGGTATTTGGCCACCCTTTTTGGTCTCACGCTGTTGTCACACCAAATCGGAGGGTTCTTGGGCGCTTATTTGGGCGGTCTTGTTTTAACCGCTCAGGGCAACTACGATTGGATGTGGTGGGCCGACATTGCACTTTCAGGGATGGCGGCCCTTGTGAACTTACCCATCAAAGAGGCTCCTATTGCAAGTCCTCAAGCGGCTTAACGCTGTGGCATGTCCTTGGCGGAAAAGCCCAGGCTGATGGTGGCGTCTTCAGGAATTGGCGGCATGCTGTCATTCCAAGCCTCCCAGTCGGCCGTCATCCCCTGAAGGCGTTTGGGCTCCACCTTTGCCAAATTAGCGCGTTCTCTGGCATCGACCACCACGTTGAACAAGTAATCAATGCCATCCACCCGCAAATACTTCCAATCACCATGACGCAACGCGCGCTGCCCCCTGTGATTCATGCGCCAATATAGGGGGCGTTCAAAGTGAGATTGAAGATTTTGCAAAATAGGCTTCAGAGAAACACCATCAAATGGGTATTCGGCATGGGCCTGTCCGCCGCCTAGCTCAACCATCGTAGCTGACCAATCCATGGTCATACAGTGTTGTGCGGAGGTTCTACCTGGGTGTTTAATACCTTCGGGCCAATGGGCAATCCAAGGTACGCGAATGCCGCCCTCGGTGAGGTCCATCTTTCCACCCACCAAAGGCCAATTGTCGCTAAAACGCTCACCGCCATTGTCACTGGTGAAGACAATCAAGGTGTTGTTGAG
>CANJOS010000138.1 GCA_947476015.1 Comamonadaceae bacterium | reverse complement strand
CATCATTGGTACCTTGCACGGTCATCCAATGCCCTTGATCATTGAGGCCGCGCGGGCCGGTATCAGCCACCACAATCAGCCAAGTTTTGCTGAAGTGTTTGACGGCTTGCGAGGCTAATCAAAATGGCTGAAGCGGTTTTAGAGGCACCCACAGAAGAAGCAGTTGCTGCTGCTGCGCCGCCTGAAGCGTTAGCAGAGGCTGCGCCTGAAGCTGCGGCGGAGGCTGCGCCCCTCATTCCTGAGGAGGCCGATCCGGATGCGCCGGTGGTGGTTGCGCCCACCATCACCATCAAAAAAATCATGGACGATGGGCACGGTGGTGCTCACGGTGGTGCTTGGAAAATTGCGCTGGCCGACATGATGACGGCCATGATGGCCTTCTTCTTGTTGATGTGGCTGCTGGGTGCGTCCAATGCAGACCAACGCAAAAGCGTTGCAGACTATTTCAAGCCTACGTCTCAAAGCAATGTGACCATGGGCAAGTTGGCGGGATCCGACGGCATGTTGGGCGGTGCATCCGTCATCGACACCGAAGGTTTTCCGTTTCAAGCCCGGCAAACCAACATGATGAACATGGTGACACCCCGTTCACAGGGTGGTCCCACAGAAAACGACCCATCGCCTCGCGGTGCTGACAGCAAAGAGTCTGGGCAAGATGGTGATCCTGGCAAAAAAGGCAAGGAAGCCGCAGACAAAGCCGACTTTGAAAAGATGGAAAAAGAAATCAAAGAGGCCATGGCCAAAAATCCGAAGCTCGACAACTTGAAAGACCAAGTTCAGTTTGCGCGAGACAAAGATGGCCTGCGCATTGAGATCATTGACAAAGCCGACTTTGCCATGTTTGGCTTGGGCGGCACCACCATGACGCCCAGAGCGCAAGCTTTGTTGGCAGAAGTGAGCAAGACTTTAGCGGCCATGCCCAACAAAGTGGCCATCCGAGGGCACACCGACAGTTTGAAGTTTGCCAACACCGATGGTAAAAACAACTGGGCCTTGTCGACCGAGCGCGCAGAAGAAACACGCAAGATCATTGAGAAAAAAGGCATTCCGGAAAGTCGGTTTGCCAAAATTGAAGGTGTCGCTGACACCGCCCCCTACAACGCCAACGATCCCAAAGATCCGCGCAACCGCCGTATCAGTATCACGGTTTTGAACCGTGAATGAGTGTTGAATGTCTGAAGCTTTTCAACACACCCTCATTCAATGTTTGACTGCAGTAGCCCAACACCATGGACTGCAGATCAATCCTGAGCGACTCATTTCCGAATATGCCTTGGGCAGCGAAGAGCCGAAGGATTTAGCCGCCATACGCATTGCAGAAGAAGTCGGCTTGAAAGCCAAGGCTGACGTCTTGAGCTGGGAAGGTTTGTTGGCACAGGGCGGCGTCTTTCCGCTCATTGCCCGATTGTCCACCGGCCGCTCAGTCATTGTGGTGGGCGTGCGGGGCGAATCAGAGAAGAAGGTTGCGGTGTTAGATCCCATGGCCAAAGAAGCGGTGGTGGTCTTGCAAGATCAGGCCACTTTTTGCCGCCATTGGCATGGCCAAGTGCTGTTGGTCAAACGCGAATACAGTCTCACGGATCCCAAGCAGCCTTTTGGATTCCGTTGGTTCATTCCCGAGATATTGAAACAAAAAGATGCCTTCAGGGACATCTTGATTGCGGCCATCGCCATGCACATTCTGAGCATGGCTTCGCCCATCTTCTTTCAGTTGGTGATTGACAAGGTGCTCACCCATCAAAGTGAAACCACCTTGTGGGTTCTGGGCGCAGGCATGGTGCTGGCCTTGTTGTTCGATGCTTTATTTGGTTACCTTCGTCAGGTGCTGACCCTTGCGGCTACCAACAAGATTGACATGCGGCTGACTCGCCGAGTGTTCAGTCATTTGCTCACCCTGCCCATTGATTATTTTGAAACTGCCACAGCAGGTGTAATCACCCGCCACATGCAGCAGTTGGAAAGAATTCGCGGGTTCTTAACAGGCAGAATTTTCATCACAGGCTTGGACGCCATTGCCTTGGTCATTTTTGTGCCCATCTTATTTTTCTATTCTGTGCAGCTGGCTCTCATCGTGTTGGTGTTCACCGCCATGATTGCCGCCATCATTGTGGCCATGCTGCCAACTTATCAAAGGCGATTGAGTGCTTTGTACAGCGCAGAAGGCCAACGCCAAGCCATGTTGGTTGAAACCATTCACGGCATGCGCACGGTGAAAGCCCTGGCCATTGAGCCGAGCCAAAGAAAGTATTGGGATCAAAGGTCAGCCGAAGCCATCACCCTGCATTACCGTGTAGGCAAGATCTCCATCACTGGCAATGCCATCACAGATTTCTTAGGCAAGTTATTGCCCGTGGTCATCATTGTGATTGGTGCCCAACAAGTGTTTGATCAAACACTCAGCGTGGGTGCGCTCATTGCGTTCCAAATGATTTCAGGTCGCGTGGTGGGCCCGCTTATTTCCATGGTGGGCTTGGTCAACGAATACCAAGAAACTGCTTTGTCAGTGCGCATGATGGGCGAAGTCATGAACCGAGCCCCTGAAGGCCGCGCTGATGCGGGCGGATTGCGCCCTACCTTGGTGGGCGATATCTCCTTTGATGCCGTGACATTTCGATACCCTGGTTCTAGCACAGCAGCCTTAGACAAAGCCACTTTCACCATTCCATCGGGCGCCGTGATCGGCATTGTGGGGCGCAGTGGTTCAGGCAAAACAACACTGACCAAACTCATTCAAGGTCTGTACCCCTTGCAAGAAGGCCTCATTCGATTTGACGGCATTGATGCGCGTGAATTTGAGCTTTCACATTTGCGTCGCCAAATTGGCGTGGTGTTGCAAGAAAACTTTTTATTCCGCGGTAGCATTCGCGAAAACTTGTGCGTCACCAAACCCGACGCAACGTTTGAAGAAATTGTGGCGGCTGCGCAAACAGCTGGCGCTGACGAGTTCATCGAGCGCATGCCTCAAGGCTACGACACCCTGCTGGAAGAAAACGCAGCCAACTTGTCGGGTGGGCAGAAGCAACGCTTGTCGATTGCGCGTTCCCTCATCTCTAACCCGCGCATTCTCATCTTGGACGAAGCGGCCAGTGCGCTCGACCCTGAAAGCGAAACCATCTTCATCAACAACTTGTCTCGCATCGCGGTGGGCCGAACGGTCATCATGATTTCACACCGGCTGTCTACCCTGGTCAATGCACACACCATCTTGGTGATGCAAAACGGCAAGCTGGTAGACAGTGGCCCTCACAAAGAGTTACTCACCCGCAGTGAAACCTATTCAAATTTATGGAACCAACAAACAAGTCATCTGTGACGCCCGAAGCCAAGCGCGGTCGTGACGACACGGTGATCGAGTTTTTGCCCGACGCCGATGCCATCGAACGACTGCCTTTGCCGGCCTATGTCCGCAGCACGGTGTATGTGCTGACGAGCGCTGTGGTGTGCTTTGTACTTTGGGCATGCTTCTCTCAGGTTGAGAAAGTGGTGGTGGCCCAAGGCCGTCTCATGACACCGCTGCCCAACTTGGTGGTGCAACCTTTGGAAACGTCCATCATTCAAAAAATTGAAGTGCGTGTTGGACAAGTGGTTCGCAAAGGTGAGGTGCTGGCCACCTTGGACCCTACCTTTGCATCTGCCGACGAATCGCAACTCCGTGCAAGACTGCAAAGTTTAGACACCCAATCAGCTGGCTTGAGCAGTGAGTTGCGCGGCAAACTGGGTTTGTATGGCGGCAAAGACAAAGATCGTCAATTGCAAGCAGAGTTGTCGGCCGAGCGCAAAGCCAACTACGAAGCCCAAGTCACCAAGATGGATCAAAACTTGGCCCGTTTGGAAGCTGGACTTCAAACCAACCGCCGAGACCAAGACGTACTGGGCCAGCGTGTGAAGTCATTGGTCGAAATGGAAGCCATGCAAGAAGCTTTGATGGCGCAACAATTTGGCGCCCGCTTGCATTTGTTGGAAGCCAGAGAAAAACGACTCAATGGTCAGCGTGACCTCGATATGGCTGTCAGCAAAGAATTCGAATTGAAACGCGAAAAGTCGGCACTCGAAGCGGAGAAAACGGCTTTCATCAAAGGTTGGCGCCAAAAAGCCATGGAAGATTTGTTGAGCACTTCGCGTGAACGCGACAGCGTCAGTGAGCAACTTCAAAAGGCTGACAAACGCAAACAATTGGTCTCGCTGGTGGCACCCGTCGATGCGGTGGTGCTGGACATGGCCAAACTTTCACAGGGCTCGGTGGTCCAGGCGGCTGAAAAAATGTTCACCTTGGTTCCGTTGGGCGATACCTTGGAAGCAGAGGTCAACATTGATGCCATCGACATTGGCTACATCAAAACGGGCGTTTCAGCCCATTTGAAGCTCGATGCCTTCCCATTTCAAAAGCATGGCGCTTTGCAGGGCCAGGTCAGAACTTTGAGTGAAGACGCTTTCAAACGCGAGTCCGGACTGAACCCCAGCGTGTCAACGGCCTACTACATGAGTCGAATTACTTTGGGAACGGAGCAGTTGAGAAACTTGCCCGAGAAAACACGCCTCTTGCCAGGTATGACTTTGAATGCAGAAATTGTGGTGGGCAAGCGCTCCGTGATGTCTTATTTGCTGTGGCCCATGATGAAGGCCATGGACGAAGCGATCAGGGAGCCTTGATATGTGAAGAATTGGATGAAAGAAGGAATGTAAGTTAGTAGCTACTTTTCAGTTAACCCTGAAAATTCGCCAGCCGTTTTCCATCTTGCGCATGCTGAACTTCCAGCAAAGGTTGTGGCGCTTGATGAAATTGATGGCCGAGACCCGGGCACTTTGAGCGACACGGAAGTCGTCAATCAGGATGGAGTCGCCCACATTCATTTGGTTGAACGGGTAACGGCGAACCTCTGTCATGGCAACGCCGGAATCTGGGGTATCGATGGTCATCATGGCTTTAACTTTGTTAATTCTGTTTACCATGAATCGGAAATAGTGGAGAAATCTTTAGCTTTATTACGCTAATTAAGGTGCTTACGTTACGTCAGTTACACCTTTGAGGCATTGGTGAAGTTGATGATTTCTATTAGATTTGTCTCTTAATGGGTTAATTGGATAAACACGTGACCTGTACAGTTTTTAAAACTTTTGTCGATACTCGATACAAGCAATGGAGTTTCAATCGAAAGATTGAGGAACTCCCGATGGCGAATGCATCTTTGATTGCGTGAGCAATTAAGAAAGAAATGGTAATGAAATGACGATATCTTCAACCTCAGTCTTGTCTAGTCTTTCGACTACGGACATCAGTCTGCTGACCTCATCAGAGTTGGCCGTCATTACTACGTCTCAAGCATTCTCATTAACCACAAATCAACTGGTTGCTTTAACAACTGCCCAAGCCCCATTCATCACCACCCGTTTTATTGCAGGACTTTCTACTGAAAATATCTCAGCCATTGAGACTGCTGATTTTTCTCTATTGCGTGACACTGTTTTTTCCACTTTGACTTCCGAACAGGTGGCTGCACTCAGCACCGATCAAATTGCTGTTTTGAGCACGGCTCAAGTGGCCCTGATTAAAACCAACGCTCTTTCAGCACTTACCACTCAGCAGATTGTTGCGCTCAACACTTCACAAGTTGCCAACCTCAGGTCAATTGCGCTGCAGGCCTTGTCCACAGCCCAAATTGCCTCAATTGAAACCCTAGATTTGGCAGTTTTGACCACGGCCAATTTGGCGGTTTTGAGCGTGGCTCAGTTGCAAGCGCTCACTGGCGCTCAGATTGGCGCACTTACATCGTCACAAGTTGTCAGCCTTCAGTCAAGTGCATTGCAACTTCTCACAACATCACAAATTGCTGCCATTGAATCGAGAGATTTGGCTGCTTTAACAACTGGCAATTTGCTGTCACTCACCAGCTCTCAAATTGGGGCGCTCAGCACTGCTCAAATTGCAGGGCTTACGTCGGTTCAGGTGACTGCACTCACTACGGCCATCCTCAAACTGTTAAGTGTGGATCAAGTTGCAGCGCTGGAAACTGCCGACTTGGCACTTTTGAGTACTTCAAGCTTGGCTGCATTGACCAGCACTCAATTTCAAGCCCTTTCGGCAATTCAAATTGAGGGCTTGACCTCAACGCAAATGGGGAGCCTCACTTCCAGCGTCATTAAAACGCTCACCAGCAGTCAAATTTCGGCTCTCTCAACATCTCAAGTTGCCGGGCTTAAAACTTCCAGCTTGATAGCCTTTTCTACAAATCAGATCGCTGCCATTGAAACGCGCGACATTGCAGTTCTGAATTCTGCCAATTTGGACGCTCTGAGCAGCACCCAAGTCAAAGCTTTAAGTACGGCTCAAATTGCCGCTCTCACCACTGCACAGATTGCTGGTTTGAGCACCAAGACCTTGTCGTATCTCACGACCACGCAAGTGGCGGGCTTGAGCACTGCCCAAATTTCGAATCTAAGCTCCAAGCTGGCGAGTGCATTGTCTACGTCGCAAATTATGTCGTTAACGACAGCACAGGCTTCAAGTTTGAGCAGCACCAGCGTGAAGGCTCTGAATGCGGCTCAGATTGGCGCCATGGAAACGGTCGATTTGGAAGTTTTGAGTTCAACCAATATTGCTTTGCTTAGCAGCACGCAGGTGCGAGGCTTGACCACGACTCAATTGTCTGGACTGACAACGACTGCTTTGTCACAACTGAGCACTGGCGCATTGGCGGGTCTGACGACCATGCAGATGGTGTCTTTGACCACAGAGCAGGCAGCAGCCTTAACCACCACAGCAGTCAAAGCCCTGAGCACAGCGCAATTGGCGGCGATGGAAACAGTGGATGTGGCGGTATTGACTTCCACCAACCTGGCTGCATTGAGCAGCAAGCAGGTGCAGGCACTGACCACGCGTCAAATTGTGGGCCT
>CANJOS010000137.1 GCA_947476015.1 Comamonadaceae bacterium | reverse complement strand
GGGATGCCATCATTACATTTGTTCAGGTGCTGAAACACCCAAAATTTTCAAGCCATTTTGCAAGACTTGCGCGCAGGCCGCAACCAAGGCCAAGCGCGCGAGTTTGAGTTGCTCGTCTTCCACCAGAATCCGCTCAGCATCGTAGTAGCTGTGATAGCTGGCGGCCAAATCGCGCAGGAAGAAGGTGACGTCGTGCGGTGCAAAGTCGTGTGCGGCAGCGGTGAGCATCTCTGGGTACTTGGCCAAAAGCAGCATGAGGGCTTGTGCTTTGGGATTTTCTAAGTTCGATAAATCGACCTTGGCCAAGCTGGCCACATCGCCCCCCCAAGTTCGCAAAATGGAGTGAATTCTTGCATGGGCATATTGCACGTAATACACGGGGTTGTCGTTGTTTTTGGCCAAGGCCAAATCAATGTCGAACACGTATTCGGTGTCGGGCTTGCGGCTGAGCAAGAAGAAGCGCACCGCATCTTTGCTGGTCCATTCAATCAGATCGCGCAGCGTGACATAGCTGCCCGCGCGTTTGGAAATTTTCACTTCCACACCGCCGCGCATCACGCGCACCATGGTGTGCAAAACGTAGTCGGGATAGCCCTCAGGAATGCCCGCACCAGCGGCTTGCAAGCCAGCGCGGACGCGCGCAATGGTGCCGTGGTGGTCGGTGCCTTGAATGTTCACAACTTTGGTGAAGCCGCGTTCCCATTTGGTAATGTGGTAGGCCACATCGGGCACAAAGTAGGTGTAGGTGCCGTCGCCTTTGCGCATCACGCGGTCTTTGTCGTCACCGTAGTCGGTGGACTTGAGCCACAGTGCGCCATCTTGCTCGTAGGTCTTGCCTGCTTCTTGCAGCTTTTTCACAGCAGCGTCCACGCGGCCGCTGGTGTACAGGCTGGACTCAAGGTAGTAATTGTCGAACTTGACGTCGAAGGCTTTCAAGTCAAGGTCTTGCTCGTGGCGCAAATAGGCCACGGCAAATTCGCGCATGCCGTTCAAATCACTCAAGTCACCACTGCCGGTGAATTCTCGGTCGTCAGATTGGACGGTTTTTTGGGCCAAGAAATCTTCTGCAATGTCTTGAATATAGTCACCGTTGTAGGCGGCCGCATTGTCTCCGCTGGGCCATTGGGCATCGCCTGGTTTGAAACCTTGAGCACGCAGTTGAGTTGAGGTGGCCAAGGTGTTGATTTGCACACCTGCGTCGTTGTAATAAAACTCGCGGTACACCGACCAGCCTTGGGTGGCGAACAAATTGCAAATGGCATCGCCCAACGCGGCTTGTCTGCCATGGCCCACATGCAAAGGCCCGGTTGGATTGGCAGACACAAATTCCACCAGCAATTTTTCTTTGCGCTCAGCTTGCTTGCCAAAGCAGGAGGCTGCATGCAGCACTTCTTTGACCACCGCTTGTTTGGCGCTGGGTTTGAGTTTGAGATTTAAAAACCCTGGACCTGCAATGTCGATGCTTTCAACCCATTGGGTGAAAGCGGGCGTGGCCATGAGCGCGGTGCGCAAGGCCTCTCCGACTTGCCTGGGGTTTTGGCCTAAAGGTTTGGCTAAGTGCATGGCAGCCGTGCAGGCCAGATCGCCATGAGCGGCCACTTTGGGTGATTCAAAAATGGCTTTGGCGCCGGCACCGGAATGCAGGCGTTCGAGTTCGGCGGCAAGGGCCGAGCGTAATTCTTGTTTGGCGAAGAGCATCCCCCGATTTTACGGGGCGCTTTGCCAAGTTGCCGGTAAGCTGTAGTGATGCTTCAAAAAGTCGATCCAAAGCCGCAATCGGAGCGGTAAGTGCTTGCGTTGGGGGAATACGCCATAAATGCCATTGGGGGGTGCCGCAAAATTGGCCAAAATTTCGACCAATTTGCCCGAATGGATGTCGTTTTCCACCTCCCACGTGCTGCGCCAGGCAACCCCCATGCCGGCCAGGCACCAACTGTGCAAAACCTGACCATCAGAGCAATCTAAAGGGCCGTGTGGGCGAAGGTACGTCACTTCTGGCGCCTCTGCGCTGTGGGTGGGGGGCAATTTGAAGGCCCAACCGCGAGTTTGTGATGCATCGCTGGAGAGGGTAAGGCAGTGGTGGTGCATCAAGTCGGAAGGATGTTGCGGCGTGCCGTTTTGCGCCAAATACTCTGGCGTGGCCACACACAACCTTCGGTTGTCTGCTAGTCGAACACTGACCAATGAAGAATCGGGCAGGTCACCTACGCGCACTGCAAAGTCAAATCCTTCTGCGGCCAAGTCAATCACGCGGTCGCTTAAATTCAAAGAAATTTTGACCTCGGGATTTTGTGCGTGAAACAAGGGTGCTAAGGGCGCGACATGGCGACGCCCAAAGCCTGCGGGCGCAGTGATGCGCAGATGACCGCTGGCTTTCAGGCCCCCCACAGAAACGCTGTCTTCTGCATTCGCCACATCGCTTAAAAGACGTTGGCAATTCTCTAAGAAGGCACTGCCTTCATGGGTCAGGCTGATGCGGCGCGTGGTTCTGTGCAGGAGCTTCACGCCGAGATGTGATTCCAGCGCGTCCAACCGCCTGCCCATGATGGCGGGTGCGACACCTTCAGCCCGTGCCGCGGCGCTCAAACTCCCGCGGGTGGCGACGGAGACAAATGATTCAAAAACTTTGAGCTTGTCCATGTTCAGCCTTGGTTTGGCGTTGACGTCGGGTGGGGCTGGTGTGGCGGTGGTTCAAGTGCATCAGCATCTTGCGGGTTGCTCAGTTGCTTGATCTCTTCTGGGCTGTAGCCCAAGCTGCTCAAAATGCTTGGGTTGTGTTCACCTAAGTGCGGCGCTGAAGTGCGCACCTTCAAACGTTCTTGATTGAGTGTGAGTGGCAACAACACGGTGCTCACCTGTCTGCCATCGTTCAATTCAACGGGGGCCAAACCCCCAGTGGCCTTCAGGTGTGGGTCGTCCAGCAATTCTTGGGGGGCTGTGATGGGTGCATAGGGCAATGCGTTTTGTTCAAAAACGTGGCTCAAATGCTGCTTGGAATGCACGCGCAAACGCTCGCGCAAAAGAGGGATCAGCCAGTCCCGGGCCAAGACACGTTCGTTGTTGGTTTTCAAACGCGGGTCAGAAAACAAATCAGCACAATCCATGACGTTGCAGAAAATTTGCCAAGCGGTATCGCTCACCACCGCCAAGAAAATTTGTTCGCCGTCTTTCACTTCAAACACATCGTAAATGGCCCACGCAGAAATTCGCGCCGGCATGGGCGCAGCGGCTTTCCCCGTCACTTGGTATTGCATCATGTGCTGCGCCACCAACAGCACATTGTTTTCAAAGAGGGCGCTTTGAACTTCTTGACCTTGTCCGGTGTGTGCACGTTGCGCCAACGCGGCCATGGCGCCCATGGCACCAAACATGCCGCCCATGATGTCGTTGACGCTGCTGCCCGCACGCAGGGGGTCGCCGGGGCGGCCCGTCATGTATGCCAGACCGCCCATCATTTGGACCACTTCATCTAAGGCCGTGCGGTGCTCGTAAGGCCCGGGCAAAAAGCCCTTGAGGGATACATAAATGAGTTTCGGATTGAGTCTCTTCAAGGTCTCGTAGTCGAGCCCAAGTTTTTGCATGGTGCCCGTCTTGAAGTTTTCGGTCACGATGTCGGCAGTGGCAATGAGTCGAAGTGCCGCTTCTTTGCCTTGGGCTGATTGCAAATCAAGGGCAAGGCTTTGTTTGTTTCGATTGAACAGGGGGAAAAAACCGGCACCAGACCCCAGCAAATTGCGTGTGGCATCGCCGGCATGCCCGTGGCCAATGGGCTCTACTTTGATGACCTCTGCGCCTAAATCAGCCAACACCATGCCGCAGGTGGGGCCCATCACCATGTGGGTGAATTCGATCACGCGAATGCCTTCATAAGGCAGGCGGCTGCTCGTCTTTGATTCGCTTTGAAGTGCCATGCCGACCACTTTCTGTCTGTCCAAGGGGAAATTG
Source organism: Comamonadaceae bacterium (assembly GCA_947476015.1). Classification (GTDB taxonomy): domain Bacteria; phylum Pseudomonadota; class Gammaproteobacteria; order Burkholderiales; family Burkholderiaceae_C; genus Limnohabitans_A. The sequence goes on along the minus strand of CANJOS010000137.1, from coordinate 2,988 downwards.
AACCTATTTTGACAAGATTCCCCTCGTGTTTCTGCTTATCTTTGCGAAAAAGTCACAAGTTAAAGGATATTTCTCTAATTTCTAAACCCTGAAACATCGAATAAAGTGGAGGCTGTTCAGGGTCAAAGCCTTGCAAGCGCACCCCACTGTTTCATTTCTTAATCTAATCAAGAGGTTCTCATGACTGATCGCATTGCCACTCACGGACTCCAAGTGGCCACCCCTTTGTACCGCTTCATTGAAGACCAAGTCCTGCCTGCGGTGGGTGTGAAAAGCAAAGCCTTTTGGGCTGGCTTTGGTGGCATCGTGAAAGACTTGGCGCCTGTGAACATGGCTTTGTTGGCCGAACGCGATCGCATTCAGTTGGCAATGGACCAATGGCATGCCGCTCACCCAGGCCCTGTGAGTGATGCCAAAGCCATGAAGGCTTATCGCCAACATTTGTCGTCGATTGGCTACTTGGTACCCGAACCCAAGAGCCCCAAAGCCACCACTCAAAATGTGGATGCCGAGTTGGCTATTTTGGCGGGACCGCAACTGGTGGTGCCCATTTTGAATGCACGGTATGCATTGAATGCAGCCAACGCGCGTTGGGGTTCTTTGTATGACGCTTTGTATGGCACCGATGCACTGAGCGAAGAGAATGGCTGCGAAAAAGGAACAGGCTACAACCCCAAGCGCGGCGCTAAAGTGATTGAGTATTGCCGCTATGTGCTCGATCGTTGCGCCCCTCTGAAAAAGGGTTCGCACATCGACAGCACCGGCTACAGTGTCAAGGGCGGCAAGTTGGTGGTGAACTTGAAATCAGGCACCACCACATTGGCAGAAGGCAAACAGTTTGTAGGCTACCAAGGCAATGCCAAGGCGCCCACTTCTTTGCTGTTCAAACACAACGGTTTGCACCTTGATTTGCAAATCAACAAGGCCCATCCGATTGGCAAAACAGACCCTGCGGGAGTGTCTGATTTGGTAGCCGAGTCTGCACTCTCCACCATTCTAGATTTGGAAGACTCTGTGGCTGCAGTCGATGCTGAAGACAAAGTGTTGGCCTACCGCAATTGGCTCGGCATCTTGCAAGGGACTTTGTCAGAAGACGTAGAAAAGGGCGGCAAGACCTTCAAACGCACTTTGAATGCAGACCGTGTGTACACCAAGCCCAGCGGCAAAGGCCACGAAGTGTTGCATGGCCGTTCATTGTTGTTCGTGCGCAATGTGGGGCACCTCATGACCAACCCTGCCATTTTGTACACCGCTGCTGATGGCACGCACAGAGAAATTCCGGAAGGCATCATGGACGCCATGATCACGACCACCTGCGCCATGGCTGATTTGCAAAAGAAAAAGTCTGCAGATTTTCGCAACAGCCGTACCGGTAGCGTTTACATTGTGAAGCCCAAAATGCACGGCCCCAAAGAAGTGGGCTTTGCCGACACCTTGTTTGGCCGTGTTGAAAAAGTCTTGGGCTTGAAGACCGCCACAGTCAAGCTGGGCATCATGGACGAAGAGCGTCGCACCAGCGTCAACCTGGCCGCTTGCATTGCCGCTGCCAAATCGCGCGTGGCCTTCATCAATACTGGCTTCTTGGACCGCACGGGTGACGAAATGCACACGTGCATGTTGGCAGGCCCCGTGATGCGCAAGGGCGACATCAAGGGCAGTACTTGGTTGGGTGCTTACGAAAAAGCCAACGTGGCCGTGGGCTTGCAAGCGGGTCTGCGCGGTCGTGCTCAAATTGGCAAGGGCATGTGGGCCATGCCCGATTTGATGGCTGACATGTTGAAGCAAAAAATTGGACACCCCATGGCCGGCGCTAACACAGCGTGGGTGCCCAGCCCTACAGCCGCTACTTTGCATGCCATGCACTATCACCAAGTGAACGTGCCTGCATTGCAAAAGCAAATGGAAAAAACCATTGGCAAGCAAAGCGCTAAAACCTTGCGCGAAGAAACGCTCAGCAAGTTACTGCAGTTCCCAGTGGTCACCAAAGAACAGGCCGCGCAATGGACGGCACAAGACAAACAGAATGAGCTCGACAATAACGCCCAAGGTATCTTGGGTTATGTGGTTCGTTGGGTGGACCAAGGTGTGGGTTGCTCCAAGGTGCCCGACATTCATGGCGTTGGCCTCATGGAAGACCGCGCTACGCTGCGCATCAGCAGCCAGCACATTGCCAATTGGCTGGCGCATGGGGTGGTCACAGAAGCGCAAGTGAAGGCCACCATGGAGCGCATGGCCGCAGTGGTCGATCAACAAAATGTAGGCGATGCTTTGTACCAAAAGATGGCTGGCAATTTCAAAACGTCAAAGGCGTATCAGGCGGCTTGCGATTTGGTCTTCAAAGGCAAAGAGCAACCCAGCGGTTATACCGAGCCTTTGTTGCATGCGTGGCGTTTGAAAGTGAAGGCTGGCTAAAACAATGCGGCTTTACTTGAAGGCCGCTTTGATTTCAGCTTCTAGTGCGTCGATGAAAATTGACGCCACATCACAACCCGTTTGATCAAAAATTTCTTGGAAGCAAGTGGGGCTGGTGACATTGATCTCGGTCACGCTGGTGCCGATCACGTCTAAGCCAATTAAGAGCAAGCCGCGCGGTGCCAAAGTAGCGCCAACGCTTTCTGCTATGGTGCGGTCGTGGTCATTGAGCGGCTGCGCCACCCCCTTGCCTCCGGCTGCCAAATTGCCCCGCACTTCACCGCCTTGCGGAATGCGGGCCAAGCAATAAGGCACTGGCTTGCCCCCAATGATCAAAACGCGTTTATCGCCTTGCGCAATGGCAGGTAAAAACTTTTGTACCATGACCGATTGCGCGCCATCCAAGTTCAAGGTTTCAATGATGGCGCCCAAATTCATGCCATCTGCGCCCACACGAAAAATGCCCATGCCGCCCATGCCATCGAGCGGTTTCAAGATGATGTCCTTGTGTTCTGCGTGGAAAGCCTTGACAGCATCGGCTGAGCGAGTGACCAAGGTCGGTCCAATGAATTGCGG
>CANJOS010000136.1 GCA_947476015.1 Comamonadaceae bacterium | reverse complement strand
TTGGTTTATGAAACACGTTTGAAACTGGCCGGTCAGGGCTTGCCCAAGGCCGGCAATGTGGGTTTTGAACTTCTTGAAAATCAGAAGTTTGGCACCAGTCAATTTGTAGAGCGCGTCAATTATTTGCGCGGCCTTGAAGGCGAGTTGGCTCGCAGCGTCAGTTCGCTAGGCCAAGTGAAATCAGCTCGTGTTCATTTGGCAGTGCCCAAGCCCTCCGCATTTGTGCGTGAACAAGAGCGCCCCACAGCCTCTGTCATTCTCACTTTGCACCCTGGACGCTTGTTAGATGCCCCCCAAATTGCGGCCATTGCCAGATTGGTCAGCTCTGCCGTACCGGGCATGCGCGTGCAAGAGGTGTCCATCATGGACACAGAGGGAGGTATTTTAGGCAACAGTGCCATGCGCCAAGAGGGGCTCGATCCTTCCCAACTTAAATACACATCCGAATTAGAAGCCGCACTGAACAGACGTGTGGCTGCCATTTTGGAACCGCTGGCTGGCAAAGACGGTTTTCGGGCTCAGGTGTCGGTCGATTTGGACTTTGACGAGCGCGAACGCACATCAGAAACTTTCGGCAAAAATGCACCGCCCAATCAAGCCATTCGCAGTCAACTCTCTGTAGAGTCAAGTGGCGGCAAATCGGCTTCGGGTGGTGTGCCAGGGTCTCTTACCAACCAACCCCAAGAAACTGCCAAGGCCCCTATCACCACTGAAGCAAAGGGCGAAAATCTGAGGGCACCGGGCAGTGTAGATACAGGCGCATCGGGCGTCGACGACGCAAGCTCTAGAAATGAAAAAACGGTGAACTACGAAGTTGACCGCGCCATTGAAAGAATCAAATCGAGCAAAGGTCAGTTGCGCCGTGTGTCGGCGGCAGTGGTGCTTGACTACAAATATGAAAAAGGCGCTAAGGCCAATGCCTCTCGCAGCGTGGCCTATACCCCTCAAGAAATTCAACAAATCAATGCATTGGTCAAAGATGCCATTGGCTTTGTTCAAAGACGTGGCGATACAGTGAGCGTGGCCAATTTGCCATTTTCTGAAGAGCCTGCTGCGGTGGCAGAAGACACGGGCCGTCTGACCGCAGAAATGACGTCTCAGCTGATTCGATATGGCGCCATTGCCTTGGGCTTGTTGTTTGCCTATTTCGCCATTGCGCGCCCCTTAATGCGACCCGTGCCCTTGCCGCCCATCGACCCCGATTTACCAGATTCACCGCAGGGCCGCGCAGCCCAACGCATGCGGGAAGAAATCAAGGATCTCGATCTTTCTTGGGCCATGGAGCAAGAAGCCAAGCGTGCCCAAGAGCTGCGGGTAGAAAAGGAAATTGAAGCCCAAATGGATCGCATGCGTGAACGCGAAGTGGCCAGCAAGGCCAAGTTTGAAGATGTGGTGGCCTATGCCACGCATTATGCCACCGAACAACCCGACGACACCGCTTTGTTGTTGCGCGCTTGGGTATCTGAAACTGGCGCTGCCAATGCATCGGGTCAGGACAAATCATGAACACGGCCGTTTCGAATTTCAAACCAGGGGTTTTGGGCGGTGCGCTTCGCAAAGGCCTGCAATCGCCAGACCTTGAAAGAGCCAATAGCACCAGCTTAGATGGGCCCTCACGCGCAGCCATTGTGCTCATGTCTTTGGGCCCCGATGTGGCCGGCAACTTGCTTAAAAACTTCACACCTGCCGAGGCCCAAAAAGTCTCTTCCCTCATGGCCAACTTCAGAAGCATCGACCGCGAGGTCATGATTCAAGTGCTCGAAGAATTTAAAAACGTCACAGCGCATCGCAAGCAGGTACCGTTTGACCCGCAGAGTTTTGTCACCTCCTTGATGGACAAATTTGCAGGCGACGCAGGTGGCTCAGTGGCCAGTCAATTGGCAAGCACTGTGCCCGCGCTCGATTTGCTCACCAGCATGAGCAATGAGCAACTGCAACGCCATTTGCAAGCAGAACATCCGCAAGTGGTGGCCACCTTGCTGTCACTCATTCCCGCCGAAAGATCGGCCGCAGTGCTTGAGTTGTTTGAAGAAGAATTGCGTGATGAGTTGGTGTTGCGCGTGGCCTTGCTCGATCAAATCAATCCATCCGCTTTGGTTGAGTTGAATGACATGCTTGAGCGCACCTTGGGCGACGACTCAACTGCTGAAATCAGTGGCATTGGTGGCGCACGCCCTGCTGCTGAAATTTTACGACTCTTTACAGGCGGCCTTGAAAAAACCACCTTGGCCAGCATCCGTCTGCACTCTGAAAAATTGGCAGAGCAAATTTTTGAGCGCATGTTCACGTTTGAAGACTTGATGAAAATTGCGCCCCAAGCTGTTCAAACTTTGCTGACTGAAGTGCCCGACGATGCCATGCTCGTTGTTCTCAAAGGCGCCAGCCCCAATTTACAAAAATTCTTTTTCACTAACATCACGAAAAGCAAAGCCGATCGTTTCCGCGTGGAAATGGAAAGCATGCCGCCCGTTCGAGTTCAAGAAGTACAAGCCAAGCAGATGGAAATTGTGCAATTGGCACGTCAGATGCAAGATGAAGATCGCATTTCCTTGGCCATCGTCAATGTTGGGCCTGGGGCTAACTGACCATGAACCGCTGGAGCCCTCCCTCATTTGATGGTGAACCAGCCACCTCCGAGCTCAACTCAGGCCAAGCCTCTGTGCGCCACATGGACGAAGTCAAGATGGTTTTGCCCAGCGTGAATCAAGTGGACGCCATTCGCGGCAAGGCCTACCAAGACGCCTATGCCCGAGGTCTTCAAGAAGGCCAGACAGAAGGTCAAGCGCAGGGCGCAGCCAAAGGCCGCGAAGATGGCATTGAACAAGGCCGCACTGAAGGCTTTCAATTAGGTTACCAGCAAGGCTATCAAAGCGGCATCAAAGACATTGAACATATGTCCAAAGAGATGCAACGGGTCATGAAAGAGCTGCAATCTTTGCCAAATGCCTTCCAAACGGCATTGCCCGAGTGGGTGTATGAAACAGCATTGCGTTTGGCTGGCAAAGAACAAATGGACCGGTCTGTGTTTGTGGCGGCTGTGCAAGAAGCGCTCATGCGTTTGCCCCGTCCCGGTGAAAATTTAATTGTGGGCGTACCCCCCGCAGAGCTTGAAGCTTGGCAGTCATTGCTCAGCCATCCCGATATGCCTTTTCAGTCTTTGGTTCGGCCCGATGCCGATTTGAGCAAAGGCTTTGCTTATGTGTTGGTCGACGGCACCAGACTCGATGTAGGCATCAGCGCACGCGATGCCTTGGTGCGAAGTGCTTTGGGTTTACTTCCGCAGCACGCTTCGGATTCAGTTTGAAGGAGACCGCCTTGAGCCAGGCCGATCTTCAACATTTTGTCAATTCACACCGCGCCAAGTTGGCCAACTTGCCTTTGTCTGTGCGAGAAGGTCGCGTTAAAAGAGTTTCTGGTTTGTTGGTTGAAGTTGAGGGCTTGCCCTTGTCGATTGGCGCGCAAGCTTGTGTCGAAAATTCTCGCCAAGGCAATTGGGTCGATGCCGAGTGCATTGGCTTTGAACGCGACACCACATACCTCATGGCTTTTGATCAAATGGCGGGCCTGTCGCCAGGTGCTGTGGTCTACCCTTTGCTAACGCCGCAGCGACGCGCTCAGGGCTATCAAATGCGCCAAGGCATTGCCTCTGTGCCCATTGGTCCTCAACTGCTAGGGCGCGTGGTCGATGGTTTGGGCAGGCCCTTAGATGGCTTAGGCGGCGCTAGCTGGAGTGACACCCTCATGCGCTTTGCCTCTCCCAACCCGCTTAAACGCAAGCCCATTAATGAACCGCTTGACACTGGCGTGCGCGCCATCAATGCCATGTTGTCGGTGGGACGTGGCCAGCGCATGGGTTTGTTTGCAGGTTCTGGCGTGGGCAAGAGCGTGTTGCTTTCCATGCTCACGCGCAATTGCGTGGCCGATGTCATTGTGATTGCGCTCGTGGGTGAACGCAGCCGCGAGGTGCGCGAATTTTGCGATGACCAATTGGACGATACGTCGAGAGCCCGCGCCGTTGTGGTGGCCTCGCCTGCCGATACATCACCCCTAGCCCGCGCCAAAGGTGCTGAATACGCCACCGACGTGGCCACTTGGTTCAGAGACCAAGGCAAGCATGTGGTGTTGATTGTGGACTCCCTCACCCGATACGCCATGGCGCAACGCGAAATTGGCTTGAGCTTGGGTGAAGCACCGGTGGCCCGAGGCTACCCGGCAAGCGTGTTTGGCAAACTGCCCGCCTTGGTAGAAAAAGTAGGCAACGGCGAACATCCCGAGGGCTCTTTGACGGCTTTTTACACGGTACTTTTAGAAGGCGACGATGTACACGATCCTGTGGCCGATGCCGCGCGAGGTGTGCTGGATGGGCATATTTTCTTGTCACGAGAATTGGCGGACGCAGGTCACTACCCCGCCATTGACGTTGAAAAATCGATCTCGCGGGTGATGCCCAAAGTGGCTTCCCAAGATCATGTTATGGCTGCTAGGCGCGTCAAGCAACTGATCAGCCGCCATGAGCGCAGTCGGGACATGGTGGCCATGGGCGCCTACATGCAAGGCAGTGATCCAGATCTAGATGCAGCCCTCAGGTTGTGGCCTCACATTCAGACTTTTCTGCAACAAGAGTCGCATCAAGTGGCAGACCTAGAAGGCAGCGTGACGGCATTGAGCAGCATTGCGAGGGCTTCCAAAATATGAGCAATCGTGTATTTGAAGTTTTGCAACAAATGCTGAAATTGCGCAAAGACCGCTCTGTTGCCCAGTCAAAAAGTGTACAGGCTGAGTACGATCGAGTGCGCAACTTCAATTTGCAAGTCACGTCCTATGCTGAGGAATATGAGTCTCAATGGGTCAAGGCGGCGCAACAAGGCGACTCCGTTCTGAATTTACAAACTCAGGCCAACTTCGGTCTGAATTTGCGGGCCACGGCCAAGTCACAGGAGCCCGAGGTGCAGGCATTGAAGTCACAAAGCCGTGAGGCACTCGACAAGGCTTTGCAAGACGCACAGCGACTCAAGACGCTTCAATCTTTCTTGGCCAAGCGCAAACAACAGCGCCAACAGCAATTTGAGAAGTATGAAGACAAGGCGCTGGAAGATGTTTTACAGGCTCGCCAAAACACCAAATAGCAAGGTGGCACTGAAGTTGCATGACATGGTTGAAATTTGGGAAATTAAATCATGGCCATATTTGTATCCAATCCAACAACTGCAGCAGTGACACCGCTTTCTAATGACACGCCAGACCTCTCGGTCGTTGTGCCAGAAGAGGGCTTTACAGAGGAGCTGGCAGCTGCCATGCAGCCCTCTGTGGCGCCAATCGAGGCGCCTGCAAAACTGCTTTTAGACAATCTGCAAGAGGTGGGTAAGAAACCATCAGACCTGCAAATTTTGCCGGCAGAAGTTCTCAAGAATGCCGTGGGGGATGCAAATTTTGCCTTTGCGGGTCAGACCAGTGCTTCTTCTTCAATGGCTCAAGATTCTGCAGCCAGCATGGCTTTGGAAGATGCCGCCGATCAACTTGAGCAAGACACTTCGGTCCACGATTTAGCCAACCAATTGCAAGGCGCAGAGCTGGCTGCAGCCAACTTGGCCGCACAACTATCTGCTTCTGTGGCCAATCCACCGTTGCACACAGCCTCCAATTCAGACGAAGTTTCCGCCGCACTGTTTGTCAGCACGCCATCAGGATCTGGCCAAGAAGTTGTTCAAGCCTCACAGGCACCCGCCATGGCCCCAAGCTTGCCAGAAGGTGAGCAAGTTTCCTCGGCGCCCAATTTGTCCAAGCCGCAGGTGGCTCAACAACTTGAAGGCAATGCGTCAGCAGAAAACCAAACTGTGCGCATGGCACCGGTTGCAACATCACAGGCTCGGATGGAGACGTCGGCTCAATCGGATGCCCTGCAGAATCTGTCGCCACTCAATGCCACTTCTAAAGCGAAGCTTGTCAATGAGGTTGACGCTCAAGCTCAACAAGCCGTCCTCGCCAATCAGGCCTCCTCTCAAGCTGAAGCGCAACTGGCTTTGAACATGGCCTCGAATTTGAAGTCTGAGACAAAATCATCGAAGGCAACAGTTTCAAGGGATGCGGCAACTGCGGCTGCAACTACTGCGGCTGCAACTAACGCTGCTTCTTCGGTTGTGAATGCGGCGGCCAATCCGGAAAACACCCCTCCTTCAGCTGCGGTTGTTGCCAACCCTAGCGGTTCTAGCATCGTCAAAACCCTTGCCAAAACAGAGCCCTTGCCAGCAACACCCAGCCTCGCTTCAAGCTCAACTCAGTCGCTCGGGTCCCCCCTTCTAGCCACTGAAAAGACACAGCTTGCATCAGACACAAAAACTGAGTCGCAAACCTCTCAGGCCGAAGAAAGTTCCTTCAATTTCGATGCCAAGTTGGGCAAGTCGGATACACAGCAAAGTAGCAAAGCCCAAGAGATGCCAATGAGTCTGGCCGGCGCTGCCAAATTAAACGCACAAGTTCAGAACACAAGCCTCTCATCGAACATCACTGAACTCGCTCTTCAAGCATCAGCAGATTCAAACACTTCCGTATCGGGCGTGCTTGCGCAAGAGGCTTCCCAGCCAGAGACAGCTCAAAGTTTGGAGGACCTCTCTTCAAGTTTTGTGAGCAGCTTGGTGGGGGGTCCGCAACGCCCCACGAACACCGTCATGGATTGGATTTCGATGCGAGCACAAGAACGTCCAACTCCCTTGATTCCCCATGAAGTGCGTCTAGATTCAGGCGCTGTTCAATTGGAAATTCAGAAGATGGTGAAGCAAGGGGGAGGGCATGTGGTGATGGAATTGACACCACCCGATCAAAGCAAATTCACCATTGAGTTGAAGCTCGATGAGCGCGGCGGCGCCTTGCTGATTGTTGAAGGCGTGAGCGACTCCACCAAAACTCGCTTAGAGCAAAGTGCGCCACAGTTGCGTGAACAATTCCAGCAAATGGG
>CANJOS010000135.1 GCA_947476015.1 Comamonadaceae bacterium | reverse complement strand
GCCCTTAAAGACCCCCGAATTACCCCTTAGAAAGCTCAATTTTCTGATGCTATAATCCCGCTTCTCTCTCAGGCCCGGTAGCTCAGTTGGTAGAGCAGCGGATTGAAAATCCGCGTGTCAGTGGTTCGATTCCACTCCAGGCCACCAAATTTACACCGTAAGTACGCAAGTGCTTACGGTGTTCTTCTTTGTGCTCTAAAAAGGTATTTTTTCAAGGCGCCTTTTCATCCCCCAAGAGCTTCTTTTTTTGCAATTGAAACTCAGCCTCAGTGATGATTTCTTTCTTTTTCAATTCATCCAGCTTCAACAGGATTGAATACATGTCTTTGAATTTTTCTGGCGTCATTTGAGCTTGGCCAGAGCTTCCGCAACCGGACAGCAAGAGGATTGCGCCAAATAGTCCCCACATCAAATTGTCTTTTTTCATTCACACCCCTTGAAAAGTCCATTGTCTAGCCTCTTTCAATTGTGTGCAAGATCTTGTCCCCTAAGTTACCTCATCCGCTCTCATTGAGGGAATCGACTCATTTGGGCAGCGGCGGTGTTAATATTGAAACGAAAATATGCTTGAAAACATACCCTCTGATCTAGAAAACAGGCCACTTTCAAGTGGTCCCCTTTTTCAATGGCTAGGCGTGCAATGGCAAGGTAGCAACTATGCCATTTCTCTGAACAGCATTTCAGCCGTTTTTAAAACCAGCCTCTCAAATTCAAGCAACATCGATTTAGATGTCGCGGTGCATGATGGCTGCGTGATCTTCATGACGGCTTTTTCAGAGTGTTTCGCCACGTCTTCCAAGCATAACGCTCAAGGGTCAGATGAGTCGACACAATGGGCTCTCGTGTTGCACCCCGCAATGCCCGCCATCATGGGCTGTCGCGTGCAATCGGTGGTCGGTCCTTTTTGGGCAAAGTCTGGCTTGGCATCTTTAGATCACGATGGCCAAAGTTGGACGGTTGTTCACCGATCAGGGGTGATGCATGCTTGAAGGAAGAAAACTCAGCCTCGAGATGCAGCGCGACAGCAACGGCCGCGTTTGGACTTTTCTTTCTTGGCTCATCTCAATCGGCTGTGTGCTCTTGATGGCCAGCCTTTGGATTGGCGTGGCCATCGCCCCGCCGCCGCCTGACAAATCACAAGACAACATGGCGCAAGCGCATGCCAAAGTGATTGAAGGCATGGGGCGTTTGAAGAGCAGCTTGGCTGCCGATCAAGAACTCACACCCGAGTTGTTTGCCGACATGGGGGAATGGATTGCTTTGTTGACCCATTTTTCTCAAGCCTCGGCCAAAGCCATTCAGGCACCCGAAGATTCTCGCGACGCCCAAACTTGGCCAGGCCGCGCCAACCTCATGCTGGAAGATCTCAACGCCCTCCTCCTGGCCAAAGAGTCCACGCTTCATTTTTTGCGAACTCGAGATGCATTGAGCGCGCTTTACAAACCCAAGGGCGCAATTTCACCCCAGGCATCTGCACCCCTCACTGCCTTTCGTGAGTTCAGTGTGGCAGTTGCAGAGTGGGTCAAACTCACTGCGCCTTCGGCCGGTGCGGCCAAGTCTGTCACAGTCACGCCCCCATTGACTTGGGCCATGCTCATCAATTCCAAAGCCCCTTGGCAACAAATCAACGCGCAAATGGACGCTTTAGAGAGCGAGGCCAAACTCACTGACAACGCCGTTCAGGCCAAGGCTGCGCAAGCTCTGCTGAACGCGCTAAACCCCAACAACTTGATGCAAAGCATTCGGACGGCCGATGAACAACTGCGCAAAGTGTGGTCAGCTCACGAGCGTTTGTTGGCTTCGCTTGACCAGTTGCCGCCAGTCCCCCAAGTTGTTCTTGCGCCAGCCCCCTTTTCTTGGTCGCAACTGGCCTTTCCTGGCAATACCGCAGAAGGCTTGATGGGTGCCATGGGTCTTTTGGTGATAGGTCTTTCGGTGCTGTTGGCGGGCAACATTTCGCGCCAACAGCATTTGAAAATCTTGTCCCAAAAATGGCTTTCGCTCACACAGCAATTGGAGAATACCTTGCGTGACGTCACGCAACCCCTGGCCACCTCGGTCACCCAACAAGAAGACCTGATTGCCGACTTCAATCGACTGCTCGAGCAGTCGAAACTGCTGCAGCAAGCCATGAACAAGCCCTTGGAAACGCCTCAAAAATCTTTAGAAGATCAAGCATGGCGAGCTGCTTCACGGATGCAGGCCGACTTGGAAAATGAGCTCATGCTCTTGCGAGAAAAACTCCTCAATATTCACCTTCAATTTTGTTCGGGTGCTACCCATGAAAACTTGGTGTACGACTTGGCGTTCACGACGGAGGGTATTCAAACCGTCTTAACCACCGCCTCCGATTTGGGCCGCTCGTTTGCCATTCTCAAAGAACACTTGCAGACAACAGAGACCACGGGCAACGACCAAGAAGTGGTGGCCATGATGTCGCAAATTTCCAATCTCAAAAATTCGGTCAAGCGCATGACCCAACAACTTCGAGAGCTCTCGAATCAATTGCAAGTTGCCGTGGAAGATGTGCCCGATGGCCAACGGTTTGAAGGTGCAAGTCGCCAAAAATCAATGGGGAGACCGCATGGCAACCCATCAGTTTGACCATTTGTCTTTGGTGGTGTCCGATGCTGAACTCAGCTTGGCGGGTTTATCCCGCAGCATTCAAGTGGGCTCCGTGGACATGCAACAGGGTGCGTTGTATGCCCGCGATTTGGCAGGCGCATTGTCGGTTTTGGGCATGGACACGGCCGCCAGTTTGGTTGAAGACGTTGCAAGGCAACTGACACTGGGGCAGCCCAGTGTTTTGGATGTGGCCCAAGGTTTGCTGCCGCACCTGACAAGCGCTTTGAAGGATATCCAATTGGGGCACATTGCGCAGCCTGATGAACAACTGAAAGTATTCAGCCCTTGGGCCTCTCGACTTCAAGTTTTGGTATCACGCGATACAGCATCACTGAGCGGCTTTGAAGCTGTCGCCCCCAAGGCTGCGCATTTGCAACACTTAAGCCCTGCCGATCCTGGCTTCAGGGCCATGCGAATGAAAGGCCTGAGCCTCATTCAAAACGCACGCATTGTGAACCAGCGCGACGACGAGCGCACGGTCGCTCAAATGGACGCCCTGCTCAGCGAAATGCAAGACTGGACCCTGCGTGTGGGTCAGGTGCCTTTGTCGCAACTTTTTCCCATCTCTGCGCAAGCCATGCAAGACGTTTGGCTTGATACCAATTTGCTGGATTTGCTAGACCCCTTGAGAGAGTTGGGAGCCCAAGCCGGGAGCATTCAGGCGCAGTCTAGAAGCCTCACCATTTACATGGACTGGCTGGGTTTGAACTTAAGCAATGAAGAATTTCAAGCACTGGGAAAGTGCATGTCGAGTGTTTCAGGCCACGTGAAGCGCTTGGCAGAAGGCTACCGCTTGGTGTTCCCTTGCAGCCTTGCTCGAATGCGCATGACGCCTTACCTTCAAAATGGTCAGCGCTATGCCGTGGGCGCCGGTGAATTCATCCAGTTTGACGCCCATTCAGAAGGCTCAGGCTTTGACGGCGCCTTAACTGTCTGCTCTGGCCTCTCCACCAGAACACTGAAAGTGGACCGTGTGCTTCCAGCCCAAAACATGAATATTTTTGCGGTGCCGCAGGACGTGGCCAAGCCTGAAGGCATCTCGGGGGTGGCTTTGGATGCCATGGGCGATATTTATTACTGCTTGAGCATGGCTTGACGGGTCCGGTAATGCGTACTTTTCTACCCATTTTTGGATTCATCCTCTGCTTGGCAAGCACCGCCCAAGCCGCATTAAGCGTTCAGTCGGAAGAAACCGTAAAACAGTTTCTGGCTCAGCATCCTTCTTTAGAAGGGCGGGTATTCAGCATTCAGTGGGAGCCAAGCAAGCTGGAGTTTCCTGTTTGTTCTAAACAACCCACGGTTGAGCTCTTGAGAAAAGACAAGGCCTGGGGCAAGTTGTACTTGAATTTGAAGTGTGATGCAGGCCGGGGATGGACCCGGCCGCTGAGTCTGTATGTGGCGGTCAATGGTCGGTATTTGGTTGCCGCCAGACCCTTGAAGTCAGGGCAAATTCTCTCGCCCAGCGACTGGAAATGGGTGGACGGCGACCTGTCCAAGATGGGCGACAGCTTGGTGGACAGCCCAGATTGGCTCAAAAACATGGAGCTCAGCCGGGCTCAACAGCCTGGAAATCCACTTCGACTAAACGATTTCAAACAAATGTCCGTAATCAAACTGGGAGACCAAGTTCGGGTGGCTATATTGGGCCGCGGATTTGCAATCGATGCGTCAGGACAAGCTCTGGCTGACGCGGCTTTGGGGGCATCAGTTAAAGTACGTATCTCTGATGGCAAAATTATTCAAGGCACCGCTGTTTCGCAGGGCGTGGTTGAAGTTGTGATGGAATGAGGTAAATCATGGTGATTAAAAATGACATTCGTGGATTGGGACAACCCAAGGCGCCTGGCCTTCAGGGTGGCCCTGCTGCTGCGTCTTTGCAACAACCGACACCTAACAAATCTGAGCCAGCCGTGCGCATTGGTATCAGTGATGCAGCCGTGGCTGCACAAGCCAACGCCGGCACCAGCGCTGCCGTTCAAGCTCATGCCAGCGACAAATTTGACATTGAGTTGGTCAAAGAAATTCGCCAGCGCTTGGCAGATGGCACCTTTGAAATTGATTACAACAAAGTGGCTGGCAACTTGTTGGGCGATGCAGTCGCTGCGGTTCGCGCAGGACGCAAGTAAATCCAAGTAACACCCCAATAATTGACAGACAACGCTTAGGCTCCATGACATTTGAAAGCACTCACGCCCTGGTAGAGCAAGTGGCTCTGGCCGTGAGTGAGTTGCGCATCACCTTAGAAAATCACGCATTGCCCGGACTAGAGGCCGCCATCTTAAACAGTCAAATGGCTCTTAAAGGCCTAGAGAATCACCCCGGTGGCGTAGACGGTTTAAAACAACTCATCGCCACTTACCCCGAAGCACAGCAAAAACAATTGAACGATCGCCTAGCGCAGGCCCGTTCAGACCATCACGTCAACGGTGAACTCATCCGCTTGGCCATGCAGCGCAATGCTGCGCTTCAGGCATACGCCGCGCAGTCTTCTGCGGGCGCTACTTATTCCAGTGAAGGCGGCGTGTCGTTTTTAGGCGGCGGGCAATTGCTGGGCAAATTCTAAACATTGAGCATGGCTCGAATGGCAATCATGGCCTGCGTGTGAAGCTGGCTGATGCGACCCGGCGTGAGGTCTAACACTGCCGCAATTTCTCGGTAAGACAAATCTTCTTGGTAATGCAAGGCCATCACCAAACGCTGTTTTTCTGGCAGCGTTTTTAAAATACCCACCACCTGTCCTAAAAACTGTTGCCCCGACACCTTTTCTAAAGGATCTGCAGAAAAATCGGTGGGCAATAAATTCTCGGGCACATCGTCGATGGGCATGACGTTCACGAAGGTGTCAATGACCACAAAATATTCTTCAATTGACACGCCCGCTTCTTTGGCAATTTCTTGCTCCGTCGGCAGTCGGCCCAAGCTGTGCTCTAAACGCCGCGTTACTTTTTCAAGCAAATCAAGTTGATCGCGCTGGTTGCGCGGCAAGATGTCTTCTTTGCGGCAAGCATCGTAAATGGCACCTCGAATGCGCATGCTGGCATAGGCCTCAAAACTTTGGTTGTGTTGAGGCACATAACGTTGCAACGCATCTAGCAATCCCGTCATGCCTTCTTGTATCAAGTCGTCCAGCATCACATTGGCTGGCAATTTAGAACCAATTCGCGAAGCAATGCGCCTCACCAAGGGTTGGTATTGTTTGAGCTGCTCGCCCAGATCTTGTTGATACTTTGGCGGCATGCTAGTGAATCAAAAGGTGGTTGGCGAGTTTGGCGGTCAGTTCGGGCCAGCGGTTCCAAGCACCGTTCAAAGGCAGCTGCACAAGCGGTGTTTCAAGGTGTCCGAGGACTTTCACGTGGGGGCCCAAATTGGTTCGTACTTTTTCTTCAGCCCAACCCACACTGCTTTCTGCGCTGCCTGCTTCGCCGGCCAGTACCAAACTCCATGAGGCAACAGGAGTTTGCTCTTGGGTGTGCGACAGCCACTCAAAGGTTTGATTGAGCTCTTGAGGTTCACACCCCGTCAGTGCTGTGCAGTGAATACGGTTGCCATAGTGCTTGAAGCTCTCGGCTTTCAGTGCGGCCGTTGAAACAATGACGCTGTCAAATTCAACGCCGCTTCGCATGAGTCGATCCGACAGCGTTTGCACGCCTTCACTGATACGAGATGTGTGCAATGACAAGCCATACCAAAGCGTAGGCTGAAGGGGCGTCACGCTTTGTTCAAGGTCAACAAAACCTTGAAGTGTTTTAGACAAATCAAATTTCACTTTGCAAGGCAAAGGCCACTGCTCGCGATGCGCAAATTCAATTTCGTCAACCCACATCACGGTGCGTTCAAGTGCAATGAGGCTTTGACTGAGTTCACTGACCAAAGACAAAGCAAGTGCGGGCCGGCTGGGACAGCAAACCACATGCACGGGTGGCGAGGTTTGACCAAACAACTCTCGCAGACCATCGGCTTGGTCTTTGAGGCCGTTCAAGGTAGCCGGTTCGCTCATGAAGCCTTGACCCAATCGTTCAATTGGTCAGCCATGTGAACAGGAATTTGATCGTCTGGAATGTTCAAGCGGCTTGAAAGCATGCGCGGGCGCAAAGCTCGATGACTGAGGTACGCCGTATTGGCTTGGCTCAAGTCTTCTGGCACACGCTGGCCATTGGCCAAGAACATGAGCGGCAATTGATGGCGAATGAGGCAATCCAGCACAGGGCCTATTTGTGCGGCTTCATCTGTTTTGGTAATGATGGCCGCAGTCACAGCGCGAGATTTTTCATTTTTCTCGGCCATTTGGTACATCAAGATCACATCTTCTTGCGTGCGCAAATCGGTGGTGCTGCTCATTACCAAAATGCGTTTGAGTGCGGGCGCGCCTTCTAGCAAAAGTTGTGATTGCTCCAGCATTTGTGTGTCGCGCTGG
>CANJOS010000134.1 GCA_947476015.1 Comamonadaceae bacterium | reverse complement strand
TGGTGCCTCCGACAGGAATCGAACCTGTATCTAGCGCTTAGGAGGCACTCGTTCTGTCCATTGAACTACGGCGGCGGAGGGTGAATTCTAGCCTTCAAACCCATCCACAATGGCAATGTGACCTTCTGAATTGGCTTTGCGATGCGGCAAGATGGCTTGGTATTCTGGGCTGTTGTACCAAGTTTCAGCAGCCTCACGGCTTGAAAATTCAATCACAACTCGGCGATTGCCTTGGGCGCTTCCTTCAAGTTGCGTTGAGTTGCCACCCCTGATCAAATATTTGCCACCATATTGCGCCAAAGTGGCGGGAACATGTTGAGAGTAATTTAAATAACCCTCGGTGTTGTGAATGGTTACTTGTCCAATGAGGTAAGCCTTGGCCATGGTGCCTCCAAAATGTGATGTGAGGTGAAAATTATTTGCTCATCATGCGCATGGCATCTTCTAGCCCTTTAAGGGTGAGCGGAAACATGCGGTTGCTCATGAGTTGTTGAATGACCGCAATGCTTTGACGGTATTGCCAAACACCTTGTGGCTCTGGGTTGATCCAGGCAAATTTTGGGAAGGTGTGCGTCAGGCGCTGCAACCATTCGGCACCCGCTTCTTCGTTGTTGTATTCCACACTGCCGCCACGTTGCAAAATTTCGTAGGGGCTCATGGTGGCGTCGCCAACAAAAATCAGTTTGTAGTCTTTGTTGTACTTTCGCAAGATGTCCCAAGTTGAAAACTTCTCTGCATATCGGCGTTTGTTGTTCTTCCACATGAAGTCATAGACGCAGTTGTGGAAGTAATAAAACTCCATGTGCTTGAATTCTGCTTTGGCCGCTGAAAACAATTCTTCGACGCGTGCAATGTGGTCGTCCATGGTGCCGCCCACATCCATGAGCAGCAAAACTTTCACATTGTTGTGCCGTTCTGGAATCATTTTGATGTCAAGGTAGCCAGCGTTGGCAGCTGTGGCACGAATGGTGTCAGGCAGGTCTAATTCTTCGACAGAACCTTGGCGAGCAAATTTTCGAAGTCTGCGCAGCGCCACTTTGATATTGCGGGTGCCTAATTCTTGGGTATCGTCGTAATCACGGTAGGCGCGTTGTTCCCATACTTTTACAGCACTTCGTTGGCCACCCTTGCCGCCGATGCGAATGCCCTGAGGGTTTTGACCGCCATTTCCAAAGGGCGAGGTGCCACCGGTGCCAATCCATTTGCTACCACCTTCGTGGCGTTCTTTTTGTTCTTCGAGACGTTTCTTCAAAGTCTCCATCAACTCATCCCAGCCCATTTTTTCAATGGCGGCTTTTTGTTCGGGTGTGAGTTCTTTTTCTAGAATTTTTTGCAACCATTCGAGTGGCACTTCTTTGGTGAAGTCGGTGAGCATTTCAACGCCTTTGAAGTAAGCACCAAAGGCTTTGTCAAACTTGTCATAATGCTTTTCGTCTTTCACCATGACAGTGCGGCTTAAGTGATAGAAGTCGTCAATGCTGCAAGCGTCCGAGGCAGGCCCCACCACATTGGCTTGAAGGGCTTCTAGTACATTCAGGTACTCGCGCACTGATACCGGCAACTTGGCGGCTCGAAGGGTGTAGAAGAAATCGATCAGCATGGTTCAGGCCCCGTCACTTTCCTTGTTCACATTGTTGACTTTAGCTTGTTGCGCCGCTTGCCAACGCCGGGCCAACTGCAATCCTAAGCCGCCACCTAAACCGACCAACACAATGCCGCCAATGCTGTCGTTGCCATAGCCACTGGCAAAAATGTCCCAGCCGATGAGTTTGCCTGCCCAGAAGCCAAGCAAGGCCCCGCCTACAAAGCCAATGGCATCCGATAAACCTTCAACAAGCAAATTGCGCGACATGGTGTTTGATTCAACGATTTCGCTGGTTCATGAAAACCAACTTTTCAAACAAGCTCACGTCTTGTTCGTTTTTGAGCAAGGCGCCCACCAGTGGCGGCACACTGACTTTTTGGTCTGCACTTTGAAGTGCTTCTAATGGAATGTCTTCAGCCACCAACAGTTTGAGCCAATCGAGCAGTTCGCTGGTAGAGGGTTTCTTTTTCAAACCAGGTAGTCCACGAACGTCGTAAAAGTTTTTCAAAGCCACGGCCAGCAGTTCTTTTTTCAAATTGGGAAAGTGCACATCCACGATTTGCTTCATGGTGTCGGCTTCGGGAAATTTGATGTAGTGGAAGAAGCAGCGACGCAAGAAAGCATCTGGCAATTCCTTCTCGTTGTTAGAAGTGATAAAGACCACAGGCCGAGTTTTGGCTTTGATCAATTGACGCGTTTCGTAGCAATAAAACTCCATGCGATCAATTTCACGAAGCAAGTCATTGGGAAACTCGATGTCAGCTTTGTCGATCTCATCAATCAAAATGGCCACGGGCTCTTCTGCGGTAAAGGCTTGCCACAGCACCCCTTTGATGATGTAGTTTTCAATGTTCTTGACTTTCTCATCGCCCAATTGGCTGTCGCGCAGACGGCTCACGGCGTCGTATTCATAAAGACCTTGCTGCGCTTTGGTGGTCGATTTGATGTGCCACTGAATGAGTTTCAGCCCCAGAGCCTCTGACACTTCCTCCGCCAACATGGTTTTGCCGGTGCCAGGCTCGCCCTTGACGAGGAGAGGACGCTTCAATGTGATGGCGGCATTGACGGCCAGCTTCAAATCTTGCGTGGCTACGTAGTTTTCGGTCCCTTGGAATTTCATAATTTGAGGCAAAAGTGGATTAAAAGTTGTTTGATCTGATAAAAGTCAGGAATGAGTAGGCTCACTCGATATAATCTCGCATTGATTTTCATCAATCCAAGTTTGATTGTGCTCGCAAAATGAACGCTTTGTTATCCTCATTGATCGCTTTAACTGTCACTTCAGCGACCGTTTTCTCAGCCCTAGCACAAGACGTGCAGGGTAATGCCAAAGCTGCAGAAGGCAAAATTGCCATGTGCATCGGCTGCCACGGCATCAAAGGCTACCAAGCCAGCTTCCCCGAGGTCTACCGTGTGCCCATGATCTCCGGACAAAGCGCCAAGTACATTGCTGCTTCTTTGAATGCCTACAAAAAAGGCGATCGCAAGCACCCCACCATGCGCGGTATTGCAACCAGTCTCACTGATCAAGACATTGCTGACATCTCCGCCTACTACGCTCAACATGGCGTGGTTCAAGGGGCTGCCCCTGTGGTGGCCAAAGCCGCTGACGACAAAGTGGGCGAATTGCTGAAAAAAGGTGCTTGCGTGTCATGTCACGGCGAGAATTTCTCCAAGCCGATCGATGCCAGTTACCCCAAAATTGCTGGCCAACACAAAGACTTCTTGTTCGTAGCTTTAAAGTCCTATAAGACTGAAAACCAAGCCACATGGGGTCGTAATAACGGCGTGATGGGCGGTATTGCGAAGCAATTCACCAACAATGAATTGAAGGCAATGGCAGCATACATCGCCTCTTTGGATGGCGAGTTAAAGACTGTACCCCAGTCTAAATTCCGCTGATCAACGTCAGTCTTTTGTAGCGTGCCTTTGCACGCAATCAATGTAAACTTGGCCATCCGGCATTTTGCCGGCGCGTTGGCTCTCAAAAATCATACGACCTAGGCATTCCATCGTGGCGTGATGAGCCTCGTGTAAGGATTGTTTTTTGTGACTCAGCAATTCAACGGCTTGTCGAATGCCGCGGGGTTGATCAATGCTGCATTGCTCACTGATGGACAAGTGCATCGACAAATGCAAGAAGGGGTTGTCGCGGGACGGATCCGTGTTCTGCATGGTGGCCAAAGCGGCATCCACATCTGCCAATTCGGCGTGGTATTCCGGATGCTCATTTATCCACTGGCTGGCCAAAATTTCAATGGCCTCCAGATTAGCACCCGATCTGGATTTGGCGTAAGCACCGCAAAAAAAACGCCTGACATCGGCTTGAGAGGGTTGTATCAGCATGGTTGAATTGTCGCTCAGGCGGCGTTCCGGCTTGAATTAAGTTCAGGCGTGCACTATATTGCATGACTCTAGAAACATCGGTCCCTTTTAAAGTAAACCATGAGCAGCAACATCAATCAAGCCTTCATTTGCGATGCCATTCGGACCCCTTTTGGTCGATACGGCGGCGCTTTGTCCAGTGTTCGCACAGATGACTTGGGTGCCATCCCTTTGCGTGCACTGATGCAGCGCAACCCTCAAGTCGATTGGTCTGCCGTGACAGATGTGTTCTACGGAAATGCCAATCAAGCGGGGGAAGACAACCGCAATGTGGCGCACATGAGCAGTTTGTTGGCCGGTTTGCCGATTGAGGTGCCTGGCGCGACTTTGAACCGTTTGTGTGGTTCAGGTTTGGACGCAGTAGGATCTGCGGCGCGCGCCATCAAGTCGGGAGAGGCTGGCTTGATGATTGCTGGGGGCGTGGAAAGCATGAGCCGCGCCCCCTTTGTCATGCCCAAAGCCGAAACTGCTTTCAGTCGCACCAATGCGGTTTATGACACCACCATTGGCTGGCGCTTCATCAACAAATTGATGAAAGAAAAATATGGTGTGGATTCCATGCCAGAGACGGCTGAAAACGTGGCCTCCGAGTACAAAATTGAGCGTGAAGCACAAGACAAAATGGCTTTGAACAGCCAAATGAAAGCTGTGGCTGCGCAGAAGGCTGGCCACTTGGCGCGTGAAATTACGGCCGTCAGCATTCCGCAGAAAAAGGGCGATGCCATCGTGGTGGACAAAGACGAACATCCACGCGAAACCAGCATGGAATCCTTGGCCAAACTCAAAGGCGTGGTACACCCTGAGGGTACGGTGACGGCAGGCAATGCCAGTGGTGTCAATGATGGTTCTTGCGCCTTGTTGTTGGCCAATGAAACATTGGCTGGCAAATACAGCCTCACACCCAAAGCCCGTGTGGTGGGCATGGCCACAGCCGGTGTTGCACCCCGCGTGATGGGCATCGGCCCTGCACCTGCTACTTTGAAAGTGTTGGCGCAAACTGGTTTAACACTTGATCAAATTGACGTGATTGAATTGAATGAAGCCTTTGCAGCGCAGGGCTTGGCTGTGTTGCGCATGTTGGGACTGAAAGACGATGACGAGCGCGTCAATGCATGGGGCGGCGCCATTGCCTTGGGTCATCCCTTGGGCGCTTCTGGTGCACGTCTGGCCACCACGGCAGTCAACCGTTTGCATGCTACGGGTGGCCGCTACGCGCTTTGCACCATGTGCATTGGTGTGGGGCAGGGCATTGCCTTGATTTTGGAACGCGTTTGAGGTTTTTGAAATGACAATATCTTCCACAACACGCGCTGCTTGGTATGAAAAAAATGGTGAAGCACGTGACGTCATGGTGCTGGGTTCCTTGCCACTCACTGCACCAGGCGCTGGTGAAGTGTGTGTTCGATTGGCCACCTCAGGTGTGAATCCTTCCGATGTGAAGTCGCGCCGTGCTAGGCCCTTAAGCGACTCCTGGGTGGTGCCGCACAGCGATGGCGCAGGCATCATTGAAGCGGTCGGTGAGGGTGTTGCGAAACAGCGTGTGGGTGAGCGCGTATGGATTTGGAATGCACAGTGGCAACGTCCGCATGGCACAGCATCTCAGGCCATTGTGTTGCCTGAAGCCCAAGCGGTTAAGTTGCCAGACAGTACCGATTTTGCAGCGGGTGCTTGCATGGGTATCCCGGGTTTGACGGCAGTTCAGGCAGTTCACTTGGCAGGTGATGAGAAATTGCGCGGTAAAAAAGTCTTGGTCACAGGTGCATCCTCTGCTGTGGGTCACTACATCACGCAACTGGTGAGGCTGTATGGCGGTCAAGTTATTGGCACGGTAGGCTCAGAGATCAAGGCCGCTCACGCCAAAGTTGCAGGCGCTGTTGAAACTATTTTTTACAAAACAGAGCCAGTGGTCGAACGATTGAAAGCGTTCAGCCAGGGTCGTGGCGTTGATGTCGTCATCGACATGGACTTTGCCTCGGCCTCTGAGTGGGTGACCACGGGTGGATTGGCACCGCACGGTCAATTGATTGGTTATGGCTCCAATGCTGTGGGGGATATTCCCTTGACTTTCCGCCCCTTGCTGTTCAATTCAATTGGCTTGAAATTCTTCTTGGTTTACGATTTGTTGCCTGCAGACAGAACTTGGTGTGTGAATCGCCTCAACGATTTGTTGGCTGCAGGGCAACTTCAACACACCATTGGCGCCAGATTCACTTTAGATCAAATCGTGAAAGCGCATGAAGCGGTTGAGGCTGGTCAATTGGGCAATGTCGTGATTGATCTCTGAAGAAAAGCGGGCTAGAGTGCGTGCTATGAAAACATTTCAAACTCTTCAAGAACTCGCTGCTTGCATCGGTCAAACCGTGGCTGTTTCACCTTGGACTGAAATCACGCAAGAACAAATTAACCTGTTTGCTGAGGCCACGGGCGATCATCAATGGATTCACATCGATGTCGAAAAAGCCAAGGCAGGCCCCTTTGGAGCGCCCATTGCGCATGGCTTTCTCACGCTCTCGCTGATCCCTAAGTTGTCTCAAAGTGCCATCAAAATTGAAGATGTGCGAATGGGGGTGAACTATGGTTTGAACAAAGTTCGATTCACATCACCAGTGCCTGTCGGCAGTAAATTGCGTGGCCACATGAAGCTGATGAACGCAGTGCCAATTGATGGCAACGGCATGCAGTTCACTTGGGAAATGAGCATCGAGCGCGAGGGCTCCGACAAGCCTGCTTGTATCGCAGAATCGTTGGCACGCTATTACGTTTAGCCTGTGCGGTGCGAGCGAAGCCAGATCTCAATTCAAAACTGATCTGGCCTGGCAAAAGCATTTTGTCGCCAGGCTTCATAAACCGTCACCGCCACACTGTTGGACAGGTTCAAGCTCCGTTGACCTTCGAGCATGGGCAACTTCAAGCAATTGACGGGATCGAAGCTTTCACGCAACTCAGGCGCAAGGCCACGTGTTTCTGCGCCAAACACCAGCCAGTCACCTTTTTGAAAAGACGTTTCTTGCACATACCGAGTGCCGCGTGTGGTGAGGGCAAACATGCGCCTCATGTTGGGTTGTTCTGCCGCTAAAAAC
>CANJOS010000133.1 GCA_947476015.1 Comamonadaceae bacterium | reverse complement strand
GAACGTCCTCAACCCTTGGAACGATTGAACAAGAATGACCCAAGAATTTGACATCGTAGTGCACGGCGCCACTGGCTTCACAGGCCGCCTTATTGCTGAGTATTTATTAACCCGAAACGACACTGGCCTCAAATGGGCCATGGGTGGTCGCAGCTTAGACAAACTGCAAGCAGTTAGAGACGAAATTGGCGCACCTGCCGAAACGCCTCTGGTGGTCATTGAAAGCAGCGACGAGGCTTCTTTGAAATCACTCATGGCCCAAACACGTTTGGTGATTTCAGCCGTTGGCCCTTACCAGTTGTATGGCAACGAATTGGTCAAAGCCTGCGCAGAATCAGGCGTCGACTACGTGGACTTGTGTGGCGAGCCCGCATGGATGCGCCAAATGATTGACCAGCACCAAACCACTGCAGAAAAAAGTGGTGCACGTCTGGTCTTCTCTTGTGGCTTTGACTCCAGCCCCTTTGACTTGGGCGTATTGATGGCACAAGACGAAATGACAAAACGATTTGGCAAACCTGCACCTCGGATTCGTGGCCGGGTTCGGAAAATGAAGGGCACTTTCTCGGGCGGCACGGCCGCCAGTTTCAAAGCCACCATGGCTGCAGCGGCCACACAGCCTGGCGTCATTGATTTGCTCAAAAACCCCTTCTCCCTTACCCCTGGTTTTGAAGGTCCACTTCAGCCCACAGGCCACAAGCCCATGCTGGACGAGGTGATGGGTGTGTGGGTTGCGCCTTTCATCATGGCCACCATCAACACGCGCAATGTGCACCGCTCCAACTTTTTAATGAACCATGCGTGGGGTTCAGATTTTGTGTACGATGAAATGATCGTCACTGGCACGGGTGAAAAAGGCGAAGCCATTGCCAACGCCATTGCGAAAGACAAAAGCATGAGCGAAGACAAACTCCAACCTGGCGAAGGCCCTTCCAAAGCTGAGCGCGAAGCGGGCAGCTACGATGTCTTGTTCATTGCCACCAACGAACAAGGACAGTCGGTGCAAGTGGGTGTGAAAGGCGATCGCGATCCAGGTTACGGCAGCACTTCTAAGATGATTGCCGAAGCAGCCATCTGTTTGTTGAAAGATGCTTCTGCCACGAAGGGTGGATTTTGGACACCCGCTTCTGCCATGGGTCATGCGCTGATTGCTCGTCTGCAGTCACATGCAGGTCTTACTTTCACCGTTGAATGAACAATGACTGCTCCATGCTTTAGCCCTTGAGTTCAAAAACAGAAGGCAAATACCCCTTCAAAGTGTGAACGCCATTGGCAAACAAAATGGCGTTCACAGTGGCTTGAGCAGTGGCTTCTGCCGCCATCACCGTGAGCAGCATCAAATCAGCTGCAGATGTCTCAGCGCAAGTAGCCATGGCAAACAAAGTGTCGCCATCCAAAGTGGTGTGTGCTGGGCGAATGCTTCTCGCCAAACCGTCATGGGCACTCATGGCCAAACGCTTGGCCTGCGCTTTGTTCAAAGTGGCATTGGTGGCCACCACACCAATGGTCGTGTTGGTGCCAGCGATGGGGATGGCAGTACTTTGCCCCGCCAACAAGGCTTGTTGTGTGTTGAGTAAACGTGTGCCGTCCGATGAACGTGCACCTGCCAGTACCTGCCCTGTGGCTGGGTCAATCACATCGCCCACCGCATTACAAGCCACCATGGCCGCCACTTGCCAAGGCCCCACTTTGACCAGCGAATGGCCAATGCCGCCCTTCATTGCACGCTGTAAACCAAACAATTTGCCCACCACGGCGCCAGCACCAGCACCAACATTGCCAGACAGCGGATACACCATGGAACGCATGGGGCTGGCTGCCAATGGTTTTTGATACAGGGCATCTTCGCAAGCGGCATAACCAGCTGCGGCATCGGGTCTGACTTTGGCATTGTCACCCTCACGCACCACGGGCAAATCAAACAACACAGCCGCTGGAACGATGGGCACGCAACCATGACCCGTTTGAAGGCCCATGTCGCGCTCTTCCAACCATCGCATCACGCCGCTGGCTGCATCCAAGCCAAAGGCACTGCCACCCGACAGCAAGATAGCATGGACCTTGTCAACCAAATTGGCCGGATCGAGCAAATCGGTTTCTCGGGTGCCCGGTGCTGCGCCCCTGACATCGACTGCGCCTACGGCACCTTGAGGTGCCAGAACCACAGAGCAACCCGTGAGCCTTTGGCTGGCTGTGAAATGGCCAATGTGCAAACCCGCAATGTCGGCAATGCAGCCCTGATGCGGGTTAGCCCTTTGACTCAATCGGGTGTTTACAATGTTCTGAGATGTCATTTGAAAACCTTTTATCAATGTCGCAATCCCTGAAGTCGCAAGGATAACGCTTGTCTTCATTTTTACTGCAACGCTTGTTCAGTTTTTTCATCACGTTGGCAGTCACGTCGGTGGTGGTGTTTGGGGTGCTTGAGTGGCTGCCCGGCAATGCTGCCCAAGTCATTTTGGGCGAAACTGCCACTGCAGAGTCCTTGGCGGCCATGGAAGAAAAACTAGGTTTGAACCAACCCGCCCTCACACGCTATGTGAGTTGGACGGGGGGCCTGCTTCAAGGTCAATCGGGCATCAGCATTTCCTACGACACCCCCACGGCAGACCTCATGATGGAGCGCATGCATGTCACCCTGCCTTTGGCAGTGATGGCCATGAGCATCACCGTCGCCATGGCTTTGTGTTTAGGCCTTTACGCAGCTTCTAAACAAAACAGCACGGGCGATGCAGGGGTCATGACCCTCAGCCAATTGGGTCTGGCTTTGCCCAATTTCTGGCTGGCCATTCTTTTGATTTTGTTGTTTGCGGTGCATCTCCAGTGGGTCAGTGCTGGTGGTTTTCCTGGCTGGTCAGTGGCAGATGGTGGCGGCGTTTGGCCCGCAGTCTCCGCACTCATTTTGCCGGCCCTGGCCTTGGCAGCCGTGCAAACTGCCATTCTTACCCGCGTCACGCGCTCCGCCGTGATTGAGGCCATGTCAGAAGATTATGTGCGCACCGCACGTGCCAAAGGATTGTCCAAGCAGCAGGTTCTTTGGAAACATGTACTGCGCAATGCCATGATTCCTGTGGTCACCGTGATGGGCTTGCAATTTGGCAACCTGATCACCAGCGCCATCGTGATTGAAAACGTGTTTGTGCTGCCCGGCATCGGGCGTCTTATTTTTCAAGCCATTGCCAACCGCGATTTGATTGTGGTGCGAGACGTGGTCATGCTTTTATCGGCCATGGTGATTTTGATCAACTTTCTCATCGATGTGCTTTACGCCATGATCGACCCCCGTTTGAAAACGGGGGCGACGTCCCCATGAGCCCACACAACATGCAAAGGGCACTCAAGCATCCCAGCTTTGTGGCAGGCTTTTCAATGGTCATGCTGTTGGTGTTGAGTGCCTTTGTTTCTTTGTTTTGGTCCCCCTACCCCGTGGGTGACATTGACATCCCCAACAAACTGGCCATCGCCAGCGCGCAACACTGGTTTGGCACAGACAGCTTGGGACGCGACATCGCCTCGCTCTTGCTGGTGGGCAGCCAAAACTCTTTGCTGGTGGGCTTCATTGCGGTAGGCATTGGCTTGGGTTTGGGCGTGCCACTGGGTTTGTTAGCTTCGGCCCAAAGAGGGTGGATTGAAGAAGTGGTGATGCGTGCCGCTGACTTCGCCTTTGCATTTCCCGCACTCTTGTCGGCCATTTTGCTCACGGCCATTTACGGCCCCGGCTTGGTGGTCAGTATTACCGCCATTGGTATTTTCAACATCCCTGTATTTGCGCGCATCACCCGAGCGGCAGCCAACACTGTGTGGTCTCGCGACTTCACCCTGGCAGCGCGTGCAGCAGGCAAAACACAATGGGCCATCACCTGGGAGCATGTGCTGCCCAATATTGTCAGCGTGTTGATTGTTCAAGCCACCGTGCAATTTGCCATTGCCATTTTGGCCGAAGCAGCACTGTCTTACTTAGGCCTTGGCACCCAACCGCCACAGCCCAGTTGGGGCCGCATGCTGAATGAAGCCCAATCACAAATGTTTCAAGCACCCATGTTGGCGGTTTACCCCGGTGTGGCCATTGCCCTGGCTGTTTTAGGCTTGAACCTCATGGGAGATGGACTTCGTGATTTGCTTGATCCCCGTTTGTCAAGGAAGCGCTGAGCGAGTGGCCATGTCGTCTTTCAACCCCAATGCTGATCAGCCTTTGAACAACACACCCTTGCTGTCAGTTCGCGATTTGCGTGTCTCTCTTCAAACTGCGCAGGGACAAGTGGATGCATTGCGGGGTGTGAATTTTGAAATGCAACGGGGCGAGACGCTGGGCTTGATTGGGGAGAGCGGGTGTGGCAAATCACTCACGGCCTTGGCCATCATGGGCTTGCTGCCAGAACGCGCCCAAGTCTTGGGTTCTGTTCAATTGAATGGGGCTGAGTTGACCACTCTCAGCGATGCGCAGTTGTGTCAAATGCGCGGAGCGCGCATGGCCATGATTTTCCAGGAGCCCATGACTGCGCTCAATCCGCTGCACCCTATTTGGAAACAAATTGCCGAGCCCTTGCAACTGCATCAAGGTATGAGCGTGACTGCGGCCAAGGCGCGCGCGCTTGAGCTTTTAGAACGCGTGCAATTGCCCCGTGCAAGAGAACGTTTAGATGCTTACCCCCACCAGCTTTCTGGCGGCCAGCGCCAGCGCGTCATGATCTCGATGGCCTTGGCATGCCAGCCCGATATTTTGATTGCCGACGAACCCACCACGGCGCTCGATGTGACCGTGCAAAAAGAAGTCCTGTCCCTCATTCGTCAACTGGTATCGGAGGACGGTATGGGACTGCTGCTGATCAGCCACGATTTAGGTTTGATGCGGGAGCAGGTTGAGCGTGTGATGGTGATGTATGGCGGGACTGTGGTTGAGAGCGCAAACACCCAAGATCTGTTTGAAATGCGTGCGCATCCTTACACTCGGGGCCTGTTTGCTGCGCGTCCCCGATTGGGTTTAAAAAGGGGCACGAGGCTCCAAACCATTCCAGGCCATGTCCCTGAAATTTTCAATTGGCCCCAGGGTTGCGCCTTTGCCGAACGATGCCCCATTGCGGTTCCATCTTGTGCCGTGGTATTGCCCGCCCTTGAACCCGTCCGTCCTACAGTAACCGACCCGCTCACCGCGCATTGGGTCAGGTGCCCGATATGGCAAACGCTGGAGGCAAGCGCATGAACACCGAAAAAACTTTGCTGGAGGTTCGACATTTGGGTCAGCAATACCCCCTGCCCAAATCTTCTTTCCTGGTTAAGGCAACTCATCTGCAAGCCCTGAAGGACGTGAGCTTCAAATTAAAAGCGGGCAAAAGCTTGGGCATCGTGGGTGAGTCTGGCTCTGGCAAGTCCACTTTGGCTCGCTTGGTCATGGCATTGGAAAAACCCAGTCAAGGCGAAGTTATTTTCAAGGGACAAAAACTGCATGAGCTGAGCGCCGCAGCCATGCGGGAAATGCGCCGTGATTTCCAAATGGTGTTTCAAGATCCCTACGGCTCCTTGGACCCACGTCAAAAAGTTTTACACATTGTGAGTGAACCCCTGCACAGCTTGACGCATGCGGTTTCAGGGCAAACCCTAGGTCGGGTGGAGACTCAAGATCGTGCCGCTTCGGCCCTCGCCGAAGTGGGCCTTAGATCTTCAGACTTAGACAAATACCCCCATGAGTTTTCGGGAGGACAACGCCAGAGGATTGCCATTGCGCGCGCCCTGATCACAAGGCCCTCCTTGATTGTGGCGGACGAGCCTGTGAGCGCATTGGATGTTTCGGTTCAAGCTCAAGTGCTCAATTTGATGATGGATTTGCAAGACCGGTATGGTTTGAGCTATGTGTTTGTCAGCCACGATCTTGCAGTTGTGAACCTGATGTGCGACGATGTGATTGTTCTACAACAGGGACAAGTGGTGGAGTCGGGTAGCTCTGACGCTATTTTTGAAAATGCACAGCATCCCTACACTCAGGCCTTGTTGGCAGCTGTCCCTGGTCAGCGCTGAATTTTTTGACAACGAATTTTTGATGAGGATTTTTTCATGACATTTCCAAGCACAACTTCAAGCACACGTCGCCGTCTAGGCCAATTCGGTTTGGCCGTGGTGGCCGCCGCCAGCCTCATGCTGGTCAATCCTGGCGCGCAAGCCCAAAACAGAAAAGACAGTGTGGTGCTTGGCATGATTTTAGAACCCACCAGCCTCGATCCCACCACAGCTCCCGCAGCGGCGATTGGTGAAGTGGTGCATTACAACGTTTTGGAAGGTCTTACCAAAATCAATGTCGATGGTTCTGTCACGCCTTTGTTGGCCGAAAGCTGGACCATGGATGCAGACGGCAAAGCCTTCACCTTCAAGCTTCGCAAAGGTGTCAAGTTTCAAGATGGTTCAGCCTTTGATTCCGCTGCAGTGAAATTCAGCTTTGACCGCGCCAAAGGCGAGAAAAGCACCAACAAAGCCAAAGGTGCAGTGTTCAACAACATATCGCACATTTCCACACCCGATGCTCACACTGTGGTCTTGGTGCTCACCAACCCCGACGGTAATTTCTTATTCCGCATGGGTGAAAACACCGCCGTCATTTTGCACCCCAACTCAGCAGACGCAGCTGCCACCAAACCTGTCGGCACTGGCCCCTTCAAATTAGAAAACTGGGCCAAAGGCAGTGCCATCACCCTCACCAAGTGGGATGGATTCCGCGATGCCGCGGCCGTCAAAATGAAGAAAGTCACCTTCCGCTTCATCAATGACTCTTCGGCGCAAGTGGCAGCCATGTTGGCTGGCGACATTGATGGCATGCCCCGATTCCAATCTCCTCAAAGCTTGAAGCAGTTTCAAACTGACAAACGCTTTGTGGTGGAGTTGGGAAGCACTGCTGGCAAGGGCATCATGACCATCAACAACAAAAAGAAACCCTTTGACGATGTGCGTGTGCGCCGTGCTTTGTCGCACGCCATTGACAAAAAAGCGTTCATCGACGGCGTTTTTGAAGGTCTGGCCAAGCCCATCGGCAGTCACATGGCACCGACCGATGCAGGCTATGTCG
>CANJOS010000132.1 GCA_947476015.1 Comamonadaceae bacterium | reverse complement strand
TGGCTGTGGTGTATTTCCCCAGCAGCCACCAGCCATACCCCACGGCCCCGAAATTTTGCAGCGACATTCAAGGCATCTCTCAAGTTCTGAGGACCATCTGCATGTTGAAAATTGGCAGGACGCATGGCACACGTCAATACGATGGGCTTTTGAAAGCCAATGACCCGCGACAGGAAATAGGCGGTTTCCTCCAAGGTGTCTGTGCCATGTGTCACGACCACGGCCTTGACGTCAGTTTGCGACATCCAGTGCTCGCATCTTTGCGCCAAGAGCCGCCAAGTGACGAAATCCATGTCTTTGCTGTCTAACTGAGAGACTTGTTCTGCGATCAATTCAATGTTTTCCAAGGATTGGGGCAGGCTTTGGTTGGTGCCAACAATCACCTTTAAAAGTTCATCAATACTTAATTGAGCAGCCCTGTAAGACAAACCCTCATCAGAGGAAGATGACTTTCCTGCAATCGTGCCGCCTGTGCCTAAAACAACAATTTTTTGATTTTTTGCTTGCATTTATAAAAAGACTGGTTAAAAATACAGTAACTGGATAAGAAAACAGTTATCTGTTCACTCAGCCACCTTGAAGGACTGCAACATGCTCGATCAACCCAAGCTCACAGCGCGACAGCAACAAATTTTGGAACTCATCCAAAAAACCATTGCCGAAACAGGCGCTCCACCAACACGCGCAGAAATTGCACAGGTCTTAGGCTTTAAGTCAGCCAACGCAGCGGAAGAACATCTGCAAGCATTGGCTCGAAAAGGCGCCATCGATCTGGTCAGCGGCACTTCCCGAGGCATTCGCCTCAGAGGGGCTTCGCGCAATGCCCTGCGAAATTCCAGCGATTTGTTCAGCTTGCCATTGCCTGGTTTTGCTCAATTGGCCTTGCCTCTCATCGGACGTGTTGCGGCGGGCTCTCCCATTTTGGCCCAAGAACACGTCGATCGCACCTACCACGTTGAAAGCCACCTGTTTCAGGAGCAACCCGACTACTTGCTCAAAGTCCGAGGCATGTCCATGCGGGATGCCGGCATCATGGATGGCGATTTATTGGCCGTTAAAGCCACCAAGGACGTCAGAAACGGCCAAATTGTGGTTGCCAGATTGGGCGACGAAGTGACCGTCAAACGTTTGCGCCGCCAACAAGATCGAATTGAATTGCACCCCGAAAACCCCGACTATCCCATCATTTTGGTCAATCCTGGTGAGCCCTTTGACATTGAAGGTTTGGCGGTTGGACTCATTCGCAACACCTTGCTCATGTAAGCCCCATTTCATCAGACTGTTTCGCAGGTGGCGGGCGCCGGTGCTATGCACACAGGCCCTGTGAAACACAGTCTCTCTTTGCAATCCTGCCTATGTTCAACCTCAAAATCGAAAGGTTTCACATGGGAATCGCTCTCGTCGCTCTCTCTGGTATTTACAACGGTATTCACAAATTTATGAACGCCGCTGCACACCTTGAATCTTCACCTTGCCCTCTCACGCAAGTTCACTCCGCAACCGGGCCCTCACTCAGCACGCAAAAGTCCCACAGAGCACTTCGCGTCCTTCGAGTCTCCGAACACCATGAAGCACCTCATTGCGCAGGGCGAATGGTCATCTCCGGAAGAATGGCCGATGTCTGCGCCGAACTAGACCGATTGGTAGCGCTTGAAAACCAAAACAAAGCTTCGCTGCCTCATTAATTTGTGAAGGCAGATGGTTTTTAAACCGTCAAAATTTAGGTATCCCCCCCTGTGGGGGGCTCAGGTCAAGGCACAATACTGTCCATGAACATTGTGATCCTTGACGACTACCAAGATGTCGTCCGAAAACTTGACTCCGCGTCCAAACTAGATGACTACAGTGCCAAGGTCTATACCAACACGGTCAAAGGCCTTGGCCAATTGTCTGTTCGCCTCAAAGATGCAGACATTCTGGTCCTCATCCGAGAACGCACTCACCTCAATCGGCAATTGCTTGAGAAACTGCCGCGCTTAAAACTTATCTCGCAAACTGGCCATGCAGGCTCACACATCGACTTAGAAGCCTGCTCCGAACGCGGCATTGCCGTTGCACAAGGAACAGGCTCTCCCTTTGCACCTGCCGAACTCACTTGGGCCTTGGTGATGGCAGCAGCCCGTCGATTGCCTCAATACATTGGCAATTTGAAGCACGGTGCTTGGCAACAATCGGGTTTGAAATCGGCGTCCATGCCGACCAATTTTGGAATGGGCACAGTCTTGCGAGGCCGCACATTGGGTATTTGGGGCTACGGGAAAATTGGCCAACTGGTGGCTGGCTACGGCAAGGCCTTTGGCATGCAAGTGGTGGTTTGGGGCAGTGAAGCTTCGCGCGAAAAAGCAGCTGCAGATGGCTTCATTCCTGCTACCACCCGAGAGGCATTGTTTGAGCAAAGCGATGTGCTCTCATTGCACCTGAGATTGAACGAATCAACAAGAGGCATCGTCACATTGGAAGATTTGTCTCGCATGAAAACCAGCGCCATGATCGTCAACACATCACGCGCTGAGTTGATCGAACCAGACGCCCTCATCAGTGCGCTCAACCGCGGACGACCTGGTCTTGCAGCCATCGACGTTTTTGAGCACGAACCCATCTTGCAAGGTCATGCATTGCTGCGCTTGGAAAATTGCATTTGCACACCACACATTGGCTATGTCGAGAAAGACAGTTATGAACTCTACTTTGGTTCAGCCTTCGACAATGTCATCAATTTCATCAAGGGCACACCCACTAACATTGTCAATCCAGGAGCGTTGCAAGTCCGGCGCTGAATTTTCAAACACCCGCCGACTTCGGTTGATCTATTTTCCCCTTCTCACAACATGACTCTAGCCTTCAATCAAGTCGCCATCATTGGTGCGGGTGCCATGGGCCGCGGTATTGCACAAATTGCAGCGCAATCTGGCAGTCAAGTTTGGTTTTTTGACACCCAAACCGAAGCTGCTCAATTAGCCAGGGATGCTGTTTTTCAAGTTTGGGAAACGCTAATGAGCAAAGGTCGCTTTGATGCAGACACGCTCACGGCTTACAAATCGCGCATTCACATGGCCACAACGCTGCAAGATTTGAGATCTTGTGAACTGGTGATTGAAGCCATTGTGGAGCGTTTAGACACCAAGAAAAATTTATTTATTGAACTTGAAAACTTGTTGCCTGAAACCACTGTTCTGGTCACCAACACATCTTCTTTGTCGGTCACAGCCATTGCTGCAGCGCTCAAGCGCCCTGCTCAATTCGCTGGGTATCATTTTTTCAATCCCGTGCCCTTGATGAAAGTGGTGGAAGTGATTGCGGGCTTAAAAACCAGTCGAGAAGTTTGCGAGCGTCTGACCCACTATGCCACCCAAATGGGCCATGCCCCTGTTCAAGCGGGTGATACGCCTGGCTTCATTGTCAATCATGCAGGACGGGGTTATGGCACTGAAGCGCTGCGATTGGTGTCTGAAGGCGTGACCGATTTCGCCACCACTGACCGCATCCTGAAAGACCAAGTGGGTTTCAAACTTGGCCCCTTCGAACTCTTTGACTTAACCGCACTGGATGTCTCGCATCCCGTGATGGAATCCATTTACAACCAGTATTTCCAAGAGCCCCGTTATCGCCCTAGCGTCATGACCTCACAACGCTTGGCGGGTGGTGTGCTTGGCAAAAAAGTAGGCGAAGGTTTTTACAGCTATGCAGATGGCAAAGCTGTTTTACCACCAGATCATGCCGTGCCCAACGTGAAAGAATTTCCGCCTGTTTGGGTTTCACCTCGTGCAACACGCCGAATTGAACTTCTCAAACTCCTCAAAGATCTTGGCGCCACACTTGAAACGGGTGCATCGCCCTCACCCCAGGCCCTGACCTTGGTTGCACCCTTGGGATTTGATGTGACCACCGTCGCAGTGGTCGAAAGACTCGACCCCGCACGCACAGTGGGCATCGACATGCTGTTTGAAGATGCCGCCACCCAACGCCGTGTGTTGGCTACCAATCCAGCCACACGCATCGACATGCGAGATGCAGCGCACGCCTTGTTTGCCAAAGATGGCAAAGCCGTGAGTGTGGTGCGCGACAGTGGTGGCTTTGTGACACAACGCGTTGTGGCCCACATCGTCAATATCGCGGCAGACATGTGCCAGCAAAGGGTTTGCACACCCAAAGACCTCGACCTTGCCGTGACATTGGGTCTGGGATACCCCTTGGGCCCTTTGGCATTGGGCGACAAATTAGGTCCTGCCAATATCCTCGAGGTGCTCTTCAACCTGCAAACTGTCTACGGCGATCCACGCTATCGCCCCAGTCCATGGCTTCGCCGACGTGGCGCGATTGGCTTGTCTTTGCTTCACACAGAGGATTGAAAACATGCCAGCTCAGTTACTCAGTACCAGCGAAGGTGCCACGCTCATTTTGACCTTGAGCAACCCTGAGCATCGCAATGCTTTAGGACCTGAAATGTATGCCGCGGGTGTCGAAGCGCTCAGCGTTGCAGAGACAAGCCCTGATGTCAAAAGTGTGGTCATCACGGGTGAAGGCGGTATTTTCAGCGCCGGAGGCAACCTTCAGCGTCTGAACGACAACCGACAACAGGCACCAGAAATTCAAGCCCAAAGCATTGAGAGCTTGCACAATTGGGTAGAAGCTATTCGAAGCTTTCCAAAGCCCATCATTGCTGCCGTTGAAGGCCCTGCCGCTGGCGCAGGATTTTCACTGGCATTGGCCTGCGACATGATTGTGGCCGCACGCAACAGCGTTTTTGTCATGGCTTATAGCAACATCGCGCTCTCACCAGATGGGGGTAGCACATGGAGCCTGTCTCGCAGCATGCCGCGCCAACTGGCCACCGAGTTGCTGATGTTGGGTGAGCGCATCAGTGCCGAGCGCTTGCATGCCTTGGGTGTCGTCAATCGCGTATGCGAAGCGGGACAATCGCTTGGAACCGCCTTGAACATGGCCAGCCAGTTAAACCAACGCGCGCACAATGCGCTGAGCTGCATCAAAGAGCTGATGAATGAGGCTGATGCATCATCACTGAACCACCAACTCAGCTTAGAGCGTGATCATTTCGTGAAAAACCTTCACCATGTCAATGCGGGCATTGGCATTTCGGCATTTTTAAACAAAGAAACTCCCAAATACGATTGAGATCGGGTCCCTCACGCGACAATTTCTGCCCTCTCAGTCACTCAAAAGACAGCCCATGGACGAACCTATTCTTACGATAGAGGAAAGAGAAGCCATCAACGCGGGTCGTTGGTTCTCAACCTTGTCACCTTCCCTCAAACACGACATCCTTCGATGCGCCTACGTCAAACGTCACAAAGACGGCGAACTCATTGCAGCCCGCGGCGAACCGCCCGAGCAATGGCTGGCTTGCGCCAAAGGTGCCGTTCGCGTGAGTTCAACCTCAGTCTCAGGCAAATTGATCACACTGACATATGTGGAACCCGGCATTTGGTTCGGCGATGTCTCCATCTTCGACGGCGATCGGCGCACGCACGATGCCTACGCACATGGCGAGACCACCACGCTCAACGTTGCCAAGTCCGACTTCAAAAAAATCTTAGATTCGCACGTCGAGTTGTACGATGCGATGCTCCGCTTGCATGCACGTCGCATCCGCCAACTCTATGGCTTGGTAGAAGATCTGAACACCTTGCCCTTGCGTGCGCGGTTGGCCAAACAATTGAATCACCTGGTGCGCAGTTATGGCGTCCCAAGTTTGTCGGACGCGCGAGCCATTCGGATCAGCTTGCATTTGGCGCAAGAGGAATTGGCGCAATTGCTGGGTGCTTCAAGGCAACGCGTGAACCAAGAACTCAAGCAAATGGAGCGCGAGCAGGTCATCCTCATCGAACCCGGTGGCTTGACCGTGCTCGACAGGGAAGCACTTGTGAAAATTGTAGATTCAGACAACTGAATGCAACCACCCTTGTTTACAACAGTAATGCCTCATGAGCCAATTTGATCACTTTGTGGGCACGCGTCCCGTCACAGGCAACCATGCGTTTGATGTGTCTGCGCTAGAACGATGGCTGTACGCCAACATGACCGGTTTTGAGGGGCCCCTCTCAGTTGAAATATTCAAAGGGGGGCAATCCAACCCCACCTACAAACTGATCACGCCAGGCTGCGCCTATGTCATGCGAGCAAAGCCTGGGCCCGTGGCCAAACTACTGCCATCGGCGCATGCCATTGAGCGAGAATTTAAAGTCATGAAGGGATTGGCAGGAACGCACGTACCCGTTGCCAAAATGCATGTGCTGTGTGAAGACGAAGCCATCATGGGTCGTGCTTTCTACATCATGGAGTTTGTCGCAGGACGGGTCTTGTGGGACCAGTCCTTGCCCAACATGACCCCTTCGCAGCGTGGTGACATTTACGATGAAATGAACCGCGTGATCGCGGCCTTGCACAGCGTTAAATTTGCCGAACAAGGTTTGGCCAGCTTTGGTAAACCAGGCAACTACATCGAGCGTCAAATAGGCCGATGGAGCAAACAATACGCAGCGTCTGCCACACAAGCCATCCCTGAAATGGACCGCCTCATGGCTTGGCTCCCCGGCAACATCCCCAGCAGTGCCAAAGACGAATCACTGATCAGCATCGTGCATGGTGATTACAGACTCGACAACCTGATGTTTCACCCAAGCGAGCCCAAAGTCCTTGCCATCTTAGATTGGGAACTTTCAACGCTAGGCCACCCGCTGGCCGACTTCAGTTACCACTGTATGGCTTGGCACATCAAGCCAGGCTCATTCAGGGGCATCGGCGGTTTAGACCACCAAGCGCTCGGCATTCCAGAGGAGTCCGAGTACATCAAACGCTACTGCGAACGAACTGGCTTCACAACCCCCGAAAAATTGGCGGTCGATTGGAATTTTTACATGGCCTACAACCTCTTTCGGATTGCCGCAATTTTGCAAGGCATTGCCAAACGAGTAGAAGACGGCACAGCCTCAAGCGAGCAAGCTAAATCGTCGGGTGCGGGTGCGCGGCCCATGGCTGAACTGGCATGGCACTTTGCCAGCCAAGTGGCTTGATCAGGAATCAACAGGAGAAAATCAATGCAATTCGAATATTCAGACAAAATTAAAACCATGCAAGCGCGCTTGCTGGCCTTCATGGACGAACATGTCTATCCGAATGAAGGTCGGTTTTTTAAAGAAAT
>CANJOS010000131.1 GCA_947476015.1 Comamonadaceae bacterium | reverse complement strand
TTTGGTGCGCTTCCAAACGCCTGTGCAAACCATGTTCCAGTCCAACACGCAAGACCTGTTGGGTGTGCGTGTAGACACGGGCGTACAAGATGGCGGTGAAATTCCCATGTTCTACGACTCCATGATTGCAAAGCTCATTGTGCACGGCACCGATAGAAACGATGCCATTGCCAAAATGCGTGAAGCACTCAATGGGTTTGTGATTCGCGGCATCAGCTCCAACATTCCGTTTCAAGCGGCTTTGTTAGCCCATCCTAAGTTTGTGTCTGGTGACTTCAACACGGGCTTCATTGCAGAAAACTATGCGCATGGTTTTCACGCTGAAGACGTACCGCACCATGACCCCGATTTCTTGGTCGCCTTGGCGGCGTTTGTCCGGCGTAAATCACGCGAACGTGCTGCCAACCTGAGCGGTCAACTGCCTGGTTACGATGTGCAAATTGGCCATGACTACAACGTGATTGTGCTGGGTGCCAAGGGCAACAACCGATACATCCCTGTTCATGTGGACGAGTTTCGCGGACAGAGCGGGAAAGCCATCATCAAGGTAGGTGAAAATCACTACATCATTGAGAGCCATTCACGCCTCAACGATATTCGCATCAATGGCATTGTGAACGGCAAACCCTTCATTGCGCAAGTTGACCGCGGCACGCTCAAGAATCCTCTTGCTCTTCAAATTCAGCACAACGGTACCCGCATTGAGGCACTGGTGGTTTCACCTCGCATGGCTGAGTTGCATCAAATGATGCCCTACAAAACACCGCCCGACATGAGTCGCTTTGTGTTGTCGCCAATGCCAGGTTTGCTGGTCAATGTTGCAGTAAGCCCCGGGCAAAAAGTTCAAGCAGGTGAGCGTGTGGCTGTGATTGAAGCCATGAAGATGGAAAATATTTTGTTTGCTGCGCACGATGGCGTGGTGAAAAATGTCATGGCCTCACAAGGTGAGTCGCTGACTGTGGATCAGGTCATTGTGGAGTTTGAAGCATGAGTCAATTAAATCGTCCTTTTAAAGTTCTCGGAATTCAACAAATTGCCATTGGTGGCACTGACAAAGTCAAACTCCAAAAACTTTGGGTCGACATGTTTGGCCTAGAGATTACAGGCACTTACAAAAGTGACCGCGAGAATGTTGACGAAGACATTTGCGCCATGGGCGTGGGTCCGTTCAAAGTGGAAGTGGATTTGATGCAACCTATGGACCTAGAAAAGAAACCTGCGGTTCACACCACGCCTTTAAACCATGTGGGTTTGTGGATCGACAATCTTGATGTTGCTGTTGAATGGCTTTCACAACAAGGTGTTCGTTTTGCGCCGGGCGGTATTCGCAAGGGCGCAGCAGGTTTTGACATCTGCTTTATTCATCCCAAAGCCAGCGAGGAATTGCCCATTGGTGGCGAGGGCGTTTTGATTGAACTGGTGCAAGCGCCTGAAGAAGTTGTTAAAGCGTTTGGCGCTTTGGCGGCGCAATACGCCTAAAAAAATTCAAGACTTCTGTCGCGCCTTGGCTTTGGCCAAGGCCGCTTCAATGATGGCCCGTTTTCGTGCCATTTCTTTGTCTGCATTCTCAGAGCTCATGGCTTGACCTGTCAGGGGGTCACTATCGATGCGTGTGTGAGTCGACAGATCAGCCAGTTTCATTTCAGCTTTGGTTTGTTGTCTGCTTGCATGCTGCTTGTCTTCTTCTATCAGCCTTAATTGCCGGGCTTCATAGCGCTGGCGAGCTTGTTGCGCCAACTCTGGAGACCAAGCAGACCAACCCGTATGTTCGTTTGAGACAGGAACCATCTCAATGCAATCGACTGGGCAAACAGGCAAACACAAATCGCAGCCTGTGCAGACAGCTTCAATCACGGTGTGCATGACTTTGTTGCTACCCAAGATGGCATCGGTGGGGCAGACCTTGATGCACAGCGTGCAACCGATGCACCATGCTTCGTCAATCACGGCCACGTTCATGGGACCTTCTCTGCCATTTTCAGGATTCAGGGGCAGCGCAGGGCGCCCGGTGATCTTGGACAAAACGGCAACGCCCTCAAGGCCCCCCGGAGGGCATTGATTGATTGGGGCGTTGTCTTGTGCAATGGCCTGCGCATAGGCCTTGCAATCGGGAAAGCCGCAACGGGTGCACTGCGTTTGAGGCAGCGCATCGTTGATGCGTTCAGCCAGCGAGTTCACTTTTGACGAGAAGAAACTTTTTTGGCAACCACTTTGACGGCGCGTTTTGTTGTTGGCTTGACTGCTGATTTAGCATTCGTTTTTCTCTTTGTACCCAAGTCGTGGTGCGCCAAAATGAATTTAACGACAGCGGGATACACCACCTCGCGCCAGCGACGGCCACTGAAAATACCGTAGTGACCTGCGCCAGGCACTTCCAAATGCTGGCGATGTGCGGGTTTGATGCTGCTGCACAAACCATGCGCAGCTGCAGTCTGACCTGAACCAGAAATATCGTCCAACTCGCCTTCAACTGTAAGCAGTGCGGTGGCGCTGATGTCTTGTGGGCGCACCAATTCGTTCTTGCCTTGGAGGTTTTTCACATTCCAAGTGCCATGCACCAAGCTGTAATCTTGGAAAACTGTTTTGATGGTTTCTAAGTAATAGTCGGCGTCCATATCGAGCACAGCGTTGTACTCGTCATAAAACTTGCGGTGTGCTTCAGTGCTGGCGTCATCGCCTTTGATAAGGTCTTTGAAGTAATCGTAATGACTTGACGCATGACGATCAGGGTTCATGGCCACAAAGCCGGTGTGCTGCAAAAATCCTGGATACACGCGACGACCGGCACCTGGAAAATTGCCAGGTACCTTGTAAATCACATTGTTTTCAAACCACTCGAAGCTCTTGTTCACAGCCAAGTTGTTCACCGCAGTGGGCGCCTTGCGCGCATCGATGGGCCCCCCCATCATGGTCATGGTCAAGGGTGTTTTTTCACCACGCGATGCCATCAGTGACACGGCAGCTAACACGGGCACTGTTGGCTGACACACGCTGATCACATGGCAATTGCCGTAAGTGCCTTGTAAATGGCGAATGAACTCCTGAACATAGTTCACATAGTCATCGAGGTGAAACTCGCCATCGGCCAAAGGCACAAGTCGCGCATTCTTCCAATCGGTGATGTAGACCTTGTGGTCTTTCAACATGGTTTTCACGGTGTCGCGAAGCAGGGTAGCGTAGTGACCCGACAAAGGTGCCACGATGAGAACCGCAGGCTGACCCTTGAGGGCATTGAGTGTTGTCGCATCGTCCGTGAAACGTTTGAAGCGTCGTAACTCGCAAAAGGCTTTGTCAATTTCAATGCGCTCATGAATGGCTACATCGACTTGACCCACTTTAACCGTGCGAATTCCAAATTCTGGCTTGATGTAGTCTTTGCCCAAGCGGTGCATGAGTTCGTAGCCCGCCGACACTCGCTGAGCAATAGGCGAATTGCCAATGGGATTGAGGGGGTTGCTGTACATCTTGGCGGCGGCATGTGCCAAGTCTGCAAAAGGCTCCATGATGGAGCGTTGCGTTTCGTAGATTTGGTAAAGCATGGTCAGAGCCCCTTAATTTGTTGCACTGCAGCAATATATCAGTTGTGATGCATGGAAAGTGGAGTAGCGCACCTAAATTTAGGTCATTTAATTGAACAGTCTTCGATGGACCACGATGTGAAAAGCATCAAATCACATGACCTTTGCAATGGCTTGGCAAACGTAATCAATGTTTTTGCTGTTCAAAGCGGCCACGCACATGCGGCCTGTGTCGGTGCCATAAACACCAAATTCAGAGCGAAGGCGAACCATTTGGTCTTTGTTCAGGCCAGAATAGCTGAACATGCCTATCTGGGTGGTGATGAAGCCCATGTCTTGCTTGACACCTGCGGCTTTCAGGCCATCGACCAGCTTTTGGCGCATGGCCTTGATGCGAACCCGCATTTCGCCCAACTCTTTTTCCCATGTGGCGCGCCACTCAGGGTTGGCCAAGACGGCGGCCACCACGGCGCCACCATGGATGGGAGGATTGGAGTAATTGGTCCGAATCACGATTTTGAGTTGGCTCAGAACGCGGCTGCATTCTTCTTTGGTGGCGCAAACCACAGACAAAGCGCCT
This sequence comes from Comamonadaceae bacterium, assembly GCA_947476015.1. GTDB lineage: Bacteria > Pseudomonadota > Gammaproteobacteria > Burkholderiales > Burkholderiaceae_C > Limnohabitans_A. The sequence continues at coordinate 3,139 of CANJOS010000131.1, read as the reverse complement.
ACACGTTCGCCGTACAAGCTAAAGCTCTTAGAGAAAGAAGTGGACACAAAGAAGTCGAGGCCACTGGCAACAAATTTGCCAATCACAGCGCCGTCTTCTGTAATGCCGTGCCCAAAGCCTTGGTAGGCCATATCGAGGAAAGGCGTTAGGCTTTTGGCCTTGACCACTGCAATGACTTGCTCCCATTGAGCGGCTGTAATGTCGTAGCCCGTTGGGTTGTGGCAACAGGCGTGCAACACCACAATGGTGCCGGCTGCTGCAGCGTTCAAGCTGGCCAGCATGCCTTCAAAGTTCACGCCGCGGTTTTCAGCGTCGTAGTAGGCATAGCTGTCAACTTGAAAGCCTGCGCTGGTAAAAAGTGCACGGTGATTTTCCCAACTAGGGTCAGAAATCATGACCTTGGCGTTGGGGCTTATTTTTTTCAGGAAGTCGGCCCCAATTTTAAGACCGCCTGTGCCGCCAATGCCTTGAACCGTGGCCACGCGGCCAGAGGCGACGGGTTCGCTGTTGGCTCCAAATACCAGGCTCTTGACGGCCGCGTCGTAGGCAGCAATCCCGTCAATGGGCAAATAACCTCGCGCTGTGGGCTTGTCCATCATGGCTTTTTCAGCAGATTGAACACATTCAAGAAGGGGGAGTTTGCCGTTGTCGTCGAAATAAACGCCCACACCCAAGTTCACTTTGTTGGGATTGGTGTCGGCGGCAAATTGTTCGTTCAAACCCAAGATAGGGTCGCGGGGGGCCATTTCGACGGCGGTAAACAGAGACATGAAAAAAGTCCTTGTGGGAGGTTGTGAAAAGCAGTTTCTGACTGGCAGAAACCCAAAACCTAGGTTAGGCTTTAGGGTTGCCCCTAATTTTAACGGCTCTTTCCCCCATTTTTGCCCTACACCGAGACATCTCAAGAAGATCCATGGCCGTTTCCCCAATCACCTCTGATGCCGTCATTGAGTCGGTTCCTTTTGTTGCCCCCGAGGGCCAATTTGTGCATTACGAAGGTTCGCCCTTTGAGCTTTACCAACCCTATCCGCCTGCGGGCGACCAACCCACCGCCATAGTTGGATTGGTGGAGGGTTTGAACGACGGCGAAGTGTTTCAAACCTTGCTGGGGGTCACGGGCTCGGGCAAGACCTTCACCATGGCCAACGTGATTGCCCAAATGGGCAAGCCGGCTATTGTGTTTGCGCCCAACAAAACATTGGCCGCGCAGTTGTACTCAGAATTTAGAGAGTTCTTTCCTAAAAACGCGGTGGAGTATTTTGTCAGTTATTACGACTACTACCAGCCTGAAGCCTATGTGCCGCAGCGCGACTTGTTCATTGAAAAAGATTCAGCCATCAATGAACACATTGAGCAAATGCGTTTGTCATGCACCAAGAGCTTGATGGAACGCCGCGATGTGGTCATTGTGGCCACGGTCTCGGCCATTTACGGTATCGGCGAGCCCGAGAGTTACCACCGCATGATCATGACTTTGCGCACGGGCGACAAATTGGGGCAACGCGATGTGATCTCGCAACTCATTCGCATGCAGTACCAACGCAACGACCAAGACTTCAGCCGCGGCAAGTTTCGCGTTCGCGGCGACACCATTGATGTGTTTCCAGCAGAGCATTCTGAACTGGCGGTGCGGATTGAGTTGTTTGATGAGGAAGTTGAAAGCCTGCAATTGTTCGATCCCTTGACAGGTCGCATTCGTCAAAAAATACCGCGCTTCACGGTCTATCCATCAAGCCATTACGTTACACCGCGTGACAAAGTTTTGGCGGCTGTGGAAACCATCAAAGTAGAGTTGGCTGAGCGGCTTAAAGAGTTGGTGGGCATGGGTAAGTTGGTAGAAGCTCAGCGCCTTGAACAGCGGACTCGATTCGATTTAGAAATGCTCAGCGAAGTAGGGCATTGCAAAGGCATTGAAAACTACACACGTCATTTGTCCGGTGCTTCTCCAGGAGCTGCGCCCAGTACCTTAACCGACTACATGCCCCAAGATTCTTTGATGTTCTTGGATGAGAGTCATCAAATGATTGGCCAACTCAATGCCATGTACAACGGCGACCGCGCGCGCAAAACCACGCTGGTTGAATACGGCTTTCGATTGCCCAGTGCATTAGACAACCGGCCGCTTAAATTTGAAGAGTTTGAAACCAAAATGCGCCAGTGCATTTTTGTATCCGCCACACCCGCCGATTACGAAAAAACGCACGCTGGCAAAGTGGTGGAGCAGGTGGTGAGGCCCACTGGTTTGGTCGACCCTGAAGTGGAAGTCAGGCCCGCCATTCACCAAGTGGACGATGTGCTGCAAGAAATTCGAATTCGGGCAGAAAAACACGAGCGCGTGCTCATCACCACGCTGACAAAACGCATGGCCGAGCAACTCACCGACTACTTGTCTGACAACGGTGTGAAAGTTCGCTATTTGCACTCTGATATTGACACTGTGGAGCGCGTTGAAATTTTGCGAGATTTGCGATTAGGTGCGTTTGATGTGCTGGTGGGCATCAACTTGTTGCGCGAAGGCTTGGACATTCCTGAGGTGTCTTTGGTGGCTATTTTGGACGCCGACAAAGAAGGTTTCCTGCGCTCCGAGCGAAGCCTCATTCAAACCATCGGCCGTGCCGCGCGCAACCTTCATGGCCGTGCCATTTTGTATGCCGACCGCATGACCGAGTCCATGAAAAAAGCCATTGGCGAAACAGAGCGCCGTCGCACCAAGCAAGTGGCCCACAACTTGGCCATGGGCATCACACCGCGGAGCATTGTGAAAGAAGTGCGCGACCTGATCGATGGGGTTTACAGCGAGAAGGCTGGTAAGGAAGCCGATCGCTTGGAAAAAGAAGCCGTGCAGCGAGCCAAGGTCGAGGACATGAGTGAGAAGGATGTGTCCAAGGCCATCAAACAGCTTGAAAAGCAGATGATGGAGCATGCCAAAAACCTCGATTTCGAGAAGGCCGCTCAGGTTCGGGACCAGCTTCAAATGCTCAAGGCCCAGGCCTTTGGGGCGCCGGGTACAGACAACGTGGTGGTGCTCAAGGCATAAAGACCTTCAATTCGTATCCCTACTAATCTGGTCAAGTTCTGCTATAGTCGAGCAAATTAGTCAACATCCTAGGAAACAGCCATGCGCCTAACCACCAAAGGT
>CANJOS010000130.1 GCA_947476015.1 Comamonadaceae bacterium | reverse complement strand
TATTGCAGGTTCGGCAGGAACCGGCGCTTGGTTTTGTTGTTGGCGTGGGAAACATTGTTTCCGACCATGGGACCTTTGCCCGTTACGTCGCAGACGCGTGCCATGTGGACACTCCGATACTTTTATAAACAGCTGGTGCCTGATCAGCTTTGCCTTTGCCGCCGCAGGGTTGCATTCATGCAACCTGTGTGGACTTTGCTTGCAAAACTAAAGGCGCTCCAGCCTCACCTCGCCAGAAGGGTGGCGGTAACCCATTTTGCTGAGCTTCCCATGGGGAATGCTCAGCAAAGCCTTGGATTATAGCTAGCTTTTTGGGACGGAGCCAAGAGCCAAGAGCTAAAAATCGACTGGCCGCAGTCAATCTTCCGCGGGGTCGTGCAAAACCAACCCAAGAAAAGGGGTTTTAGCCCCCTTCTTGCTCCAAAAAGCGTTGGGCATCCAGAGCCGCCATGCAGCCGGTGCCGGCGCTTGTAATGGCCTGACGGTAGACGTGATCCTGTACATCGCCAGCGGCAAATACGCCTGGCACGCTGGTCATGGTGGCAAAACCTTTCAGCCCGCTTTGGGTCACGATGTAGCCGTTTTCCATGCGCAGTTGGTCTTGAAAAATGTCAGTATTGGGCGAATGGCCAATGGCAATGAAGCAGCCCTTGAGTTCCAAGTCTTGCAACGATCCGTTCTTGGTTGACTTCAGGCGCACACCTGTGACGCCTGTGTTGTCGCCCAAAACCTCTTCCAAGGTTTGGAAGGTTTGCAAAACAATTTTGCCTGCTGCCACTTTGTCCATCAGTTTGTCGACCAAGATGGGCTCGGCTTTGAATTTGTCACGGCGGTGAATGAGGTAAACCTTGCTGGCAATATTGGACAAGTACAAGGCTTCTTCCACAGCCGTATTGCCGCCACCCACCACGCAGCAAACTTGCTCTTTGTAAAAGAAACCATCGCAGGTGGCGCAGCCTGACACGCCGCGTCCCATGAAGGCGGTTTCTGAGTCAATACCGAGGTATTTGGCAGAGGCGCCGGTTGCAATGATCAAGGCATCGCAGGTGTAAACACCGCTGTCACCCGTTAATGTAAAAGGGCGCTTGCTGAAATCAACCTTGTTGATGTGGTCGAAAACGATTTGCGTGTTGAATCGCTCTGCATGCTCCAAAAATCGTTGCATGAGGTCGGGACCTTGCACGCCATGCACATCTGCGGGCCAGTTGTCCACCTCCGTGGTGGTCATCAATTGGCCGCCTTGGGCAATGCCGGTAATGAGCAGAGGCTTCAGGTTGGCTCGGGCCGCATAAACGGCTGCCGTATAGCCGGCGGGGCCTGAGCCCAAAATCAAAACTTGGGCGTGTTGGGTGGGAAGGGTGTTGGACATTTTTGGGCAATCTTGCGGAATTCGGGTAAACACTAAACCCCCATTGTAAGAAGCTTGGGAAACACCTGTTTGGGGAAGTCTATCGGGTAAGCTTAAGGGTTAGACCATGACCTATTCACTTCGCACCTTAACCAACGCATCTGGCGACCCAGAATCTGGCTCGCGTGGCGAGTTGCCAGCGAACGCGGGGATGCTGCGATTTACGCAAGAAATCATTTTATTTTTAGGCGCAGCTGTTTTACTTCTTTTGGTTTTGGCGCTGTTCAGTTTCAGTCCAAAAGATCCGGCTTGGTCGGGTTCTGGTTTGGGAGGTCCCGTCTCAAATTGGATGGGAGTCTTGGGCGCTTGGTTGGCTGACGCCTTGTATTTCTGTTTCGGTTATTCCACTTGGTGGCTGGTGGCTATCGTGGGACGTTTTTGGCTCATTGCCTGGGCCGATTGGTTGCGCAGCGGCGATGCCTCTCGAAATGCACTGGGCCGTGACAAAGAAGCCAATTGGAAAACCCGTTTGGTTTTTTGCATGGGCCTGTTTGTTCTCATGTCTTCAAGCAGCGCACTTGAATGGGCTCGCTTAACGCGATGGGATGCTATCTTGCCAGGCACCAGCGGTGGTGCGTTGGGTTACGCCGTGGGTCACTTTTCTTTGAAGTGGTTGGGTTTTACCGGTTCTTCACTCATTGAAATTGTGAGTGTGGCATTGGGCATGGGTTGGACTTTCGGATTTTCTTGGGGTCAAGTGTGTGAATCTCTGGGTGGAAAAATTGATGGCCTCATGCAATCACGCCAAGTCAAGCGCGAAATGGCAGAGGACCTGGCAATGGGCCAACAAGCTTTGCGAGAACGGGAACAACTCCAGGCGCATGCGCCCGCGGAGCCAGCGCTTCATCCCTTCGAAAATGACTTTGAAGAGAAGCCTTTGTTTGCAGCAGCAGGTGTGGCTGCGCCAGTTTTTGCTGTACCCATTGCCCCCATGGTCATTGAGGCGCCAGTGACGTCAGTGCCGCGCAGCGAGCGCGTGGTCAAAGAGCGCCAAAAGCCCTTGTTCAATGAACTGCCGGACAGCAAACTGCCCCAAGTTGATTTGCTTGACAGTCTCACACTCCGGCAAGAGGGCGTGGCAGCTGAAACACTGGAGATGACCAGCCGCATGATTGAAAAACGCTTGAAAGATTTCGGCGTTGAAGTGCGTGTGGTGGCTGCGGCTCCCGGCCCAGTGATCACGCGCTATGAAATTGAACCCGCGACGGGGGTGAAGGGTTCCCAGGTGGTGAACTTGGCCAAAGACTTGGCACGTTCCCTTAGCCTCATTTCTATTCGCGTGGTGGAAACCATTCCTGGTAAAAACTACATGGCGCTTGAATTGCCAAACGCCAAACGGCAGTCTATCAAGCTCAGTGAAATTTTAGGATCGCAGGTTTACAACGAAGCCAAATCCATGCTCACCATGGGCTTGGGCAAGGACATTGTGGGCAATCCTGTGGTGGTTGACCTGGCCAAAATGCCTCACGTCTTGGTTGCGGGTACCACGGGCTCAGGCAAGTCGGTGGGCATCAACGCCATGATCTTGTCATTGCTTTACAAAGCCGAGGCGCGTGATGTGCGATTGCTCATGATCGATCCCAAGATGTTGGAGATGTCGGTTTACGAAGGCATCCCTCATTTGTTGGCGCCCGTGGTCACCGATATGCGTCAAGCCGCGCACGGCCTCAACTGGTGTGTGGGCGAAATGGAGCGCCGTTACAAGTTGATGAGCAAAATGGGCGTTCGCAATTTGGCAGGCTACAACACCAAAATTGACGATGCAACCGAGCGCGAAGAATTTATTTTGAATCCCTTCAGCCTGACCCCTGATGACCCAGAGCCACTGAAACGCTTGCCTCACATCGTCGTCGTGATTGACGAATTGGCTGACCTCATGATGGTTGTGGGCAAGAAAATTGAGGAGCTCATCGCTCGTTTGGCGCAGAAGGCGCGTGCCGCTGGCATCCACTTGATCTTGGCCACACAGCGCCCCAGTGTGGATGTGATCACAGGTTTGATCAAGGCCAACATTCCAACCCGCATTGCATTCCAAGTCTCTAGCAAAATTGACAGTCGCACCATCCTAGACCAAATGGGTGCTGAGGCTTTGTTGGGCATGGGCGACATGCTCTACATGCCATCGGGCACCGGCTTCCCCATTCGTGTTCACGGCGCCTTTGTGAGTGACGAAGAAGTTCACCGTGTGGTGAGTTATTTGAAAACACAAGGGGATCCGGATTACATTGAGGGCGTTTTGGAAGGGGGGACCACCGACGGCGAAGATACAGGCTACGGCGACAACTCTGATGCTGAAAAAGACCCGATGTACGACCAAGCCGTCGAAGTTGTGTTGAAAAATCGCAAAGCCAGCATCTCCTTGGTCCAGCGGCATTTGAAAATTGGCTACAACCGAGCGGCACGCTTGGTAGAGGAAATGGAAAAGGCTGGCTTGGTCAGTTCAATGAGCAGCAGTGGGCAGCGTGAAATTTTGGTGCCAGCACGCGCCGAACAATGACCTGCTGACCAGATTCCCGCCATGAAACAGATGCTTCGTTCTTTGCTGTTGAGCATGAGCTGCTTTTTAATCAGCAATCTTGCGCAAGCCCAAAATTCAGCGAACGCCCTAGAGTCTCTGAGTCAATTTCTCAAGCAAGTGCAAAGTGGTCGTGCGCAGTTCACGCAAGTTGTGACATCACCCGTCAGGGCGGATCAACCCTCGCGTCGAAAAACCTCGTCAGGGTCTTTCGAATTTCAAAGACCCCTTCAATTTCATTTTGCTTACCAAAAGCCCTTTGTACAAAGCATGGTGTCTGATGGTCAATCGCTTTGGCTTTATGACGCTGACTTGAACCAAGTCACGGTCAGAAAACAAAGTCAGTCCTTGGGGCAAACACCGGTTGCATTGATCTCTGCCAATGCTGATTTGAAATCCCTTCAGGCTGAGTTCAATCTGCAAGTTGAACCCGATGCGGAAGGCCTCAAGTGGGTGAGAGCGACGCCCAAGCAAACAGATGGGGCTGTGCAACTGATTCGAGTTGGATTGAAGTCAGTGCCTTCGGCGCCGCCTTCCAATGGTGTCATACCTGTTTTGTCGGTGTTGGAAATAGTGGATGGTCTTGGGCAAACATCGCGTTTGAGTTTTCAGAATTTTGAAATCAACATCAAGTTTCCCCCTGATACTTTTCAATTTAAAACGCCTGCAGGTGTGCAGGTCATTCGCCCATGAATGCAAAACTTCATTTGCATCAACCCTTGGCGGAACGTTTGAGGCCGAAGCATTTAGGCCAGGTCATCGGGCAACAGCACCTCATTGGTGAGGGCCTTGCGCTCAGACTGGCCTTTGAATCAGGACAGCCGCACAGTTGTATCCTGTGGGGCCCGCCCGGTGTCGGTAAAACGACCATTGCACGATTGATGGCCGATTCGTTTGATGCGCAGTTCATCAGCATCAGTGCTGTTTTGGGGGGCGTGAAGGACATCCGTGACGCGGTAGAAAAAGCACAGGCTGCTTTAGATGGTCTGCAACCCCAACGCACCATCGTTTTTGTAGATGAGGTGCATCGTTTTAATAAAAGCCAGCAAGACGCCTTCTTGCCGCATGTCGAAAGTGGACTCTTCACGTTCATTGGTGCCACCACGGAGAATCCTTCTTTTGAAGTGAACTCCGCGTTGCTTTCTCGAGCGGCTGTTTATGTGCTTCAAGCTTTAGGTGAAGAGGACCTGACACAAATCATTCAGCGTGCATTGGAAATTGGCGCCATTGCTCCCCTAGAGATCGCTGCACAACAACGCCTCATCGCTTATGCAGATGGGGACGCGCGGCGCTTGCTCAACACCCTTGAAACACTGGCGGTGGCAGCCAAAAGCGAGAAGTTGGAATGCATTTCAGATACGTGGCTGATGAAGGTGTTGGGCGAGCGCATGCGCCGCTACGACAAAGGCGGCGAACAGTTCTACGACACCATCAGCGCCTTGCACAAATCAGTTCGTGGCTCAGATCCCGATGCCGCGCTGTATTGGTTCACTCGCATGTTGGATGGTGGTGCCGATCCGCGCTATATTGCACGTCGATTGATTCGCATGGCAGCTGAAGACATTGGCTTGGCAGACCCCAGAGCCCTCAGGTTGGCATTGGATGCGGCGGAGGTGTATGAACGACTCGGCAGCCCCGAAGGAGAATTGGCTTTGGCAGAATGTGTTATTTATTTGGCAGTGGCAGCTAAATCAAATGCTGTTTACAAAGCTTTCAATGAAGCCAAAGCGTGGGTCAAGAAAGATGGCACGCGGCCGGTACCCCTGCACCTGCGCAATGCGCCGACACAACTCATGAAAAACCTCGATTACGGCAAAGGCTATCGCTATGCCCACGACGAAGAGGGCGGCCATGCCGCAGGTGAAAATTATTTGCCGGAGGGCATGCCTGCTCCCGATTTTTATCGACCTGTCCAGCGCGGCCTCGAACTGAAAATTGCCGAAAAAATGGCAAGCTTGCGTCACATGAATCAGACCCAAGTCAGGAAAGATTGAAAGTGCTGAATTTTCAGCATCGTCAGGGACTGTGACCCTTTTAAGTCAGTCCACTCTGGCGCCGCTGGCTTTGACAACGGATTCGTATTTCAACAATTCGCGTTTCATGAAGGCCGCAAATTGCTCGGGTGAACTGGTCACAGGCTCAGCCATCATCAAACCAAATCGAAGCTTGGTTTCTGGGGCTGTGAGGGCCGCAGAAAAGGCTTGATGTAAACGTGCAATCATGGCGGGCGGAGTGCCTGCTGGCGCCACCAAGCCCCACCATGTGTCAACTTCAAAACCTTTCAAGGTTTCTGACATGGCGGGAATGTCTGGCAAGGCGCTGCTTCTTTGTGCGGTGGTGACCGCCAGCGCTTTCAACTTGCCTGCCTTGATGTTGGCGGCCGCTGTGGCCAAGTTGTCAAAGTTGAAATCTACCTGTCCCGACAGCAAAGCCAACTGGGCAGGATTGCCGCCGTTGTAGGGAATATGCACTGCATAAATGCCGGCATCTCGCTTGAACATCTCAGCCGCCAAATGACCTGCACTGCCGTTACCGCCTGAGCCAATATTGAGTTTGCCGGGGTTGGCTTTGCCATAAGCGATCAAATCGGTCAGCGTGTTGATTTTCAATCGTTGCGCAGTTTCGGCATTCATGACCAACACATTGGGCACGCGGACCATTTGTGTGATGGCGGCAAAATCAGTGGTTGCATTGAAGGGTATCTTCGCAAACAGCCATGGGTTGATGGCATGTGTAGCTACCGCTGAAATACCAATGGTGTAACCATCTGCAGGGGCCTTGGCCACAATGTCGACGCCCAGATTGCCACCGGCGCCTGGTTTGTTTTCAATGATCACAGCGCCCAAGCTGTCCTTCACGCGCTCTGCCAGAGCGCGCGCCGTGACATCGATGGGACCGCCAGGCGCGTAGGGGACGACCAATCGAATAGGCTTGAGCAGTGGCCCCAAAGGCGAAATGGTTGCGGCAGGTGTTGCATCGACGTTAGCGGCGGGTGTTTGTGCCTGAGCCAAGCTCATGCTGGTCAAAACCAAAAGACTCAAGACCTTGATACGGCGTGACAAGGGAATACCTGCAGTGTCGAGAAATGCAAGCAGGGGATTCATGAAGCCTCCTTGGCTTTGTCGGCTTCTGTGGTGAATGAGTCTGCAAAAAATTCATCTTCAGGTAAACCTGCTTTGCCCACGTAATCGGCACGCGCAGAATCGACCACAATGGGCGCCCCACAGGCGTAGACCTGAAAGCCACTTAAGTCGGGGTGATCTTGCAAAACTGCTTGGTGCACAAAACCAGTTCGGCCCGTCCATGCATCTTCTGGCAAAGC
>CANJOS010000129.1 GCA_947476015.1 Comamonadaceae bacterium | reverse complement strand
GGAGGCCATTGCACACGCAGATGGCAAGGCGCCGCACATCAAAGTCCATCGTCCCCGCCCCGTGGATGTCAAAGCAGTTCGAGCAAAGATTGGTATGACGCAGGAGCAGTTTGCTGCTAGGTTTGGCTTCTCGACTTCGACCTTAAGGCATTGGGAGAGGGGTGACCGCACTCCACAAGGGCCAGCTTTAGTTCTCTTGAATGTCATTGAGAAGAACCCATCTGCAGTCATCAACGCTTTGAGTTCCTAAGTTAAATTTGAACCTAAGCCATGGGTCAAGTCAGCCAAGCCCTCAAGATGCAGCGCGAAGCACAGCGCAAAAGGTTACTTGCCCCTAAGAACGACCCCATTTGGCGAGAATTCGATCTTCGTTGTGCTACCGACTTGGAGCGCCAATCCACTGAACTACTAAAGCCCCTAGAAGCCCTTAAAACAGGCGCAGGAGGCGAGATAATTCCGCCGCTATCGTCCAACCTGCCTGGCCTTGAGATGGTGCTGCAAGAGCCTGATTTGCTTAATCTGAGTGCAAGCAATCAACGGGCTGATTTGATTGAAAAAGCGGGTGTTTTGGAGTTGGCGCTTGAGACCAGTCATCTTGTAAAAGCAAAGGGGCCGATACAAAAGATGCTGACTCATCAACTCGCTGCAGCCCACAAGCGTGCTCTTGAATTGATGGCTGAATCAGCACAAAGCAAGGACGCAGAAGTGGCTTGCAAAAAGGCAAAAGTAGCCGCCAAGATGATGGATGCGTTCTCCCGTGCTGCTTTAACTCTAGAGCGTCTTCAAACTGGGGCAAGCCAAGTTGTCACCGTTCAGCACTTGCAAGTCAACGGCCCTGCGGTGATCGGTAATGTCATCAAATAAGGGGGGGGCTTGTGAAAATTTTACAGAACCCTATGCACCAAGCAAGAAAGGCATTGGCACTGCTTCCAAGGTGCGGTGCTAAGTGCAGATCAGGCCAGTCTTGCCAGAACCCCTCAATGAAGAACGGTCGCTGCAGAATGCATGGCGGAAAATCCACTGGAGCACCAGTCAAGCATGGGCAACGAACAAAAGTTGCTGCTTCCCAGCGCAAGGTAGACAGCGCCTTGATTAACAATCTGTTAAAGCTTCACAACGAATCAGAGAATAATTAAAACTCCAGCTAGGTTTAGCGGCTGAAAAGCGGGACACCTTCACCTGCCTGCTGGAGTTATCTTTAGAAGGTGCACTTTGAAGGGGTGCAATATGTCAGATATTGACTGGGAACATTGGAAACTTGAAAAAAATTTACCTCTATGGCAAGTGATGCTGCTGTCGCTCGGCGTTAATCCTGACAAGGTACGAATAAAAAGAATCCCTGAATCAATTTTCATTTCATTAGAACCAGAAATGAAATTTGAATCAATAGCTGACAGAAAAGGTTACAAAGATCAGGATTTTGACAAGCGATTATCAATTCTGATCGAACGAAGATTTGAAGAGAAATTTGAATCTGGCACCAAAAAAATCGATCTTGAAAAGTTTGTAAATTGGGCAATTAAATCGGATTTATCGATCCCTAACGAATTGAAGTCGCTTTACGGCAAGCTCGTCACAAAAGAGCAGTTCCAGATTGTTGATGGAAAGCTATTTTTTCAGAGTCAAGCTCAATTCAACAGCGTCAAATTTAAGTCACAGGAAGACTGGGTTGAAGTCATACGCGAAGTTGTGAAGCTCCAATGTGACCAGGAATTAAATAAGACAAAACTTGACGAGAAATTTTGGTCGATATTTTCAGAAGGCTATCTGGCCGCATTTCGTGCAGTTGGGCCAATGGGCAAGCCTATAAAAGCTAGCACGATCGTCAAAGAGGCTTTTAGTGCCGATCATTGGTGGACTCGGAACATAAAACGAGAATAACTGCAGACTGGGAACCAGTGGGAACCCAAATGGCTAAATTGGGAACTAGAAAAGTTGCCAAGTCTAGGTTTTATGCGGGTTTCAGAAGACAAGTTGTACTTGAGTAGGAACTTGGTCTCTGCCCAAAATTACTTCGTTATCAACCAAAACGGAGTAAACAATGCAAACCCCTTTATTACTAAAAAACAAGCCGCCTCAGCAAGGTGGTCGAAAATGTTTCGGAAAGAAAAAAGCCCCAACAACCTACCAAGCAGATGGGGCTTTTGCTGAACAAAATGCAAAGCGTCCAGCGCTTTTATTTTCACCTAAATTGGCTTTAAATGGAAGCGTTTTTGAGAGTTTTGAGCCTCAAGTATCAGCTTATTCTCAAAAAATGGGAGGTGTTTTATGAACTCCCCAGAGAACCAATTTCTTGATGCCATTCGCAGTGCAGGCTATACACAACTGTCTGAAATCATTGCCGATGGAAAAATCCATAGATTTTCAACTAACGATGATCACAAAGATACCGCCGGATGGTATTGCTTATATCTTGATGACCATCCTGCTGGTGCCTTTGGCGATTGGCGTACAGGTTATGAGGCCACTTGGTCTAGTCCGAATGTAAAGTTTTCACCGGGTGATAGGCACAAACATCATGCAAGGTTGGCGTATCAAATACAAGAGCGAAAAAAAGAAGACGATTTGAGGCGGATCGAGGCTGAAAAGCAGGCAAATCAAATATGGAACGATGCCAGCCATGCTCCAAAAGATCATCCATATCTTATAAAAAAAGAAATAAGTCCAGAGGGAGCAAGAATCTCAAATGACTCCCTAGTCTTACCTTTGCGAGATGTGCAGGGCATATTGCGAAGCCTTCAATTCATAAAAGGCGATGGGACAAAGCGGTTTCTTTATGGTGGCGCTGTTCAAGGAAACTTCTACACAATTGCTCAACCCGACGACATGATGTTCATTACCGAGGGGTTTGCTACAGGGGCAACTATTTCAGAATTGACAGGCAAAGCTGTTGCAGTTTGCTTCAGTGCAACAAATATCAAACCAGTGGCGAAGGCAATCCGAGGGAAATACCCCAAATTGAAATTGGTAATTGCTGCCGATGATGATTGGAAGACGGCTGGAAATCCAGGAATTTCCAAAGCACATGAAGCTGCAAAAGAAGTTTCTGGTTTTGTATCAATTCCCAACTTTGGTTCCGTTCGATCCGACGACTCAACCGACTTCAATGATTTAAAAAGATTACAGGGAGTTGAAGTAACAAAGCGATGTTTAGAAATCGCATCTTTTCCTGATTCGCCATTGATTTCGTCACTTTTGTCAGTTAATTTTGACTGGGGTACACCACAGAGTTTAGCTCTTGAGCTTCCAAGCGCCCCTAAGTTTGAACCTGAGCTGCTACTAACGCCAGTCTTAAGAGATTTCGTTTTAGACGAGTCTGAACGAATGCCTTGCAGTCCAGACTTCATAGCTGCAACTTTGATCGTTTCTCTGGGATCAGTAATTGGTACGACTTGTGCGCTTAAACCAAAATCCAATGACGACTGGATCGTAACTCCCAATTTATTTGGTGGAGTAATTGGGTACCCAGCTAGCAAGAAGTCTGGGGCAGTAAGTTCTGTCACAGGAATCTTAGATCGGCTAGACGCTAAGGGAACAAAAGAACTTGAAGCAGAAATGCTTATTTATAAATCTGAATTGGCGGCCTTCGAGGCTCATCAGTTCGCACTAAAAAAGACACTGAAAAACTCCTTAAGTGAACAATCAAATAAGGTGGGGTTGGAAGATGTTAAATCTGAATATCAGATACTGCAGGAGCCCCAGGCGCCATTCAAGAGAAGATTCAAAACTAACGATGCAACTATTCAAAAGCTTGGAGAAATTCTTGCGAAAAATCACCAAGGAATATTAGTTCTTCGTGACGAGCTAAGTGGGCTTTTTGCATCATGGGAGAAAAAAGGCGCTGAGGAAGATAAAGCCTTTTATTTGGAGGGATGGAATGGACTTGGTAGCTTCAATATTGATCGTATTGGCAGAGGTAGTACGGTTGTAAAAACTTTATGCTTAAGTGTATTTGGCGGCATTCAGCCTGATTTACTTGAGAAGTATCTTTCTGGAATAACAGAAGGTCTATCTAACGATGGTGGCATCCAACGATTTCAGGTATTGGTTTTCCCGGAACCTACCCCATGGAAATGGGTTGACCGGACACCAAGTCAGGGGGTTAGAGAGTCTATTCGTGCTGTATTTGAAAGACTTGCCACCTTTGATCCTGTTCAAGACGGCGCTTACAGCTCCAATGAATTTGTAAAGGTACCATTCTTCAAATTTGATGATGAAGCTCAACAACTATATTCAGACTGGTGTTCCGACCTTTATTTGAATCAAATTGCATCAGAGTCAACGCCTCTCATGCAGCAACATCTAGGAAAGTACGAAAAACTATTTTGCGCGGTTGCTCTGATACTTCACCTTTCTAGTGGCGAAATAGGACCAGTAAAAAAGGAGAGTGCTGAGCGAGCACTGGAATGGTGTAAATATTTAGCTGCACATGCAAGAAGAATTTACAGCTTAAGTGGCTCAGCAAAAGTAGGTTCTGCACAAGCACTCGGCCGTCATTTAAAGAATAGTGGGCTTAAAGATGGCTTTACCGTTCGAGATGTTGAGCGCAAAAATTGGAGCGCTCTTAAAACCCCAGCTACTATAAATTCAGCAATTGCTATTCTGGAGGAAAGAGGATGGCTCAAAGGTGTTGACGATTCAGAAAACAAAGTAGGTAGGCAAACAACTAGGTACTTTATTAACCCAGCGGTTATGCGATCTAGTTGATTGATTGGTAATTGCAAAAAAGAGGGTGGCTCAATATATAGCCCCCTCCAATTTAACTGACAAAAGTGACGAAACTAAACAGAAGGCTTTATGGCTGGCGCACCATTTGGAAACAAGAACGCTCGCAAGGGCTAATTGGTCTTGACCCTGTATTTCAGTACCGCCAGCATGTTTAAGCGGGAGATTGATACTCACTAAGCAACTTGGGTAACAGGCTTTTCGCTCACACAGGCGTCATATGCTCCAAAGCCAACGCCTTCATTTCCTCTTCATTCAACTCTGCCTTACTGCCCACAGCCCAAAGGTCAAAGTAAGGATGCCCCCTAGACATAGAGGCTACAGACTTAAAGCCACTGGCCTGAAGCGTTGCCGTTAACACCTTTTGTGTAAACCCACAGCGGTGCGCCATGTACAAGTTGCCCTGAGCTATCTTTTCCACAAATATGAAAGCGTATCTATAGAGCCAGTAGCTGATTTAAGTTGTAATATTAGAGCGGCAAATTGCAGTATCTTTGAAAATTTACCATCTTTGCGAGAGGCATTAAAAATGCGATTTCCATGGCGATTTAAACTTCGACCCAGCATGCTGGGACTTTTTGTATTGCTCGCATTGCCGCTGATGGTAGCGTTGATTTTCATCACCCATACTTCAACAAGTGATGCGGTATCTAGAACTTCAAAGTTCATGGCCGAGCGGTTTAACGATCAAGTCGTCAAGAACATACAGCAAATTATTGACCCGATCTCGTCGCTAACTAGCGGCACAGCTGTTTTGGTATCCAGTGAAAAAGATTTTTTCCGAAAAGACGCTTCTTGGGAATATCTGAAGACGTACGTTGAGGAAACCATTGACCTGAGAGGCGCCTATTTCGCATTTCCAGACGGCTCATTTAGGGCAACTTACAGAGCAGATAATCGAGCAGTTTTTTATGGCAAAGAAGCACCTGCGAAAGCATTATGGGCTTACAGGTGGTTGCAGCGTAGCTCGCAAGGTCAGGTTAAGGACCGACTGTATTTCGTCAATGCAGAGGGGGTAGTTATTGAAGAGCGTGCTGTAGAAGTGCCATACGATCCACGCAAAAGACCTTGGTACGAAGCTTCCGTGGCAAAGAAAAAAGCCAATTTAATTGGTCCTACAGTTTATGCATCCAGTGGCCAAGTTGGGCTTACATTTTCTGCTCCTGTTTATATCAAGGGTGAAATTGCCGGTGTCGTTGGCATGGACATGACGCTGAATTCACTTGGAAACTTTTTGAATGCCAATCGAATCAGTGAAAACTCAATGGCTGTCATTATTGATCGCGATCAAAAGGTGATTGCTTCCTCGTTCAAGGATGAGGCTTTGGTCAAAATTGACGGGCAACTTTTAGTTCCAGCCGTATCCGATTTACTTTCTCCACTTCCTAAAAAAGCATTGGCATCTTTACCTGACAAAGATCACGCCGGCGTGTTTGTTTTTGGTGGCCATGAAGGCACTCAAGAATATTTGGCATTGCTAAGTAAAATTCCATTGAAAGCGCATGAGGATTGGAAAGTACTGGTCATCGCTCCAAGGTCCGATTTTCTCAGTGACATCGTCAACAACATTGGGCGAATCACTGTATTGGGTATCGTGCTGCTTGGTTTACAAGTATTGATGGTTTGGTGGTTGTCTAGAAAAATTGCAAGCCCGTTAGAGGGATTGGTAAAGCAAGTAGACGCCATAGAAAGACTTGAACTGACAGAGATTCACCCCGTACAGCGATCTTCATTTACAGAAATAGACAGGTTGATACAGTCGGTCGCAAGAATGAGTAAAGCCCTCACTGCATTTGCTGCCTATGTACCTATTGACTTGGTCCGTGACCTTATGAATTCTGAAAAGGGTTTGGAAGCAGGGGGGCACAGCAGATTCTTGACAATCATGTTTACAGATTTAGAGGCATTTTCTGCGCTTAGTGAAAATAGGCCATCACATGAGTTACTTCAACAAGTATCAAGTTATCTTGGCATATGCAGCCGAATCATTGGCGAAGAATGTGGCACTGTAGATAAATTTATTGGTGATGCCGTTATGGCTTTCTGGGGTGCTCCCAATGAGCTAGAAGATCACGCTTGGCGAGCTTGCGTTGCGGCTATTCGCATACAGAATGAAATGGATGAAATTAATGCACAGTGGAAAACGATGGGCCTACCCGAGTTAAAAGTCAGAATTGGTATTCACACCGATGCCGTCTTGGTCGGCAATATTGGATCTGTCGATCGGATGTCTTACACGGTAATGGGCGATGGCGTCAATGTTGCATCTCGTCTCGAGGGATTAAACAAGAATTTCGACACTCGAATATGCATCAGTAAAACTGTTTACCGAGAATCTGGCGAGCGGCTTCTGTTAAGACCTTTGGGCGACATAGAAGTGAAAGGCCGAAAATCAACGATTGAGGTTTTTGAACTTCAAGGCCTTAAAACAAACGCTTGATCCAAAGGTATCTCTCACACAGGCGTCATATGCTCCACAGCCAACGCCTTCATCTGCTCTTCGCTTAGTTCTTCTTTACTGCCCACAGCCCAAAGGTCAAAGTAAGGATG
>CANJOS010000128.1 GCA_947476015.1 Comamonadaceae bacterium | reverse complement strand
GGCAACACCGGCCCACCGCTGGCAAACACCTTGCCATCTCGCCGATAGGCACTCACCTCTTGAACAAAGACGGTGGTACCGGCATCGCTGGCATCAATGACCGATCTGGCAGTGTGGGCCAAGCGTTGCACCAAGCGATGCTGCGCCTCTTGGGGATAGCCGGGTAAAAGGGTGACTGAAATGACGGGCATATTGAAACTTCCTGATTAACCTAAAGGCGAAACACCAACCCATCGAACATGCAAATAGAAAGCAAAGAGGGCCCACAGGGCCGCACCCAAGAGCAGGGTCAAGAGCGTTGCTTTGGTTTGCGGTGCTTTAACTTCAACCATTTCTGAGGCGGCTTCAAGATCGGCTTGTGCTTTGGCACGATCACGCGCTCTGGCTGATTTGAAGTTCAACACCGACCATGCAAGGAAGCTGCCAAACAAAACGACATCTGCCAAATTGCCATTGGCCAACAAGTGCGACAAAGCCCATACCTTGACAGACAGAACCATGGGATGACCCAGCCGGACTTTCAGATGGTTGTGCGGCACATAGGCGGCAGCCATCAAAATGCTGGCAAACAGCATGAGCAAGATACTGACATGCCGAGTGGCAATGGGCGGCGTCCACAGCGCCACTGTGTGAAGTCGAGCCTCGGCATAGCCCACGATGAGGGCGTAAAAACCAATCAAGGACAGCAAGGCGCAAACACCCTTGAAAGGCTTATCGCCCCAAGATTCAATGGTTCGCGTGCGCCATGCGTCAGCAAAAATGCGGGTGGAATGAACACCTAAAAAAACTACCAAGCCAAAGATCAACCAAGTCATGCGGAATCCTCCTGAAGGTCTGAGTTTGCATTGTCAAGGAATTTAAGGCATTTTCAAGGTTTCACCGCCGTCACTTCAATCTCCACCAAAGCTCGGTCTTCTACCAAATCGGCTACCTGAACCAAGGTCATGGCAGGAAAGTTCTTGCCCATCACCTCTTGATAGGCCTTGCCCAATTCACGTCCCCGCGCCACATATTCCTTTTTGTCTTTCACATACCAAGTCATGCGCGCCATGTGCTCGGGCCCGGCGCCAGCACACGCCAAGGTGGCTAGGATATTTTGCAGGGTCTGCTTGCACTGCGCCACAAAATCGTCGGTCTCAAATTGGCACTGGCCATTCCAACCAATCATGCCGGCAATAAAAATCATTTCACCGCGTGCGGCAATGCCATTGGCATAGCCCTTGGCAGGCGCCCAGCCCTCAGGTTGAAGAACTCGCAACATTCCTTCTGACATCTTCTGCTCCTTATTTTTCTGAATTGAAGGCAGGTGCTTGCTGCCGTAACTTGAATCGTTGCAATTTGCCCGTTTCGGTCCGTGGCAAAGCGTCGCAAAACACCACACGCCTGGGGTACTTGAAGGGCGCAATGGTTTGCTTGACGAATTCTTGAATTTCTTTTTCAAGAGCAGGCGAGCCCACAAGATTTGGCTTGAGCACCACAAAGGCCATCACCACTTGACCGCGCTCTGGATCGGCCGCACCCACTACACCGCACTCGGCCACCGCGACGTGTTGCATCAAAGCGCTCTCCACTTCGGGGCCTGCGATGTTGTAGCCTGCAGAGATGATCATGTCATCGTTGCGCGCTTGGTAACTGAAATAGCCATCGGCATCCATGACGAAGGTGTCACCTGGCAAATTCCAGCCGTCCTTCACATAATCCTTTTGCCTAGGATCGTCTAAGTAGCGACATCCCGTTGGGCCTCGTACTGCCAATCGGCCCACCACCCCCGGCGCTACAGGTTTCATGTCCTCGTCCACAATTTGCGCTTGATAGCCAGGCACCACTTTGCCAATGCTGCCCGCACGAACCTCTGCACCCGCACTCGAAATGTAGATGTGAATCACCTCAGTACCGCCAATGCCATCCGTCATTTCAAGGCCGGTGGCTTTTTTCCAAAGTTGGCGCGTTGCATCTGGCAAAGCTTCACCTGCCGACACCGTGTGCTTGAGGGTGTTCAGCTTGAAGGCATGAGGCTGCTCATTTTTAAGCAGTGCCATCTGTCTGTACATGGTGGGCGCGGTGTAGCACTGCGTCGCACCATAGTGGTCTAGGGCTTTCATCAATGATTCGGGCGTGTACTTTTCCAAGAGTACGGCGCAGGCGCCATAGCGCAATGGAAAAGCCAACAAACCGCCCAAACCAAAGGTGAACGCAATGGGCGGCGTGCCACACACGACATCGTCTTCTGTCATTTTCAGAATATGTCGGGGAAACAAATCACACATCGCCAAAATGTCACGGTGAAAATGCATCGTGCCTTTGGGCTGTCCCGTGGTGCCACTGGTAAAGGCAATCAGGCAGACATCGTCTCGGCTTGTGGCATGGGCCTCAAATTGCATTGAGTGCAAAGCCATGCGTGCTTCCACGCCATCAACTTCTGCCGATCGAAACCACAGCACCTGTTTCAAACTGTTTGCAAAATGGGCATGCGACGCATCGATGCAATGCCCTAACTCTTCCGCTAATAAACTGTCACACAAGGCTGCGCTTACATGTGCTTTGTCTAGAATTTGTTTGAGCTCGGATGCACGCAGCAAGGGCATCGTGGGCACCACCACCAAACCCGCCTTTAAGGCCGCTAAAAAACAGGCCGCCATTGTGGGGCTGTTCCCGCCTCTCAGTAACAAACGCTGCCCCGACTTCAGACCCATGTCAGTCACCAACACATGTGCAATTTGATTCACCTTGGCTTGCAATTGCGCATAAGTCCAAGCCACGGGCCCTGTGGCATCTGCGCCCCTCAATGCCATGCGGTGACCCTGGCCATTCGCCACATGCGCGTCCAACAAGGCTTGAACACAATTCAGCTGTGCAGGGTATTGAAGCTCCGGCCGATCAAACACAAATTCAGGCCATTGATCGGCGGGTGGCAACCGATCCCGCGTGAAGCTGTCTTCATGTGAGGAGGGTGCAAGGGTTTGAGTCATGTGATGCCTTACTTGAGCAAGTCACGTCCAATGATCAACTGCTGAACTTCGGTGGCGCCTTCGTAAATGCGCAAGGCGCGAATTTCGCGGTACAGCGACTCCACAATGCACCCTTTTTTGACACCCATACCTCCATGCATTTGCACGGCCATGTCGATGATTTGCTGCGCATTTTCTGTGGCGGTCATTTTGGCCATCGCAGCTTCTTGCGTGATGCGTTGACCTTGATCGCGCAGCCAAGCCGCGCGGTAGGTTAAGAGGGTGGCGGCATCCAAAAGCGTGGCCATTTGTGCCAATTTACTTTGGGTGATTTGAAAATCAGCCAAGGATTGACCAAACATTTTCCGTTGCTTGGCCCACGCAATCGACTCATCCAGGGCACGTCGCGCAAAGCCCAATGCAGCAGCCGCCACCGAAGTCCGGAAAACATCCAATGTGGCCATCGCCACTTTGAAACCCTCGCCTGCGGCGCCAATTCGTTTTGCATGCGGCACCAGCACATTGTTGAAATGCAACTTGGCCAAAGGGTGCGGCGCAATCACATCAATGCGCTCGGCAATTTCCAAACCGGGGGAGCTGGCATCCACGATGAATGCACTGATGCCTCTGGCGCCAGGTGCTTCTCCGGTTCGTGCAAAGACCACATAAAAGTCGGCAATGCCACCGTTGGAAATCCAAGTTTTGAAACCATTCAATCGATAGCCATCAGCAGTTTCAAGGGCACTGCATTGCATGGCTGCCACGTCTGAACCTGCATCGGGCTCGCTCAAAGCAAATGCCGCCAAGGCTTCTCCGCTGGCCACCCGCGGCAAATAGGCGGCTTGTTGTTCTGGCGAGCCTTTCAAACTGATGGCGCCTGACCCCAAGCCTTGCATCGCAAACGCAAAGTCCGCCAGACCATGATGCCAAGCCAACTCTTCGCGCAACAAGCAAAGGGTGCGCGTGTCGATGACCTCGCTAGCACCGCCATGCTGTGTGCCTGCAATGGCCGGCTTCAGCCATCCGCCTTGCCCCAAAGCTTTGACCAAACTCACACATTCACGGTCAATCGCATCGCGCGATTCATCATGCTCATGATGGCCGCCAAACTGCTTCTGAGTCCAGACTTGAAGATCGGTTTTGAAACTTCGATGGTGCGCTTCAAAAAACGGCCAGCCTAAATGAGATGCTGAATTCATGCTCAGTCTCCCTCGAAAATGGGCGTTTCTTTGGCCACAAATGCGTGGTAAGCGCGGTGAAAATCATTGGTCACCATGCAGATGGCTTGCGCTTGCGCTTCGGCCTCGATGGCTTCGTCCACCCCCATGTTCCATTCTTGTTGCAACATTTTTTTTGTCATGCCATAGGCAAAAGTGGGGCCGCTGGCCAAAGTTTTGGCCATGGCTTGCGCTTCTGCCAAGACCGTTTCAGGTGAACACACGCGGTTGTAGAAACCCCAGCGCTCAGCTTCTTCGCCCGGCAAACCTCGTCCGGTAAAGAGCAACTCAGAAGCGCGCCCTTGCCCAATCACCCGTGGCAACAAAGCACAAGCACCCATGTCACAGCCGGCCAAGCCCACTTTGTTGAACAAGAAATAAGTTTTGCTGCGTGCTGTGCCATAGCGCAAGTCTGAAGCCAGCGCCAAGAGTGCGCCAGCCCCCGCACAAATGCCGTCAATGGCCGAGACAATGGGCTGCGGACAGGCCCGCATGGCTTTTACCAAGTCGCCCGTCATGCGAGTGAAGGTGAGCAAACCGGGCATGTCCATTTTCGTGAGAGGCCCGATGATTTCATGCACATCGCCACCGGAACAATAGTTGCCACCCGCACCGGTGACCACAATGGCATGCACATCATCGGCATAGGCCATGGCGCGAAACAAATCGCGCATTTCCGCATAGGACTCAAGCGACAAAGGATTTTTCCGTTCTGGGCGGTTCAAAGTGACAGTGGCCACACCATCTTTCACATCAAATAAAATGTGCTCGCCTTTGTAGCCCGCCAGCTTGTTGCGATGCCTGGGCAACTGATGGGGTTCACCGGGTAAATATTTTTGACTCATGCTGACTCCTCCTGTTTCTGTAAATTCTTTTTCAAGGCGCCCAGCAAAGTGTGCAATTCTTTTTGCTGGCTGTCTGACAATCCTTCAAACATCCCCGCCACCCAAGCTTCATGCGGAACCGTCATGGCAGCAAACGCTTCACGGCCTGCGGGTGTTAGCTTGACCGTGAAAGAACGTCGGTCATGTGCGCCTACCTGACGCAATACCAAGTTCTCTTTTTCCAGCTGATCCACGATGGCCGTGATATTGCCACCCGTGACCATCATGCGGCGCGACAACTCGCCCATGCTCAAACCATCGACATGGCGCTCTAATTGCGCCATCAAATCAAATCGAGGCAAAGTAATGTCAAAGGATTCGCGCAAATTTTGTCGAATCTTGTCTTCGATGCGGGTGGTGCAAGACAACAAACGCAGCCACAAGCGCAGCGAAGCATGCTGATCGGCATGCGCTCTGAATTCATGGTCTGCATTGAGCGTTGCTTGGGTCACTCCCTCCATCACAGGGTCTCCCCAGCGTCGGCAGCATTCGATTGGCTGGTCGCCAAAGCGGCGGCAGCCAGTACCGCTGCGCGTTCAAAGTTGGTTTCCATTTGGCGCTTGCCCGACACATAAGCCTTGTGCCAATTCAAATCGGTGAAACCAATGCGAGCCGCCTCTTGCATCGTCCACGAGGGATTGGCCAAATGCGGCCTTGCCACTGCGCACAAATCGGCACGCCCTGCGGCAATGATGCTGTTCACATGATCGGCTTCTGAAATGGCGCCCACCGCGATGGTTCGCACACCCGCTTCATTGCGAATGCGATCCGCAAAAGGCGTTTGAAACATACGCCCATACACAGGCTTTTCACGCTTGTCGACTTGGCCTGAAGAGCAATCGACAAAGTCAACGCCTGCGGTTTTGAACTTCTTGGCAATTTCAATGGCATCGTCAGGCGTGATGCCGCCTTCCACCCAATCGTGGGCAGAAATTCTCACTGACATTGGTTTTTCTTTTGGCCAAATTTGTCGCAAGGCGGTAAAGACTTCCAAAGGAAAACGCAAACGATTCTCTAGAGACCCACCAAACTCATCGTTGCGGTGGTTGGTGAGCGGAGAAATAAATCCTGACAACAAATAGCCGTGTGCGCAGTGCAACTCCAACCAGTCAAAACCCGCCCTCGCGCCTCGCTCTGCTGCCGTGGCAAATGCAGCCAACACGGCCTGCATGTCGGCGCGCGTCATCTCATGCGGCACTTGGCTCACACCGTCCATGTAGGGCAATGCAGAAGGCGCCATCAAATCCCAGTTCTCGCCATCTCGTTGTACATCGCTCAAGGGCATGTCCATGCCATCCCACGCCCTGCGTGTTGAACCTTTGCGGCCAGCGTGTCCCAGTTGCAAAGCCATCTTGGCGTCAGATTGCGTGTGCACTAAATCTACAATGCGAGTCCAAGCTTTTTCTTGAGCCTCGTTCCAAAGGCCAGGACACCCCGGCGTGATGCGCCCTTCTGGCGTCACGCAAGTCATCTCCGTGAACACAATGGCCGCACCGCCCACTGCCCGTGCGCCGTAATGCATCAAATGAAAATCGCCTGGCACCCCGTCCACCGCTGAGTAAGTGGCCATGGGCGACACCATGACGCGATTCTTCAACGTGATGCCTCGTGCTTGCAAAGGCAAAAACATCGGCGGAATAGATTTGGCCGAGGCACCAGCGTCCAAGCCTGCGAGCGTGGCCAAATACTTTTCATAGGCGGCCACATAACTCGCATCTCGCAAGCGCAAATTTTCGTGAGAAATGCGCTGGCTGCGCGTGAGCAAAGAATAAGCGAATTGTGCGGGCGGCATGTTCACATAGCGCGCTACATTTTCAAACCACTCGGTCGAGTTGCGTGCGGCATTTTGAATTTTCAAAACCTCAACAGAACGCGTGGCCTGATAAGCACGCATCACCTCCTGCATGCCACCCACCTCGTGCCCGAGCTTCTCAAAGGTATCGGCCAATTCAATGGCATCCTCGAGTGCCAGCTTGGTGCCTGAGCCAATTGAAAAGTGAGCGGTGTGCGCCGCATCACCCATCAACACATAAGGCACCGCTTGGCCATCAGCCCGCTTTTCCCAATGCACCCACTGATCACAAATTACCCGCGGAAACTTGATCCAATGTGCTGAGCCCCGCAAGTGCTTGGCATTGGTCATGAGTTCGTGGCCATCTAGATATTTGGCAAACAACTTTTCGCAAAAAGCAATCGACTCCTCTTGCGACATGTCTTCCAAGCCAGCGGCACGCCACACAGGTTCC
>CANJOS010000127.1 GCA_947476015.1 Comamonadaceae bacterium | reverse complement strand
CCAGAACTTGCAGAACTGTTGGCTGAAAGCGGCTGCATTGCCATGTCGGGCGGGCTTGAAGTGGCCTCCGACCGCCTCCTCAAATTGATGAAAAAAGGCGTGACGGTTGAGCAAGTAGCGCAGGTGACCAAAGGCTTTTCTGAAGCAGGCATCTTGGTTCACGCCTACCTGATGTATGGCTTTCCCTCACAAACTGTGCAGGACACGGTGGATGCACTGGAGTACGTGCGCCAATTGTTTGAGAACGGTTGCATTCAAAGCGGCTTCTTCCATCGCTTTACCTGCACAGTTCACTCTCCAGTGGGCTTGAACCCGGAAGAATATGGCATTGAACTCATTCCTTTGCCAACCGTGAGTTTTGGCAAGAACGATATTGGTTTTGTGGACTCTACGGGCGTGAACCATGACCTCTTGGGATTAGGTTTGAAAAAGGGCATCTACAACTTCATGCACGGCATTGGCCTAGAACAAGATGTGCGAACTTGGTTTCAAGATGCGCTCATTGAACACGCAGGCGGCAAAAGCCCTGCTTTCAAAATTCCCAAAAGTACAGTTTCAAGAAACAAAATTTCTCAGACCTTGCAACGCTATAAATTCAAACCATTTCTCTGACTAATACCTACCAAGGGCTAGGGAAAATTTTGAATGACACCATTTTCCCAGCGGAATTCACTTTGGCCAGCACCATGTCGCCAGACCCTACGTTTTCGCCCATGAACTCTGCAATGTTCACATGGTGCGTGACCAAAATCAAAGCCTTGTCACCTTTGGTTTTAAGCTGATTGCCAATGAATTTTTGCAAGTTCAAATTGCTTTGTGGCCCCTGACGCATGTCGTCAAAAAATGAATTCAAAGACGCTTCAAGCACGGGAGTTCCGAAGGCCAAGTTTTCAGCGGTCTCTTTGCAACGACACCACGCACTGGTAAACAAGAGCGCACTGCCAACACCCTGCGCCCTCAACCACTGACCTGTTTTTTGCGCCTGCGCGCGACCTGTGGTGTCAAGATTTCGCTGAGACTTGCAATCTTGAAGTTTGTAACCAGCAGGGTCGCCGATACCCGGCGCTAATGCGTGTCGCATTAGCAAAACATGGTCAGATTTTTTGAGCAGCTCAGACAGTTCACTGGCGCTGACTTGGACACTGCCCATCAAGAAAAATCCTACCAACAAAAGCTTAAGCAAGCTCTCTTTGATCGAACTCATCATTGACTCCCAGCCGATGAAGGCCCCTGCTTAGATTCTGTCTCTTGCCGCTTTTCTGTTGGAAGCTCTAGCTTAGGCATGGCCATTTTTTCGCCATCCCATTGTTGACCACACCAACACAGACCTTCGGGGTCAATGATGCAAGTACCGGTGCCACAACATCTTGGATCTTCGTTCATATTTCTCCCTTCAATATTAAAGTTTTTACCATGGAATGACCTGTCCAGCATGGTCTACATACTGCGCACGGCCGTTAGGCTTTAGGTCTGACATCACTGCCATCATTTTTGAAACGGCTTCTTCTGGCAGCATGGCATTTTCTGATGCCACAAAACCTGATGACAGTTTCGATTGAACCGTTCCGGGTTGTAAGGCGGCAAAGACACACCCTGGTTTTTTTCTAGCAGCCTCAATTGCAGCCGTTTGCAACAGCATATTTCTGGCGGCCTTAGCGGCTCGGTAGCCATACCATCCGCCCTTGTGATTGTCTTCAATGCTTCCCACACGTGCAGACAATGTGGCATAGCAAGACGGCTCTTGAGATAGCAGCAGTGGAAAGAAATGCTTCATGAGTAATGCAGGCCCCACGGCATTGACCTCAAACTGTCTGAGCAATTGCTTGGCATTCAATGCTTCCAAGCGCTTTTCAGGACCTAATCCCCCTAAGGTCAATGCACCCGTAGCATCAATGATCCATTTAAATTGGCATGCACCGAAAGGACCCGTCGCACTTTCCAATTGAGCCGCGCAATGCGCCATGCTGTCTTCGTTTTCTAATTCAAAATGCAGTTCACTTTGACGAGACAAGCCAACAACCATCGAGCACGCCAAATCATTTTGGAAGTGCTCAACAAATGCACTTCCGATCGCACCGCTTGCGCCCAACACCAAAGCTTGATATTGACTCATGAATGACGCGCATCCCATTTAAGCAAATACTTTTGCACAGTCGGCCGAATAGGCAAGAACGCTTTGTAGCCCACTTGAATGGCCCAACTGAAAGGCCATACAGAAAATACACGGCCTGCCATGCGCCAGCCACGCAACTCTAACCACAGACGAGCAAATGCGGCACCACCCTCAAACAAGTGCCCCTCTGCATCACGCACATGGAAGTACGACATGGCAAGCTGACAATTGAGTCCTTCGCCCAAACTTGAATCATCATTGGCCTGAAAATTAAGGCTCACGTCGTGCCAAACCAACTGTGCTGCGTCTGGATTCCCTTTGTAAAAGGCAATCTCACGCCTGCACAGGGGGCAACTACCATCGAAATAAATGGTCAATGCGGCCATGTCTCAAACCTCACTGGCGGCTATCCTTCGAAGCGCTTGCGCAAACACCTCGGCAGGTTGGCCCCCCGAAATCAGGTGCTTGTCATTGATGATGACGGCAGGCACAGAATGAATGCCCGCTTGTTGGTAAAAGACTTCCAGCTCTCGCACTTCTTGCGCGTATGTCTCTGAAGACAAAATGCTTTGGGCCTCAGCCACATCGAGGCCCACGGAGGCGACCACAGCCAACAAGACCTCATCAGATTCCACCACCTCTGCGCGTCCTTGATAGGCTTCTAACAAGGCTCTTTTCAAAGCATGCTGTTTGCCGGCAGCCCCCTTCACACCCGCCCAGTGCAACAAGCGGTGCGCATTGAAGGTATTGAACACACGACCGCGTCCAGCCGGATTGAATGTAAAACCCACTTCTTTGCCGCGGGCCGTAATATTGGCGCGAATTTGGGCCTGCTGCTCGGGTGTCGAGCCGTACTTGGCCGTCAAGTGCTCGCCCAAGTCCTCCCCGCCTTTGGGCATATTGGGATTCAGCTCAAAAGGCTGGAAATGCAGATCCGCGCTTACCTCATCCTTCAATTCAGCCAAAGCTTGCTCAAGCGCGCCCAGGCCCACTGCGCACCATGGACAGGCAATGTCGGAGACAAAATCAATTTTCAGGGTGGTGGTCATGACAAAAGTTTTTCAAATAAAAGCGAGATATTGCCTCAAATATTGGAAAATCGGGCTTCAGGTCTTGGATTCCATGATTTTTCAAGGGACCATTCCGAGCACCTTTAAGGATGATCATGAAAATTTTGTGTTTGAACGGCATTAACCTGAACATGTTTGGAAAGCGTGACCCCGCCCAATACGGCACCATCACCTTGGCCGAAATTGACACGCAAGTGAAAAAGCTAGGCCAAGAATTAGGCGCCAGCGTGGAATGCTTTCAAACCAATTTTGAAGGTGCCATGGCTGAAAAAATTCACCAAGCCCATGCCGATGGCATCGATGCCGTGATGATCAATGCAGGCGCATGGACGCACTACAGCTATGGCATTCGCGATGCCTTGGCCATTTTGAAATGCCCTGTGATTGAAGTGCACATGTCCAATATCCATGCACGCGAAGCCTTCAGACACCAGTCTGTGATTGCTGAAATTGCCAAGGGGCAAATTGCAGGCTTTGGGGTGGACAGTTATTTGCTAGGACTGAGAGCTGCTGTGTCTGCTGCTAACAGCAAGACGTGAAGCATCACATTGCCTTTAGCGTGAGGTGCAAGGCATGCTGAAATCTCTCCGGACTTTCAAATTGCACCCAGTGACCAGCGTCTGGGATCAATTGCCATGATCCCAACTGGGGTATGGCTTTTTTGAAGACGGCCTCAACCTCCGGCATGCGCTCTTGGTACATCGCATCAAACTCACCATAAATCACGTGGACGGGACATGCAATATGCGGCAAGTTGTCTAACACAATGGTGGTTGTCGAGAGACGCCTGCGCGTCATTCTGTCGCGGGTCACATTGCCCACATGAACCGCCATGGCCAAGTCGTTCAAGTTCTTGGCTTCGTGCAACATCAATGACAAAAGGTTGTGTTCATGCGCCTTTTCTTGCATTTCCAACGTAGGCAAATGCCGCCAGCCTTTCAACGGAATTCTGTGGGGTGAGTTCACACCCAAACCAGGGGCCCCCACCAACACCAAGTGGTTAGCGTCCTCTGGGTAGGCCGCCATCCACAGAGCGGCCGTCATTCCACCGAATGAGAAGCCCACCAAGCTGGTACTTTCATGGCCACGCAAAAATTGCCAGGCCTCATGCAAAGGCTGAATCAAAGCATCAACATCACTGCCACTCGCTGGCGGATCAGAATCTCCAAAGCCAGGCAGATCGACTGCCAGCACCCGATAGCCGTCTTGCACCAGCGGTGTGATGTTGTGAATCCAGTGCGTCCAACTGCCACTGCCACCATGCAGGAAAACCACAGTCGGAGCTTTGGCATCACCCCACTGGTGCCACACCATGTTGCCGGGCAAGGTATAGCGCAAACCGGTTGCAAGTTCCTTCAACACTTGTGCTTGCAGCAATTTGGCCAGCGCTGTGGGAATTTCAATCGGACGAGAACTCAGGTTCATGCAGCAAAGTATCAAGGTCAATCAATCAGGACTTGGGTTGTGAGGCATTTGCGGGGTGTTGTAAACGCCAAACTTTCCAAGCTGAAAGCGTGGCAATCATCGCCACGGCCATAGACGCCCAATACACACTTTGCAAACCAAATTGATCACTCAACAAGCCTCCCACCAATCCGCCGATGACGCCTGGAAAGCCATAGGCAATGACGGTGTACAAGGCCTGCCCTCGGCCTCGCAATCTTCCTGGAAAATGGTGCGACAGCAATGCAATGCACACAGTGTGGTTGGCCGCAAAGGTCAGTGCGTGCAAGGCCTGCGCCAACAACAAAATCCACAGCACATCAGCCCATTGCGCGGTCACACCCATGCGCAGCACCATGCCAGCAGAGCAAAGCACAAGCCATGCGGTAAGGGGCAGCTTGGGCATCCATTTGGCCTGTGTAAAAAACCATGCAATTTCCACAATCACCGACACCGCCCACAAGATACCAATCCAAATTTTGCTGTACCCCAAAGAATCCAAGTACAAAGAAAAGAAGACATACACACCGATGTGAGAAAGCACATGAAAAAATGCTGTGATGAAAAACCATCGCACAGGCTCTTGGCGCAAAACTGGCATCACGGCGAGTTTGGTTTCATGGGTTGGAACCGCCTCTTTGAGGTCAGGTAACAACCACACGCTGAGGGCAACCGCAGCCAAGCTCAACACTGTCCAAGCAGGGAAATGTTTCATCCCAAAATATTCAAACCAAGCACCGGCCATAAGGACTGTGAGCAAGAACCCCAAAGACCCAAACAATCGCACACGGCCATAGCGCTTTGCATCGAAAGCACCACCTTGGCTCACCAAATGCGCCATCGCGGCTTCACTCATGGGCATCATGGCGCTGGTATGCGTGAACATGATCAAAAGCACCAAGCCCAAGGCCATGGGCCCCAACTCAAAAAACAAAGCGCAAGCGCAAAACAGGGCCATGGTGGCGCCATACCTCAATAGTTTGACGCGCTCTCCCGTGTAGTCACTCACCCAGCCCCAACCATAAGGTGCAAACAAGCGAGTAGCGGCTTGAACTGAAGTCAGGATGCTGATGGCAAACAAACCAAAGCCTAACTCTTTCAGCCACAAAGGCAGATAGGGATTGAAAAATCCAATGTGCGCGAAATAGCTGGCTGAAACAGCTGCAAAAGGAATCAGTTGCCTGCGTTGTGACGCAGATGCATTGGGCATGGACGTCGCTTATTGACTGTCAGGGTCAAAATTTGTTTGCACCACATCGCCGCACTGCGCACGATGTTGCAGCGCATGGTCGATGAGAACCAGCGCCAACATGGCTTCTGCAATGGGGGTTGCACGAATGCCCACACACGGATCGTGACGACCTTTGGTCAAGACCTCGACCACATTGCCTTGGGTGTCCATGGAAGGTCTGGGAATCAGAATAGAACTGGTGGGCTTGACCGCAATCGACACGTCAATGTCTTGACCTGTGCTGATACCGCCCAGAACGCCACCCGCATGATTGCCTACAAAGCCCTTGGGGGTGATGGGGTCGCCATGCTGGCTGCCCTTTTGATTGACGACAGCAAAGCCATCGCCAATTTCAACTCCCTTGACGGCATTGATGCCCATCATGGCGTAGGCAATGTCGGCATCCAACTTGTCAAACAAAGGCTGCCCCCAACCCACCGGAACACCCTGCGCCACCACCCTCAAGCGCGCACCACAGGAATCGCCTGATTTTCGCAAAGCACTCATGTAATCTTCCAAGAACGACACATCGGCCACTGGCGCAAAAAACGGATTGTTAGGCACATGGTCCCAACTTTCGAACCCAATGGGCAAGTCGCCAATTTGCGTCATGCACCCCTTGAAAGTGGTGCCGTGGCGGGTCATCAACCATTTCTTAGCCACAGCACCCGCAGCCACCATGGGCGCCGTTAAACGAGCCGAAGATCGACCGCCGCCTCGCGGATCACGCAGCCCATATTTTCGAAAGTAGGTGAAGTCGGCGTGACCTGGACGAAAGGTTTGAACAATATCGCCATAGTCTTTGCTGCGCTGATCGGTATTTTGGATCAACAAAGCAATGGGCGTACCCGTGGTGAGTCCTTGATAAACACCTGACAAAATTTGAACTGTGTCGGGTTCATTGCGCTGGGTGACAAATTTGGAGGTGCCCGGACGTCTGCGATCGAGGTCGGGTTGGATATCAGCCTCAGACAGCGGCATGCCGGGTGGGCATCCGTCAATCACACAGCCAATCGCTGTTCCATGGGATTCACCAAAGTTGGTGACTGAAAAAAGGGTGCCGAAGGTATTGCCGCTCATAGGCGCCCATTATCTCAGAGGGTGGGGACTTCTTTGGCATCTTTCTTGTCAGTCTCTGGCCAATCCCGAATATAAGCTTTGAGCATTTTGTTTTCAAAATTCTGGCTGTCAACCACAGCTTTGGCCACATCGTAGAAGCTGATGACCCCCATGAGCAAGCGTTTGTCCATCACAGGCATGTACCGTGCATGGTTGTTGAGCATCATGCGGCGCACTTCGTCCATCTCTGTTTCGCTGGTACAGGTCATGGGCGCATCGTCCATGGCCTTGCGCACGGAAACACTGCCAATGGACCCGCTGTTTTTGGCCAGCGACTTCATGACCTCGCGAAAAGTGAGCATGCCCACCAAATCGCCATGCGCCATCACGACCAAAGAGCCAATGTCTTTTTCTGACATGATTTCT
>CANJOS010000126.1 GCA_947476015.1 Comamonadaceae bacterium | reverse complement strand
GCAGCACATGAAGCGTGTCACGATGGAATTGGGTGGTCATGCCCCCGTGATCGTTGCCGAAGACGCGGACATTTCCCTTGCTGTGAAGTCGGCTGGCGCTGCCAAGTTTCGAAACGCTGGACAGGTTTGTATTGCGCCCACTCGATTCCTGGTGCATGAGAGCATCAAAAAAGAATTCGCCGCGGAGATGGTCAAGTACACGCAAGGACTGAAGGTGGGCAACGGTTCGACAGAAGGCACCACCATGGGCCCGCTGGCCAATCCGCGCCGCTTGACGGCCATGGCCGAATTCACCGCTGACGCGATCAAGCACGGCGCCCATCTGGAATTAGGAGGAGAGCGCATTGGAAGCGAAGGTAACTTCTGGCAACCCACTATCTTGACCGATGTGCCATTGCACGCCAAGGTTTTCAATGACGAACCATTTGGCCCAATGGCAGCGATTCGCAGTTTCAACACGCTGGAGGAGGCCATCACAGAAGCCAATCGATTGGCCTTTGGTCTTGCAGGCTACGCGTTCACGAAGTCTTTGAAAAATGCTGATTTATTGGCACGTCGAGTAGAAGTGGGCATGCTTTGGATGAACATGCCAGCCCTGCCATCTGCAGAAATGCCTTTTGGCGGTATCAAAGATTCGGGTTACGGTTCAGAAGGTGGGCCTGAAGCCATGGACGCTTATTTGAATGCCCGTGCCGTGACCATCATGAACGTCTGAGCAACAAACAATCCATCTATTCTCCCAGGGGCCCGTCCAATCTTGCTGAAGAAAAGGCACTCAAATGAGTGCCGACTTCAATTGCTCGATACGATCTTGCCCCCAAAAAATTTGCTCGCCAACAAAAAAAGTCGGCGCCCCAAAAACGCCACGCTCGACAGCCTGAGTCGTGACGTCTCTGAGTCTGTCTTTGGTAGCTTGCTCGTTGGCCAAATTGACTAACTCAGTCGGGTCAAAGTGCGCTTCGCGCAGAACCCTCGCGACCACCTCGGGGTCATTGAGGTTGAGTGCATCCACCCAAATTGATTTGAAAATAAGGTCCATGAATTCGCTCATGCGAGTGTCTGAGCGCATTTGCAATGCAGTCAGCATTCGCATGAGGGTGGTCGTGATGATGGGAAAGAAAGGGTTGTGATTCAGAGGGACACCGTAGCTGTCAGCAAAGCGTTTGAAATCAACAAAAATGTACTTGCCCTTGGCAGGGACGCTGACGGGTGAAGAGTTCCCAGTCGCCTTGAACACTGCACCTAAGAGCATTGGACAATAAATTGGGCTGGCACCGGTCTCAGCCTTTATTTTGTCCATCTGCGTGTGCGCTAAATAGGTGGCCAAACTGCCAAAGTCAAAATAATAGTCAAATGTTTTTGTCATGATTTTCTCCAAAAGTCTTTTCAAAATTTTTCCATGTAGGGGCGTAAATCGAGTTCATGCGTCCAAGCGTCCCTGGGTTGTTGGTGCAGCATCCAATAGGCATCCGCAATATGATCTGGATTTAGGATGCCACCTTGATCCTTCAATGCGTAGCGTTCTGGGAAAAGTGTGCGAATGAACTCTGTATCAATCGCACCGTCGATGATGGTGTGCGCCACATGAATACCCATGGGCCCTAACTCGCGAGCCATGCTTTGGGCTAATCCGCGCAAGGCCATTTTGCCGCCTGAAAATCCTGCAAAGTTTGCACTGCCCCTTAACGATGCAGTGGCGCCGGTAAAAATAATACTTCCTTTTTGCCGGACACCCTCGCTGGGCTGCTCGGAGCTGTCGGTTCTTGACACCATTCTCTTGGCAACTTCTCTCCCATTTAAAAAGCCAGCCAAGCAAGCCATTTCCCACATTTTTGTATAGCGCCGCGCAGTTTCGGTCAAGATGCTATTGGGTGAATTGGCACCAATATTAAAAACCAAAACCTCAATCTGACCGATATTGGATTCAATGTGGTCTATGAGTGCAATGACTTCGTCTTCTTGACGTGCATCGGATGCAAAACCATAAGCAACCCCTCCAGCATGTTGAATGTGGTCAAGCAAGGGCTGTAATTTATCGAGGCTTCTGCGAGTGACGCAAACTGCTAAACCTTCTCTTGCAAATCGCTTGGCAACTGCACCGCCTGTTGCATCACCGGCACCAACAACCAAACAGACTCTTGTATTCGACATGTTGATACTTTGAAGGCTTTATAGATTCAACAACATCTTGTTGAATTTTAGGAACAATGCCACTTGCAATTTTGGTTGAAAAATTACGATTTTTCAGCCGATCTCATTGCATCGATACCCGCTCGCAAACCCGCTTGCATGAGTCCCGTATCGTAGCAATATGAAACCATGCGAAAACCTCTTTTTTGCCAATCCAGTGCGGTCTCTAATGTGGGTGCCATGCATGCTGCGGTTTTACCTAAACGCTGACAAGTACTGACCAGGCGATTGATTGTGTCCTGTATGGCAGGATTTTCAAATTGGCCAGGTATGCCTAGGGAGAGTGACAAATCAAACTGGCCCAAATGCCCCCCGTCTATGTCATTCACGGCCAAGATCTCTTCCATGTTCTCAGCGCCTTTTTTAGTTTCGATCATGGCAAGTACAAACGTTCTGGCGTCAGCGGCTCGCATAATTTCAGATAAATTGCCACCTGCATAATCATCGTGAGCTCCACCAAACATCGCACCTCGAGCTCCACGCGGAGGATAGCGAGTCCAGCTGACTAACTCTTCGGCTTCTTCTTTGGATTCAACCATTTGAAACATAAAACCCATTGCGCCAAGATCCAAGAGCTGTGAAACGGCAGCATAAGTTTTTGCTGGTGGGCGAACAATGGGAATCAATCCAATGCCACGACAATAGGAAAATTGTTCCTTCATGTCAGTCATGGTAAACCCACTGTGCTCCATATCATAAAGCGCAAATTCTGCACCAGCAGCTACGAGTGCAGCTGGTAAGCCAGGACTGTTGAATTCAAAAACCATGGTGCCATATGCGGAGCC
This sequence comes from Comamonadaceae bacterium, assembly GCA_947476015.1. Lineage (GTDB taxonomy): Bacteria > Pseudomonadota > Gammaproteobacteria > Burkholderiales > Burkholderiaceae_C > Limnohabitans_A. Next base: position 4,409 of record CANJOS010000126.1, on the reverse strand, counting down.
ACCTTTGGATAATTTTTCTTTGACTGTATTGGGACGCATGATTTTTCCTTTTTGTTAAGCTGTGGCAAGTGAAGTCAGGCAATCACTGGGCAGTGATTGAATTGGATTGAAATCTCTTGCAGCCAAATATTCTGGACGCGCGAACGTTGTGCCTTGATTGTCCGTTGTGCAAACATTCAAATAGAGAATGACACGTTTGAGGGGCGTGATATTGACGGTAGACCCATGAACTACTTGCATATTCATGAAAACAATTGAGCCAGCTGGGCCTGTGATGGTTTCTAAACCATGTTTATCAATCAGTTCAGACATTTTTTCCATGGTGATGTCGTATCGATACTTAGAAGCGCGATCGCGGTCTTCGGCTTCAGTTTCAGTGCTGGCTTGTGATACAACGCCTTCGTTATGAGAGCCTGGTATCGCCATCAAGGGGGCATTGCATTCGGTAACATCGTTTAGAAATATTGCAATCATGATCCCATCGGGTTTGGGCACACCATCAACTCGATGGTAGGTACCAAAATCTTGATGCCAATTGACGATGGCCCCGCCAGTCTGCTTGGCATTGACACGGGACTGATGAACGTAAATAGACTTGCCCAGAAGTTGCTCTGCAATTCCAACTAATTTGGGGTGTTTTGACAATGCATCCATGCGTTGATCGACCAAATGCATTCCATAAATGACATGGGGCAATCCATTTTTTTCTCGCATCACTTGCGGACCATCGATCGTGATGACACGTTCTGTTGCTTGAACTAAAACTTTAACTTCTTCTGGCGATAAGAGATTTTTAATGGTGATGAAGCCTTTTTTCTTGTATTCATCTACCAATGGGGAATCAATAACTTTTTGCATTTTGTCTCCTTACTTTTGTTTCATTAAAAATCATGGTATTGATGACAGGCCATCCAATGCTTTGGACTGATTTCAATCAATGGTGGTGTTTGCTCCAAACACTTTGCTTGTACTTGCGGGCATCGAGGACTAAACCGACAGCCCTGAGCGATTGACATGCCATTACCAATCTCACCTGTTAATGCCTTTCCCGATTTGATTCGAGTTGGGTCGGGAACGGGTATGGATTGAATAAGGGCTTGCGTATAGGGGTGCAGTTGTGGTTGGTGAAGTTTTTCGGTTTCAATAATTTCAACTATTTTCCCTAAATACAAAATGATGATTCGGCTACAAACATGCTCAACGATGGCAAGGTTGTGAGATATGAAGAGGAATGTTGTGTTGTTCTTTTTTTGTATATCCAGCAGCAGGTTCACTACTTGCGCTTGCACGGAGACATCCAAAGCCGAAACGGGCTCGTCCAAAACAATGAAGCGAGGGTTGACCGATATCGCGCGAGCAATACCAATGCGCTGTCTTTGTCCTCCGCTCAACTGGTGAGGGTATTTATTTAAATGTTCTTTCCCCAGTCCTACTTGAATGATCAATTCCGCAACTCTCTCGTCTATTTGAAGAGACGACCAGTTCTTCATATTTGAAAGTGGCTCCGCAATAATGTCTCGAACGATCATGCGTGGATTGAGACTGTCGAAGGGGTCTTGAAAAACAGCTTGAATATTGCCCAATAAAACTTGAGTCTCACTTTTTGGCAAATGGCTGATGCGGTCACCATCAAAGTAGATTTCGCCATCTGTTGGCTGAGTTTGCATGAGCAGCATCTGCCCAATGGTTGATTTTCCGGAACCGGATTCACCAACCATGCCTAAAGCTTCTCCCTCATCAATGCTAAAGCTGACGTCATCAACGGCATGCACAACATATGGATTTTTCGTGAGCCACCCCTGTCCTGAAATAGGGTAGTGCTTCTTGAGTGATTTAACTTCAATCATAGACTTGGCAACCCAGATAATGTGGGGATTGAGCACCGATGGTGGTAATGATTTTCCAATCGAATCAAATCAGTTTTCGTGTGATGACATAAGGGCAGGGCTTGTTCGCATCGATCGGCAAAGGCACATCCTGCACCAAGTTGTGTGAGTTGAGGCGGTTGCCCCTTCATTGCTTTCAAACTCGTTTGCTTTTTTCCGAACACCGGATTGGAGGCCAAGAGCGCTTGAGTGTAGGGATGCCTTGGATGTTTGAATATTTCTTCTACTGTGTTGTATTCAACCAATTGACCCGCATACATCACACCGACTGTGTCGCACAATTGAGCTACCACACCTAAATCGTGGGTGATAAAGATGATGGAGGTGCCATGTGTGTTGCGTATGTTTTTGATAAGTTCCAGAATTTGAGCTTGAATGGTCACATCTAAAGCAGTTGTCGGTTCGTCTGCAATTAATAATTCTGGCTCACACATCAATGCCATAGCAATCGAAATCCTTTGCTTCATGCCACCGCTGAGTTGAAAAGGGTAACGCTTGGCTATCAATTCGGGTGAGGGCAGTTGCACTTCAGTCATCAGCTGAAGCATCCGCTCTTTTGGATTTTTAAATTTTTGTTGTGGATGAAACTTCAAAGTTTCAAGTAACTGATCTTGTACAGTGAAAACAGGGTTGAGTGATGTGCTGGGATTTTGCGTCACCATGGCGATTGATGAGCCCCTCACATTTTGCATTTGCTTTGGTGACAGGGTCATTAAATCAATGCCATTGAAATAAACTTCACCACTGATCTTTGATAAATTTGATTCGGGTACCACTCGCATCAAGGATTGCGCCATGACACTTTTCCCAGAGCCTGACTCGCCGACGATGCCCAGTATTTCACCTTTTTTTAATTGAAAACTTACGTCATTGACTGCTTGAACAACGCCCTGAGGCGTTTCAAAATGTGTTTGTAAATTGGCGACAGACAAAAGTGTTTGCATGACTGTCTTCAATGTTTGGACTGGGGGTCCCAGATTGTTCGCAAAAAATTGCCTAAAAAATTGAAGCACAAAACGACAACGAAAATAGCAATTCCAGGAAACATCGATGGCCAGTAGGCAATGCTGATGTATTTGCGTCCATCAGCAAGCATGGCGCCCCATGAGGGTGTAGGGGGTTGTACGCTGAGCCCTAAAAAACTAAGACCGGATTCGAAAATGATGACTTTTCCAATGTCCAGTGTTGCGATGACAACAATCGAGTTGATCACGTTGGGCAAAATGTGTCTGAGCAAAATCAAGCCAGTTGGCGTCGCACTGACGCGGGCGGATTTGACGAAATCTCTTTCACGAAGTCGCATCGTTTCAGTTCGGACAACTTTGGCATAGGTGACCCAGTTCGTTACAGCAATAACAAAAATGACATTACTCAGCTTAGGTCCCATAGCGCCAATCATGACAATTGCCAAGAGAATAAATGGAATTGAGAGTTGAATATCAGCAACACGCATGCAAACGGTATCAACCCAACCACCACGGTAACCCGCAACAAGACCGATGAAGACACCAAATAAGCCTGATAAAGCAACGGCGCACAAAGATACAAGCAAGGATACTTGGGCACCAACCATGATGCCGCTGAGAATGTCTTGTCCTAGTGGTGCTGTACCCAATAAATGGGCTGTGGTCCCCCCAGCGTGCCAAAACGGTGGAGCAAGAGCCTGTGACAGGTCTTGCTGGGTCGGATCATAGGGAGCAAGCCAAGCGCCAAACAACCCCAGAATGACAAACACTATCAAAACAAACAATGTGATTTGAATTTTCAAGTTTGCCGATCTTAAATTTAACAAAGTCATTGACGGTGCCCAATTCGGGGATCTAGAAAGAATTGAACAACATCAACTGCCAATTGAATGAGGACGAAAATAATGGAACAAACCACAGTGATTCCTTGAACCACGGGGTAGTCACCACCGTAAGCAGATTGAATCAACAGTCGCCCAATGCCAGGCCATGAAAAAATAGTTTCTGTGATGACTGCTCCTGCCAATAAAGTGACAAATTGCAGGGAAATGATGGTGAGCAATGTAGGAAGCATGAATTTCAAGCAGTGCTTGAAAATAATGATGTGCGAGGGCGCACCTTTGAGTACGGATGTTTTGATGAAATCTGTCTCCAGGGTTTCCAGCAAAGTAGATCGGGTCATTCTTGAAATAACGGCAGTTGAATACCAGCCTAAAGTGATTGCAGGCAATACCAGTGATGCCAATCCTGATCGCCCAGACGTAGGAAGCCAACGCAATTCAACTGAAAAAAACATGATGAGCATGATGCCCACCCAAAATGTTGGGGCAGCCATGCCAGATAAGGAAAGCCATTCGAAGCAATGGTCCCACCACGTGTTGGGCCTGATTGCACACAAAATGCCGGAGCCAACGCCAACAATGATTGCAAAAACAATCGCAGCAACTGCCAATTCAAACGTAGCAGGGAATTTGTCCCATATCAATGCCAAGACAGGTGTGTTGAATCTGTAAGATTGACCTAAGTCACCTTGTAAGACATTGGTGAAAAATATAAT
>CANJOS010000125.1 GCA_947476015.1 Comamonadaceae bacterium | reverse complement strand
TCATGTTCAGTGGTGGTACGGTCATTTTGCATCCGCCACCGTTCGAGCCGTTTGAGTTGGCAAACGCGATTCAAAAGTATTCGGCCAATGCTTTATTTTTGGTACCTACGCAGTTAAGGCGATTACTGGCGTGCGATGCTGAGGTGAAGCAGTGTTTTAATTCTTTGGAACTGCTTATTTCCTCTGGTTCACCCTTGCAACCCAATGAGCGTGAAGCTATTTTGAAAAGTATTTGTCCAGGTTTTTTTGAATATTACGCATCAACGGAGGGCGGTGGGGTGAGTTTATGTACACCGCAAGACTTTAAGAAATACTTAACTTCGGTCGGCAGGCCTATATTTGGTGTTGAAGTGTCAATTGTTGACGATCAAGACGTTGATGTTGGCCTTGGTCAGGTTGGAAAGTTGCGATACAAAGGCCCTGGTGTTGCAGACTCTTTTTACAACGACCCGCAGTCGAGCGCCGAACATTTTAAAAATGGGTGGTTTTATCCAGGAGATCTGGCTGAGTTGAATGAGGAGGGTTATGTCTTTTTGCGCGGTCGATCTAAAGAAATGATCATCAGGGGCGGGGTTAATATTTACCCCAACGAAATTCAAGACACATTGATGACCATGCCTGGTGTGCATGATTGTTGTGTCTTGGGTATTGAAGACCCTGAGTTGGGTGAGCGTGTGGCCTGTGCTTGGGTTGGAGAGAGTCATCTGAGTCAAGAAGAACTGGACTTGCACTGCCGAGAATTTTTAGCGCCATATAAAGTACCCAGCCTTTGGATTCAACTGCAAGAGTTGCCAGTCAACAGCGGCGGTAAAGTTGTGAAAGATCATATAAAAAATTTAATCGTGCGACGTCAATGAGTCATTGAATTTCACATTCAAAATTATTTGATGCCCGTTCACAGTTGGCCCATGGATTCTCCCACAGTCTGGGAACAGAATTGCTGGACTTGCATCACTTCACCTCAAAGTCAACCGTCCGAGCCCCTTTCCTTCCCGCACTGTCTTCCACCACCAGCAACAACTTGTGCTTTCCAGCAGGCAACTTAGCCTCTTGCACGAACACACCCGACTCGGTAATTTTGGCAACGTTCAAAATACGTTTCGTGATGTCAATTTCAAAGGTGCCGTAGAGAACTTTGAATGACTCGGGCTTCACGGTGCTTGGCGGGGTAGGTTCGAATTTTAATTCGATCACAGTAGGACTGCTCACGGGCTCAGAGAGCTTGGGTAGTTTCAGTTCAATGGCGGGCGCATCTTTGGGCGGAAAGGCTTTGGCGGAGAAGGTCTGCGGCGCTTTGTTGGAGGCTAGCATTTCAGCCTCTGAGATGAGCAAGGTGTTGGCCCATGCGGTTAGGTTCAGTGAACTTAAAACTAACAGGGTCATATTTTTCATGGTGCGCGCTGAACAAATTTGATGCTTTGAACAATGACTTCACCTTGGCTGTTTTTCTCAAGAGAGACAACGGCATCTCGACCTTTGGCTGCTGCATAAATTCGTTCGGAGTTGAACTGTGAGTAGGTCTTGATGCTCGAGATGAGCGTGCCAATCAAGCTGGCAACTGCAAACAAGCCACGGGTGGGGGTGGCATTGGGCGGTGCGTCGACTGTGACTTTGCCGCCATCGGCTTCAACCACGGAAATCCATTTTTGCAATCGCTCTGGTACATTGTTGGGACTGATTTTTTCGTAAAAGAGCACCTCCACTTCGGGTGTCTTGGCTTGTAAAGAAGCCGACAAATCATTGTCAAATTTCGCAATGTCAAGAAAGCTGATTTTGGTGTTCACTGCGGCAGGACGATCTTGCGTAGCCAAGGGCGCAGTGGCAACGCATCCTGCCAATAAGGCAGCGGCAAATAGAGGCAGAGTTCTTGAAAGCATGAGAGATCGATTTTTGAGCAGGTAGACGTGGGCTAATTTACTGCAAATTGGAGGTATTTGTCGAATTTGTAGAGTATGTTGAGTGAACGGGGGCCAGCCAAAGGGCATAATTTCCCAGAATGAACACAGAACACTATGACGTGGTGGTGGTAGGCGGTGGTGCAGCCGGTGCTGCAGCTGCCGTTGGCGCCACGCGCATGGGAGCAAAAACTTTGCTCTTAGAGCAATATGGCTTCCTTGGGGGCGCTGCCACCCATTCGCAAGTCTTGGCTTATTGCGGATTTTTTGTCAGTACTACTTCTCCCGTTCCAAGTGTGCAAGGCGTGGGTGCCAATTTGTTGCAAGAAATTAGGAATTTGGGTTGCGATGCCAGCCCCAGAAAATCCAAAAACGGCTGGGTTGTGAGTTTGGACCCTGAAACCGTGAAACTCGCCTTTGACCGCTTGGTGCAAGGCGCTGGGGTGCATTTATGTTTGCACAGTTTTGTCGTAGGCGCTAAAAAAGAAGGCGACACTTTAAAAACAATTGCAGTTGCAGACCATCGCGGCATCCGCCACATTGGCGCTGCTTGTTTTGTTGATGCAAGTGGAGAGGCTACTTTGGCACACCATGCGGGTGTTGAGATGAGTCAAAAGGGGGGGCCTGAAGCGCATCTACAACCGGCCTCCATGCCTCTGAGAATTGGGGGCGTTGCGCCTAACATTGAATTTGACAAAGACCGATTGGTTGAATTGATTGCGCAACACAATGTCGATTCGCCTCTCAAAATCACGCGACCCGATGGTGGCTTCATGACGCGTTTGCCTGGCAGTCAGGATGTGTGGTGGTTGGTGATTGATTTACCCACCGATGGCGTCTCTGCTCAGAGCCTAACCCGTGCAGAACTGCAAGGGCGTGAACGTGCGCAGTATCACCTGCAAGTGTTGAAAAAAATGCCAGGTTTTGAAAAGGCTTACCTTCTCTCAACGGGACCTCAAATTGGCATTCGCGAAACGCGTCGCCCTTATTCATGTGGCGACGTGACAGTTGCGGATGGCTTGCAAGGCAGGCGCCATGAAGAAGGTATTGCACGCGCCAGTTGGCCCATGGAAATTCATGAAGCGCCAGGAAAGGCGCGCTATCTGCCCATTGGTGGAGAAGGTTTTTTTGACATTCCACACAGCGCCCTTTTGGCCAAGGGCATTGCTAATTTAAGGTTGGCTGGTCGCGTGGTGGGCAGTGATGCTGAGTCTTATGGCTCATTGCGTGTGATGGGCACTGCTTTTGCCACGGGCCACGCTGCTGGCATCTCAGCCGCTTTGCAATTGAACGGTCTGGCGCCCCCTGCGGCTGCTGTTAGACAAGCATTGATTTTGCAAAATGCCCTTGTATGATTCACAATTTGGTAGTTGACAACTTGTCCCTTGAAATTCTGAGGAGAACCCCCTTGAAACACATCCTTCTGCGACGCAGCCTCATTCAACTGACCCTGGGCGCAGCAAGTGTTTGCGTTTTAGGCCTGTCCCCATCGGTCGTTCATGCAGATACTTGGCCCTCCAAACCCGTGAAGGTGGTGGTGCCGGCGCCTGCTGGCAGTTCTTTGGATGTCATTGTGCGCGGTATGGCCGAAACACTGCGCGCGCGCTGGGGCCAGCCCCTGGTGGTTGAAAACAAACCAGGAGCTGGGGGCACCATTGGCATGGACGTTGTGGCCAAAGCTTCGCCTGATGGGTATACCTTGGGAATCGGTTTCAATGGCCCGATTGCCTTTGGCCCCTTCATGTTCAAGAAAATGCCTTATGACCCTGTCAAGGATTTGATCCCAGTCATCTTGACCACCTCTCAGCCGAATGTGTTGGCCATTCCAGCCAATCACCCCGCTAACAATGTGAAAGAGTTTGTGGCTTGGGCCAAATCGCAAGGCGATAAAGTGAGTTATGCATCGGTAGGTCAAGGAAGTTCTTCGCATTTGTCGATGGAGTTGTTGAAGGCTGCTGCAGGGTTTGAAGCCACGCATGTTCCTTTCAATGGTTCGCCTCCAGCTGCCTTGTCAGTTGCTCAAAACGAAACTCAAGCATTGCTCACGGTGGAGCCTGCGCTGCTCTCTTTGGTTCAAGGAGGGCGTTTGAAATTATTGGCCTCGACCAGCCTGCAGCGCTTACCAGCCAGGCCCGATTTGCCTACCGTAGCCGAGGCGGGCTATCCAGGTTTTGACGCCTTGGCATGGAATGGCTTGTTTGCACCCGCCGGCACGCCGGCCGACACCATCAACCGAATCAATGCAGACATCAATGCGGCCATGGCCGATCCAGCCTTCCGTCAAAACATGCTCAAGCAAGGACTGATCATTGGTGGTGGAACCCCTGGCAGCTTCAAAAGCTTCATTGAAAGTGAAACTCGCAAATGGGGTGTGATCATCAACAAGGTTGGTATCAAAATCGATTGATGCGAGTTTCAACTTATTGCGACTGGGCTCTGAGGGCCCTGTTGCTCAGTTTGTTGCTGAGTCTGCAGGGCTGTGCCAGTCACACCAGAAGCATGGCAGACAGCATCAAGCCAAGCAATGAAAAATTCCAAGATCCAGCCTGTCAAAGATCATTTCTGTTGGGGCCCTTGCATGATGACATCCGCATGTCGCGTGTCCTTGCAACGCCGCCCCTCTTGCTGGCCGGTGGAGGTGCAATTTTGCTGCCAATCTTGGGTTTGAACATGGCCCTTGACGCACTGGATCAAGTAGATGCCTCCTATGTGTCAGAGGTTTGCGGCGGCTTTGCAACACCGCCACAAAATATTCTTGAAAAAGTATTGCTGGGTGCTGGTTTTAGTTTTTTCACCAATACTTTCAAGGTAGGGACCAATTGATGAAATCTTTGTCTGACAGGAAAACACATGGACTCTCTCCCAAATTTGTTTGATCAATGCAAGCTGTTGCTGGCTTCTTTTGTGATGACGTTGGCCATAGCCGGACAGGCTCAAACTCCACCTGCTGCACCGCCGGCGCCACCCATCAGTTCGCCTTCGGCCAATACGCCTTCGCCAACCGTACCCGGTGCATTGCGACCCATGAAAGACATTTTGAAAGACGCCAAGTCAAGCCCGGGCTTCTTCACACTTCATCAAAAAGACGACAAGGTCTGGCTTGAGATCTTGCCCAATCAATTAAACAAACCCTTCTTTTTCTCCTACAACATCCCTCGCTCCGTAGGTGAACGAGGCTTGTACGGCAGCCAAATGGGCGGTTCAAAGTTGGTTGAATTTACAAAAATAGGCAATCAAATCCAATTGATTGCAAAGAACACCCAGTTCTTCGCCAAAGAGGGCACACCTCAAGCGCAATTCGTTTCTGAATCTTTTTCTGACAGTTTGATGAGCAGTGCCGCTGTGGTTTCTGCACCGCATCCTGAAACCAAATCAATCTTGATTGAAGCCAACGCCTTGTTGTTCTCGGACATTCCAGGTTATCAAACGCGCTTAGAAGGGTCGTTTCGCATGCCCTTCGGTTTTGATACGCGAAATACCTCTTTCTCTTCGACTAAAAACACAGACAAGCTCACAGGTTTGGAAGTGAAAGCGCATTTTTCAGTGCCTAAAATTTCTGCGCCCCCCATGACGCCTAGTCCTGTGCCCATGCCGCCACCGCCACGCACAACCCCCGATCCGCGCAGTCTGTTTGTTTCCTTCTATTACAGTCTCATGCCTTTGCCTGAGCCGATGCAAACGCGCGTCGCAGATGAGCGAGTGGGCTATTTCACAGTCGCACGAACTGACTTCACCACCGACCTCAACATCAAATCTAAAACACACTATCTCAAACGCTGGCGCTTGGAAAAGAAAGATGCAGCAGCGGCAGTGTCTGAACCGCAAGAACCTATTGTCTATTGGCTTGATAAAAATATTCCAGAAAAATACCGCGAGTCAGTTTCGCAGGGTGTTTTGGAATGGAACAAAGCATTTGAAAAGGCGGGCTTTAAAAACGCCTTGGTAGTGAAGCAGCAACAAGCCACTGACGACTTCAACAACATGGACGCCAAGCACACTTCCATTCGTTGGTTTACGGGCGCCGATGTCGGCTTTGCCATTGGCCCTTCTCAAGCCGATCCGCGTACAGGCGAAATTTTGGATGCCGACATTGGCATGTCCGATGTGTTCACACGCGGTGCACGTCGGGCGGTCATTGAAGACTTGGGTCGTGTGCGTGGTGCCGATGGCGAGATCTGCGACCACGCAGAAACTGCCGCTCAAGAGTTGCACTACGCTCTAGATTTGCTGGAAGCTCGCGGCATGGAGCTAGACAGCCCCCAAGCCGACGCCTTGGCCAAAGCGTATTTGAAAGATGTCATCATGCACGAGGTGGGACACACCTTGGGCTTGCGTCATAACTTCCGCGCATCTACGGTATACGACTTGAAGCAAATTCAAGATCCTAACTTCACCAAGATCAATGGCGTGACGGCTTCTGTCATGGACTACACCCCATACAACATTTCTGCCAAAGGTGAGAAGCAGGGCGAGTACGTCATGTCTACTTTGGGTGCCTACGACTATTGGGCCATTGAGTTTGGCTACAAACAATTTGCATCTGGTCAAGAAGAACAAGGGCTTGCCCAAATTTTGGCCAAGGCAAGCCAGCCAGAATTGCAATTTGACACAGATGAAGATGCAGGCTTTGGCAGCGTGGGCGGTGTTGATCCCATGGTCAACCGCTTTGACTTAGGTGCCGACCCTTTGGCTTATTACAAACTGCGCATGAAGCTCTCCCGCGAGTTGTGGGACCGTTTGCAAAATATGAATTTGGCAACGGGTGAAAGCTATGAGCGCCTGACTCGAAGCTTCCGAAGCGGCTTTAATCAGCTGAACCGGGTCGCGCCATTGGCGGCCAAATACATTGCTGGCGTTCACATTCGCCGCGAACGCGCAGGCAGTAAAAACGCAGTGTATGAACCTGTGAGCGCAGTCAAGCAGAAGGAAGCTTTGGCATTAATTACCAAAGACTTTTTTGGCACTGACAGTTTCAAGTTCAAACCTGAATTCATTGCCCGCTTGGCCACCGACCGTTTTGAACGAACAGAGGCTGACGGCAGCATGCAAACTTCAGTTGCACGCTTGGTTTCTGGCGTGCAAAAAGAAATTCTTGACCATGTGTATTCACCTGCAGTGGCCAATCGTCTGGCAGAAGTAGGCATGAAGGTGAACGACCCTAAGGAAACATTGGGCTTGTCAGATGTCTACGACACAATCCAAGACGCTATTTGGGCTGAGGTCAAAACAGGTCAAGAAACCAGTTTGATTCGTCGCAATTTGCAACGCGAACAACTGCGCCGTATGGCCGATGTGTTGGTCAAACCCGCAGGCCCTTGGCCGGCAGATGCGCGCAGCATCATGCGCGAGAACGCCCGCCAATTGTCTAACGTGCTAGAAAAGTCGCTTGCCAAGCCTGGCCTGTCCAAAACCACGCGTGCGCATTACGCCGATGCGCTTGATACTTTGAACGCAAGCTTGAAGGCTTCCATGCAAAGGGCGACACCCTAAGGATCTTACAAAATTGTGCTTGCCACAATG
>CANJOS010000124.1 GCA_947476015.1 Comamonadaceae bacterium | reverse complement strand
GTCACCAGCGCCAGCAAGGCCAGCAAAGACGCCACCGCAAAGGCCGCCACCGATTGGTATTCGTTGTACAAAATTTCAACATGCAAGGGCATGGTATTGGTCTGCCCGCGAATGTGCCCTGACACCACCGACACCGCACCAAACTCACCCATGGCACGCGCATTGCACAAAATAACGCCGTAGATCAAACCCCACTTGATGTTAGGCAAGGTCACATACCAAAAAGTTTGCCAGCCTGTGGCGCCCAACACAATGGCGGCCTGCTCTTCTTCATTGCCCTGCGCTTGCATGAGCGGAATGAGTTCGCGTGCAATGAAAGGGAACGTGACAAAGATGGTGGCCAACACAATGCCTGGTACTGCAAAGATCACTTTGACATCGTGCTCTTGCAGCCAAGGACCAAACCAGCCTTGTGCGCCAAACATCAACACATAGACCAAGCCAGCCACCACTGGCGACACCGAGAATGGCAAGTCCACCAAGGTGGTGAGCACTGATTTGCCCTTGAACTCGTACTTGGCAATGCACCATGCCGCTGCAACACCAAACACCAAATTAAGGGGCACTGCAATCAGCGCCGTGATGAGGGTGAGGCGAATGGCCGACCATGCATCGGGTTCTTTCAGCGCTTCCCAATAAGCATCAAACCCTTTGCGCAAAGCTTCTGCAAATACAGCAGCAAGCGGCAAGACCAAAAACAAAAATAAGAAGAGCAGCGAAATACCAATGAGTGTGTACCGCACCCAGGCAGCCTCCGTGGTGCCCGCTTCGGCACGGCGAATGATGGGTGTGCTCATATTGGCGCTCCAGCGTGACGGCGCTGCCAAGTTTGCAAGCCATTGATGACCAAAAGCAAGATGAAAGAGATGCCCAACATGACAGTGGCCACCGCGGTGGCTCCTGCATAGTCGTATTGCTCTAACTTGCCAATGATGATGAGTGGTGTGATTTCAGAAATCATGGGCATGTTGCCCGCAATGAAAATAACCGAGCCATATTCGCCAATGGCCCGCGCAAAGGCCATGGCAAAACCTGTGAGCAACGCTGGGGCAATGGATGGAAAAATAACGTGCCTGAAAGTTTGCCAACGCGAAGCACCCAAGCAAGTGGCGGCTTCTTCCAATTCTTTTTCTGCATCCTCCAGCACAGGCTGCACCGTGCGCACCACGAAGGGCAAGCCAATGAAGATGAGCGCAATCACAATGCCATTGGCGTTGAAGGCCAATTGAATGCCCATGGGCTCGAGGTATTGACCGACCCAACCATTGCCTGCCAACAAGGCGGTTAACGAAATTCCAGCCACTGCGGTGGGCAACGCAAAAGGCAAATCGACTAAAGCGTCAACCACCTTTTTGCCAAAGAACTGATAACGCACCAGCACCCAGGCCACCAACAATCCAAACACCACGTTCACCAAAGCAGCAATCAAAGATGCGCCAAAGGTGAGACGATAAGACGCCATGACACGTGGGCCTGTGACAGCATCCCAAAACTGATCCCACGTGAGCGTGAATGTTTTGAAAACCAGTGCAGACAAAGGGATGAGCACAATCAAACAGAGGTACATCAAGGTGTACCCCAAAGTGATTTTGAAACCGGGCAAAACCCGGGCGGGCGACCTGCGCTTGGCAGGGGCCGCCTCTGCGGAACGAGAGAGCATGAATTACTTAACGGTGTACAGCTTGTCGAAATTGCCACCATCGTTGAAGTGCACCTTTTGCGCTTCAGCAAAAGAGCCAAATACTTCATTCACGGTGAACAACTGCAAAGGCTTGAAGGTCTTGCTGTATTTTTTCAAGATGAGAGGGTTGCTGGGGCGCAGGGCGTGCTTGGCTGCAATCTCTTGCGCTTCATCGGAGTAAAGGTAGTTCAAATAAGCTTTGGCCAAATCGCCCGTGCCTTTTTTGGTCACCGTGCGTTCCACCACCGCGACGGGGTTTTCGGCCACGATGCTGATGGAGGGATGCACAGCATCCACTTTGCCAGCACCGAATTCATTGTCCACAGAAATCACTTCAGATTCAAAAGTGACCAGCACATCGCCAATGTTGCGTTGTAAGAAGATGGTGGTGGCATCGCGCCCGCCCTTGGCCAACACTGGCACGTTTTTGTAAAGCTTGGCTACAAAGGCAGCGGCCTCAGCTTCGCTGCCCCCTTTTTTACGAACATAACCCCATGCGGCTAAATATGCCATGCGACCATTGCCGCCCGTTTTTGGGTTAACCACAATCACTTGAATGCCAGGCTTAATCAAGTCGTCCCAGTCTTTGATGTTTTTAGGATTGCCATTGCGCGTGAGGAACAGCATGGTGGAGCTGGTGGGCGATGCGCTGTGGGGAAAGCGTTTGGTCCAATCGGCTGCCACGATGCCTTTGCCAGCCAAGAAATCGATGTCGGTGGTGGTGTTCATGGTGACCACATCGGCATCAAGGCCGTCATTGACCGCGCGAGCTTGCGCGCTGGAGCCGCCATGAGCTTGGTCAATCTTCACGTCTTTGCCAGTGGTCTTTTTGTAGTTCGCAACAAAGGCGGCGTTGTAGTCTTTGTAAAACTCGCGGGCCACGTCATAGGAGGCGTTGAGCAAAGTTTGGGCTGAAACATTGAAGCCTGATAAGGCCAAAAGGGCAACTGCGGCAATGGATTTGGTCTTGTTCATGGTGCATCTCAATTGAGTAAGGACGTGATTATCAGAGTCCACACTCAAAACTCAAACGAATCATTTGTTCTTTGTTTATACGAATAAGGCATATGAAGCCCAAATAGGAGTCAGCGAGTTCTAAAACTCAAACTTGAAAACTGGTTTAAGGCAACTTAAATGGCTTGCTCAAGCCACCAAAGCCACAGACTTCACTTGAGCCCAAACAGGCATCCCCACTTGCAGGGCCAACTCATCGACTGCTCGCTTGGTGACTCGGGCTAGCACTTCTTCTGCGCCACACTTCAACACCACCATCACTTGGGATGGGTGCGCATCTGGCGAGATGCTTTGAATGAATCCTTGCAATTGGTTTTGAATGCTGGTGTTTTGCGGCTCAGAGGTGGCCACACTGACGTCCCGTGCCAAGATGCGAATGCGCACAGCTTTTCCAACGGGTAGACCGGTATCGCGCATCCAAACAGCGCCGCCGTGAAAGTCAACGCGCGACAAATGCCACTGCGCATCTACCGCGCCAATGTGACCTGAGACCAGCGCGCCAGCATCCTCGCCCACCACAACGGGATTCACCACTTGCGCCAGCACTTGACTCACAGGCCCCTGCGCTTTGACTTGCCCATTGTCTAACACAAGCAAGTGATCGGCCAAGCGCGTCACCTCTTCTGCTGAGTGTGTGACATACAACATGGGCATTTTCAGCTCATCTCGCAAGCGTGCAAGCCAAGGAAAAATTTCTTGACGCCGCGCCGCATCCAACGACGCCAAGGGCTCATCCATCAGTAGCAATTGAGGTTGCATGGCAATGGCACGCGCGATGGCAACTCGTTGGCGCTCACCGCCCGACAATTCATCTGGCATGCGTTGTAACAAACTGCCAATGCCTAACAGCTCAATGGATGCCAGCAAAGCTTGAGTAGCATCCGACTGAACAATGTTGGAAGACATCAATGAGCGCTTCAATCCAAAATTCAAATTCTCGGTCACACTGAGATGCGACAACAAACTTGACTCTTGAAACACATACCCCAAAGGTCGCTGCCAAGTGGGCAAACAAATGCCTTGATGTGTGTCCTGCCAAATGTGTGCGCCAATTTGAATGCGCCCTTCCGGGTTTTTGTCTAAACCCGCTACCGCGCGCAGCAAACTTGTTTTGCCAGATCCAGAAGGACCCAAAATGGCCGTGATGCCTTGCCCAGGCAACTGAAGGTCTAAGTTCAATTCAAAAGCAGAACGGCTAATTTTGATTTGGAGCTGAATCATCTTCACACCACCTG
Organism: Comamonadaceae bacterium; assembly: GCA_947476015.1. Taxonomy (GTDB): domain Bacteria; phylum Pseudomonadota; class Gammaproteobacteria; order Burkholderiales; family Burkholderiaceae_C; genus Limnohabitans_A. The sequence goes on along the minus strand of CANJOS010000124.1, from coordinate 3,515 downwards.
CCTTTGACGACGATTCATCAGTGCCAACACCAACAACACCACAAAAGAAAAAACCAACATGCCTGCAGCCAACACATGCGCTTGTGCATATTCCATGGCTTCCACATGCCCATAAATCTCTGTCGACACCACGCGTGTTTTGCCAGGAATGTTGCCGCCAATCATGAGCACTACCCCAAACTCACCCACAGTGTGGGCAAAGCTCAAAATGGCCGCTGTGACCATGCCGGGTTGGGCCAGCGGCAAGGCGACTGAGAAGAAAGCATCCAAGGGGCTGGCTCGCAAAGTGGCCGCGACTTCCATGGGTCTGGAACCAATGGCATCAAATGCGTGCTGTAGCGGTTGAACCGCAAATGGCAACGAAAACAAAATAGAACCAAGAAGCAAACCCGTGAACGTGAAAGACAAAACACCCCACCCCATGGACAGCGTGAATTGACCCAAAGGCCCTTGCGGTCCCATCGCGATGAGCAAATAAAACCCCAAAACAGAAGGTGGCAACACCAACGGCAATGTGACAAATGCATGAACAGGCGCACGCCATGCAGACTGGGTTTGCGACAACCACCACGCCAATGGCGTCGCCAAGACCAGCAGCAAAAAGGTGGTCAGGGTGGCCAACTCGAATGTGAGTTGAATGGCTTGCCAGGATTCAGGCGTTAAATTCATGTGTCTAAGTTTACGACGAACTCTTCCTATCGGAGCATCCTAGAAATTTGCGCCTTTCTGACAAGCCTTTCAGAAGCTAGGCCTTGACTTTTCGTGATGTAATTCGAGAACTTTTTCCAGTCGGAGTTCCCATGTTGCGTTTCCCTCTTTTGGGTCGTCTTCCCCTTGCTTTGTCATTGATCGCTTGCTTCTTCATCGGAAGCACCCTGATAGGCTGTCAAAAAAGCAATCCTGACGCCAGCAAAGCCGTTGAAAACACGGTGCTCAACCTAGGCGCAGAAGACATTTTGCAATTGAGCACCACAGAGCACGGCACAGGCCCCGTCATCACAGGCTCTTTACAGCCAGAAATTCGCGCCGACTTGCGCGCTGAGGTGAGTGCCATGGTGCTCAAGGTCTACAAAGAAAATGGCGAGCCCGTTCGCAAAGGCGACTTGCTTGTCAGCCTCGACAGCGCCGTATTGCGCGATAACCTTAACGCTGCAGAAGAATCATTGCGTGCCGCAGCGCAATCTTTAGAGGGTGCAGAGCGCCAATACCAACGCATCAAATCGCTCCAATCTCAGGGCATGGTGTCGATGCAAGGCTTGGAAGAGTCGGAAATAAAACGCAACAGCGCACAAAGTGAATTTGTTGCCGGCAAAGCAAAGGTGGCGGCTGCCAAGCAACAACTTGAGCGCACAGAAGTACGGGCACCCTTCAATGGCGTTGTCAGTGCGCGCAAAACCTCTGCGGGCGATACTGCCCAAATTGGCAAGGAGCTCATTCAAGTCATTGACACTGGCAGTATGCGATTTGAAGGCCAAGTTGCTGCAGATCAAATGGGCATCTTGAAATTGGGACAGCGCGTGAACTTCCGCATCAATGGCGTGGCCCAAACAGGCGAACAATTGAGCAGCCGAGGCACCATCAAGAGAATTGAGAGCGCAGCCAATCCCATTACCCGACAAGTCTCGGTCATTGTGGACATCAACAGCAAAGACCGACCGCCTCTGGTAGGCCTCTACGCTGAAGGCGTTGTAGAAACTCTCACCAAGCCCGCCCTCATGGTGGCCGAGAGCAGTCTGCGCCGAGAAGGCGACAAAGTTTATGCCTGGGTTCTTCAAAGCGACAAGCTCAGCAAGCGCAGTGTTCAGTTGGGCGATCGCGATACCCGCTCGGGCGAGTGGGTGGTGAAAACTGGACTGGCCACTGGCGACAAAATCTTGCGCAACTCAAACAGCTCGTTCAAAGAGGGGCAAAGTTTTACCCTTCGCACGGACCCCCCCGTCAAAGTGGGTCCCTGAGCCATGTTTCTTTCCAACTTCAGCGTTAAGAAGCCAGTCGTCACCGTCGTGGTGTTGCTCATGCTCATGGCCATGGGCCTGATGGCTTTGAAAAAGCTCAAGGTCAATCAAATTCCTGATGTCGACATGCCCATGCTGGTCATTGACATCAATTATCCAGGTGCATCGCCAGACACGGTTGAACGCGAGGTCTTAAACCGCGTTGAGAAGGCCATGCAATCGGTCAATGGAATCAAGGATTTACGCGGCACCGCCAACGAAGGCAACGCCAACTTACGGCTGTCCTTCGAGTTCAAAAAGAACATGGTAGAGGCCACCGATGAGGTTCGAAATGCCATTGGCAAAGTGCGCTACAAACTTCCCACCGAAATTCGAGAACCTGTGATTTTGCGGCTTGACCCCACCGCGCAACCCATCATGCAACTGGCTTTGTCTTCTTCAAGTCAAAGCCATGCCGAGATTTCTCGCATTGCAGAAGATCAGATTTCGGACAAATTTCGTGCCATTCCAGGCGTTGCACAAGTCTCGGTGAATGGTTCATTGAAGCGCGAATTGAGCGTGCTCCTGCACGCACAAAAACTCAGAGAGGTGAACCTCTCTGTGAGCGAAGTGGTCAACGCATTGCGATCTCAAAACGCTGCGGCGCCAGTGGGAAAGATCAGAGGCGCGCTAGAAGATCAAAGTATTCGTCTGTTGGGTCGCATTGAGACACCCGCTGAATTCAATCAAATCGTGATCAAGCGAAGTGGCAATGAACTGATCCGATTAGGGCAAGTGGCCACAGTGTCCGATGGTTTTGCCGATCTAACGGCCTTGAGCGTTCGAAGTGGCAAGCCTAACGTTGGCTTGGCCATTACCCGTTCGCGTGATGCGTCCACCGTAGGCGTTTCCAATCAGGTCAGGGCCTTGGTGGCCGAGATCAACAAATCTTTGCCTGAAGGCACTCAAGTAGAAATTACACAAGACGGTGGCATCGAGGCACAAAACAGCTTAAACAACGTGGTGGATGCCCTGATATTCGGCGCAGTGCTCACCATATTTGTGGTCTACGTTTTCTTGAATTCTTGGCGATCTACCCTCATCACCGCCTTGTCTTTGCCTACCTCGGTGATCACCGCCTTCATTGCAGTATGGCTGTGCGGCTTTACTTTGAATTTCATGAGCTTGCTGGGTCTTTCTCTGGCCATTGGCGTGCTGATTGATGATGCCATTGTGGTGCGAGAAAACATTGTGCGGCACTTGGAGCGAGGTTCAGACCGACGCACTGCTGCTTTGAATGGCACAGCTGAAATTGGCATGGCGGTAGCAGGCACCACCTTTTCTATTGTGGCCGTGTTCATCCCCGTAGGTTTCATGCCCGGCGTGTCTGGTGAATGGTTCAGGCCCTTTGGCTTAACGGTTGTGGCCTCCGTGTTGGTGAGTTTGCTCATTTCATTCACCCTCGACCCCATGTTGTCTGCTTACTGGGGCGACCCTCCGGGCGAGCAACTGAAAACTAAAACAGGTTTCAGTTTGAAACTCAAACAGTTCAACGATTGGTTTGACCATCAGGCTGATCGC
>CANJOS010000123.1 GCA_947476015.1 Comamonadaceae bacterium | reverse complement strand
TTGTGCCATCAATACGCCCAAGTCAAAGGGGCTGGAGTCAAAGCCACAAGAGAAGACCAGACGTGCACCACTTTTTTCTGCAGTGGTTTGGTGCTGGTCAATCATTTGGCGCATCCATGCGGGCTCGCCGCACAAGTCCACGTAGTCGACGCCCGATTCAGCGCAGGCCTTGACCAATTCGTTGCCATACAACTGGTAAGGACCTACCGCTGAAATCACCAAGCGGGTTTTGGCCATCAGTGATTTCAAAGAAGCCTCGTCGCTGCTTTCAATGACCACCAGAGGCGTTGATGCAGGTGCGCCAATTTCGTCTCTGACTGCTTGCAGTTTGTCTAAGCTGCGACCACCCATGGCCCATTTGAGGCCAGTGTCGTTACGGGTTAATAAATACTCAGCAATAAGGCGGCCTGTGAAGCCAGTGGCGCCGTGCACTACGATGTCAAATTCTTGGGTCATTCTTGTTCAATCGTTCCAAGGGTTGAGGACGTTCAGTCCTAAGTTTTTAAAATCTTTGCTGTTGCGTGTGACCATGGTTAAACCGTGATGTGCTGCTGTAGCACCCAAAAGGCTGTCAATGGCTGGCATGGTTCGACCCGCTGCTGCAAGAAGTCTGCCCCACTGATCTGCAACACCTTCGTCAATCTTTAGAATGCGCCCGGCAAAAAATAAAGGCAACTCTGTTTCAAGCCAGTCCACCAGTTTCAGTCTGCGTTTTGAATCGGCCAAGCTGTCTATTCCTTTGCGCAACTCGCCCAAAGTTAGCACGCTCAAATAGAGTGATGTGGCGGGCCTGCTGTTAACCCACTCTATGACTTTGACATCAGGCGTCTTACGACGAATCTCTGACAACACGTTGGTGTCGATAAGGTAGCTCAAAGTGATACCTTGCGCGTGAGGCTTTTGTTGCGCTCTAGCGGCACGTCTTCCATGGCATACAAAGGCGAGTCGCGCATAAAGTTAACAAGTGATTGCTGATTGCCAGTTAACTTTTCAAACATGGCCTGTGAAAGAACGACGGCCACTGGTTGACCGTGTACAGTGATGTTTTGAGGGCCTTGTGTTTCAGCGCATTTGACGACCTCGGAAAGCCTAGCTTTTGCTTCTTGCATTTGCCACATTTGCATAGCAACTCCCCTTTCTTTAATTCTGACTACTATAGTCAGAATTTAGCGGGTTAAGCGTCTTTTGTAAATAGCCCTTCACTTATTTCAATCCGTATTGCAAGCAAATGCCAATCAATCCGCATACCCCAATCACATGCATCACATTGCGCTTGTATTTAAACAACGCAATGGCCGCGCCCACCGAAATCAGGGCAGACGACACATCCAGCGACTGAGCCAAGCCTTGCGGCCACAGGGTGTGATAACCAAAGAACAAGGCCAAATTCAAAATGACACCCACCACTGCAGCCGTGATGGCGGTCAGGGGGGCTGTGAATTTCAAATCATTGTGCGTGCTCTCAACGAACGGGCCCCCTGCCAAAATGAAAATGAACGATGGTAAAAACGTGAACCAAGTGACCAAGGTGGCTGCGAGTGCACCCGCTAAAAACAAACTGTCTGGCCCCAAGATCGCTTTGACATAGCCACCCACAAATCCCACAAAGGCCACCACCATGATGAGCGGACCTGGTGTGGTTTCGCCCAAGGCCAAGCCGTCCATCATTTGAGTGGCGGTGACCCAGCCAAACTGTTCCACTGCGCCTTGGTTCACATAAGGCAACACGGCATAAGCACCGCCAAAGGTCAGCAGTGCCGCTTTGGTGAAGAACCAACTCATTTGCGTGAGGGTGTGATCCCAGCCGTTGTTCATCACCAGATAGCCCATGGGCACCAGCCACAACACGGCACCTGCCAATAACACTTGCATGAAGCGTTTCCAAGAGAATAAAGCGTGTGCAGGTGTGGGCGTGTGGTCGTCGATCAGCGCCGGGCCAAAGGCTGTTTGCACAGCGGCATGGCCACCCCCCATGCTGAAGGATTCAGGTGATATTCGCCCTCCTACAAAGCCAATGACCACAGCGGTCAAGACAATGAAAGGGAAGGGCACATTCATCGCAAAGATGGCCACGAAACTGGCTGCCGCAATGGCCCACAACAGATTGTTTTTCAAAGCCCTTGAGCCAATGCGGTACGCGGCTTGCAGGACGATGGCGGTGACGGCGGGCTTGATGCCGTAGAAAAAACCTGCCACCCAAGTAACGTGACCCAAGGCAATGTAAATCCAAGACAAGCCAATCAAAATCAACAGCGATGGCAACACAAACAACGCACCCGCTGCAATGCCACCGCGCGTCTTATGCATCAACCAGCCGATGTAAGTGGCCAGTTGCTGAGCCTCAGGCCCTGGCAACACCATGCAGTAATTGAGTGCGTGCAGAAAACGCTTTTCCGAAAGCCATCGCCTTGTAACCACCAGCTCCTCGTGCATGATGGCAATTTGGCCTGCTGGGCCCCCAAAGCTGATGAAGCCCAGCTTGAACCAGAACTTCAGGGCTTGCCAAAAGCTAACGGCTTGGGGTGCCTTTGAAGGTAAATTCTGTTGAGCTGTGTTCATCCAAAGAGTTTAGCCTGCGAACTGTTACCGTTATCGTTGATTGTTACCCGCTTCAAGCAGAACGCCTGCAAAGTAAGCTGACAATTCTTCGCGGTCATCGAGTGGTAACACATGGGTCACATATTGATCGGGCCGCACCACAATCAAGCAGCCCTTGTCGCGGTCGATGCCGCGCATGTCATATACATCGCCCAGACCTTTGTGGTCGACGCAAAATACTTTGCCATGGTCTTGCAATCCCAATGATCCTGTTAGCGGTTTCAGCAGCGATTTCATGTTCTCGTAAGCCAACTGATCAAAAGTTTGCTGAAACACAAAACGCACATCAATCACGGCATCAATGTCTTCACCCTGATGCGTGTGTTTCACCACAGGCGATTTGGGATTGGTTTCTAACCAGTTTGCCAATTGATGAATGGCCGAGCCTGCATTGTCGCTGTCTGCCTTTCCAGCAAACGCATAAATGCGCCAACGCGCATCGGCCTGTGCCACATGCCCCAATTGCATTTGCTTGGCATCTGACAAGCGAACCACAGGTGCTGAGTGAAAGCGACGACCAATCTCTTCGCCTTTGGCCAGTGCTTGATGTGCACTGACCGCGAACAAATAAGACGCGTCATATTTGACAGCGGTGCCACCTGTGAATTCCAAGTTGTCTTTGAATTGGCGAATGATGCGTGGCTCTTCAGTGCCATCGCGCTCGGCTTGTGTCGTGGGCTCTGACATCACACGCGACCATTTGTGATCGGTATCGACCAAGCGCTTGGCTTCTGTCAAACGTTCTTGGGTGTAGCTGCGCAGCAGCTTGGGATCGGCACGGCCTTGAAGCACATGAATCAGTTTCCAACCTAAATTGAAGGTGTCTTGCATCGATACGTTCATGCCTTGTCCCGCTTTGGGTGAGTGGGTGTGGCAGGCATCGCCAGCCACAAACACGCGTGGGTTGCGGTCATCCGCTTCGCCCACATCATCAAACTTGTCGGTCAGGCTGTGGCCAATGTCATAAATAGACCACCAGACCACTTCTTTCACTTCGAGGCTGTAGGGATGAATGATGCGATTGGCCGCGGCAATCATGTCTTCTTGGGTGAACTTGCGCTGCGCGGCTTTTTCGTCGGGGCGCAGTTTGTCAAGTTCGACATACATGCGAAACACATAACCCCCTTCGCGCGGCAAGATCAGCACATTGCCTTCTTTGGCCGAAGAGATCAAACACTTTTGGCGTACATCCGGAAAATCGGTGTTGGCCAAAATGTCCATCACGCCCCAAGCTTGGTGTGCGGCATCGCCGTGCAATACGCCGCCAATGGCCTTGCGCACGGAGGAATGCGCGCCATCACAGCCCACCACATAGTTGGCGCGAACGGTGCGAGTAGAACCCCAGTTCACCCCGCTTGAATCTTTCAACGTGACGGTCACAGGATGATCGTCGGTGGTGGGGTCAACGGTGAGGGTGACAACTTCCCAGCTGTAGTCAGGCGCCAAGCGGGAGGGCGAGTTTTGCATCACCTCTAAAAAAAGCTCGTGCAAACGCGCTTGGTTGATCAGGATGTGCGGCATCTCCGAGCTGTCGTCCGCCACGTCTTGCACACGGCCTGCACGTTTGATGTGGTCTGGGTTTTGGGGATCGGGCATCCAGAAGGCGGTTTGGTTGACCCAATAGGTTTCGCGTTTGACCTTGTCTGCAAAGCCAAAGGCCTGGAACATTTCCATGGTGCGGGTGTTGATGCCGTCGGCCTTGCCCTTGATGATGTTGGTGGGCATGCGCTCAATGATCATGGTTTCAATTTCAGGAAATTGAGCCAGTTGGGCTGCCAAGCAAAGGCCAGCAGGGCCAGTGCCAGCAATCAGGACGTCGACTTTTTCGGGCAAAGGTTCGTTGATGCCGCGATTTCGGCGATTGGGGGCAGCTGGTTTGATGTCGGGGCTACCGCCGCGAAAACCATCTTTGTAAAACTGCATGTTTTGGATCTCAGAAAAAGATGCCTGACGAGGCAACTGGTCGAAATGATAACTGTACTTATTAATTCTTGTCAATATAATATGTATGCTTATTAAATAGTTTTGGAGTGATCAAAAGGTTACACTTAGTGAAACTTTCTGGATACTCTGGCTTGCACCCAATTAGACAATTCGCGGATGAACTTGGACAGCTTGCGGGTCCCCAAGCTCGCTTGTTCACGCCTGCTGACTTAAGAGCTCTTTTGCCAATGCACTCAGACATTGCATTCAAAACCTTGTTAAGCAGAGCGGTCAAGGATGGGCAACTTCAGCGTTTGTGCCGCGGTTTGTATTTGTATGCAAAAGCCAAACCCGATCACGGCAAGATCTTGTTCAATGCAGTGAGCAAGTTGAGACCTCTGGCGCTCAACTACCTCAGCCTCGAGTCTGTATTGAGTGATGCAGGCCTTATTTCACAGGTGCCTATGAACCGAATCACGGTCATGTCTTCAGGTCGATCCAGTGTCATTGACTGTGGCAAGTGGGGCAGCATCGAATTTGTCAAAACCAAGCAAAAACCTAATGAGTTGACTGCCAATCTCACATACGACCAAGCGCATGGACTTTGGCGTGCCAGCATTAACCAAGCGCTGCGCGACATGCGTGCCACCCAACGCAGTCATGATTTGATGGATTGGAAAGCTGCCAGTGAATCTGTTTGATCAATTGGTCAATGTAGCGATGCAACAACAGCAGTCATTGATTACTTTACGCCCTGTTGTTGAAAAAGAGCTTCTGCATCACGACATTCTGAGAGTGCTTAGCCAAGAAGGATTGCTGCATCAACTCACATTCATGGGCGGAACTTGTCTTCGGGCTTGCTATGGCGCTAGTCGTTTGAGTGAAGATTTGGATTTCACTGGCGGGCACAACTTTACGCGGGATCAACTGACCACCATGGGTCAGCTTTTGTCCAAAAGCCTTCAGGCTAAATACGGGCTGAAGGTTGAAGTGTCGGAGCCGGTCCGTGAGCAAGGCAACGTCGACACCTGGAAACTAAAAGTTCAAACTCGACCTGGGCAAAAGGACTTACCTGCTCAGCGAATCAACATTGATGTGTGTGCAATTCCAAGTTACCAAGTCCGCCCTATGGTATTGCTCAACGCCTATGGTGTTGACATGGGAACCAGTGGTTTAATCGTGAGAGCTGAATCACGAGAAGAAATATTTGCCGACAAGTTGTTGGCTTTTGCATTGAGGCCCAACAGGCTGAAGCACCGCGACATTTGGGACATTGCCTGGTTAACACAACAAAAGGTGAAGCCAGCGCTTGAGCTGATTGCTCAAAAACTCAGCGATCACCAAGTGACGAAGCCAGTTTATTTAAATGCTTTCTCCGAGCGACTCAGGAATTTGAATAATGAACCACAAATGGCCATTGAATTTCAAAAAGAAATGAGTCGTTTTCTGCCAAACGAAAGTGCCAAAGAAAACATCAAATCTCCCCTTTATTGGACCTACCTTTGCAACTTGTTGAGCGATTTTGAATCACTCATTCATTAGAAAATACTTCATGGAAATCAAAGTCAACTTTCTCGACAAACTTCGCCTAGAAGCCAAGTTTGACGACTTCACGGTTATTGCCGACCAGCCCATTCGCTACAAAGGCGATGGCTCTGCGCCTGGGCCCTTTGATTATTTCTTGGCTTCTTCAGCTTTGTGCGCCGCTTACTTTGTGAAGTTGTACTGCGACACCCGCAACATTTCCACCGAACACATTCGCCTGTCGCAAAACAACATCGTTGACCCAGAAAATCGCTACCAACAGACCTTTAAAATTCAGGTGCAGTTGCCACCCGACATTTCTGAAGTCGACCGCCGCGGCATCTTGAATTCCATTGAACGCTGCACCGTTAAAAAAGTGGTGCAAGAAGGCCCCGAGTTTGTCATTGAAGAAGTGGCCAACCTCGATGCAGACGCACAAGCCTTGCTCAGCCTCAAGCCTGGTGTCCAAAGCAGTACGTTCATTTTGGGCAAAGACTTGCCCTTGGAACAAACCATTGCCAACATGTCGGGCGTCTTGGCCGGCCTAGGCATCAAGATTGAAATAGCCTCTTGGCGCAACATCATTCCCAATGTGTGGTCACTTCACATTCGCGATGCCCATTCGCCCATGTGCTTTACCAACGGCAAAGGCGCCACCAAAGAAAGTGCGTTGGCCTCTGCCTTGGGTGAATACATTGAGCGACTCAACAACAATCACTTTTACGCAGGTGCGTATTGGGGCGAAGACTTGTCCAACGCCGAGTTTGTGCATTACCCCAATGAGAAATGGTTCAAGCCAGGCAAGAAAGATGCGCTGCCCAAAGAAATTCTGGACCCTTACTGCCTCAGCATTTACAACCCCGATGGCGAGTTAAAAGGCTCGCACTTGATCGACACCAACTCAGGCAATGTTGAACGCGGAATTTGCTCGCTGCCCTATGTGCGCCAATCAGACAACAAGGTGGTGTACTTCCCATCCAATTTGGTCGAGAACTTATTCGTAAGCAATGGCATGAGCGCAGGCAACACGCTGGCCGAAGCCCAAGTGCAATGCTTGTCCGAAATTTTTGAACGCGCTGTCAAGCGAGAGATCTTGGAAGGCGAAATCTGTTTGCCCGATGTGCCTGCTGAAGTGCTGGCCAAATTTCCCAGCATCATGGCCGGCATTCAAGGCCTTGCAGCGCAAGGCTTTCCGGTGTTGGTGAAGGATGCCTCGCTGGGCGGCATCTATCCTGTCATGTGCGTCACCCTCATGAACCCTCGCACTGGGGGGGTGTTTGCCTCCTTTGGTGCGCACCCCAGCTTGGAAGTGGCGCTGGAAAGGAGCCTGACAGAGCTTCTGCAAGGCCGCAGCTTTGAAGGCTTGAACGATTTGCCGCCGCCCACGTTTGAAAGCAATGCCGTGACTGAGCCCTACAACTTTGTAGAGCACTTCATAGACTCCAGCGGCATTGTGTCTTGGCGCTTCTTCAGCGCTAAGCCCGATTACGAATTCGTGGCGTGGGACTTTGCAGGCAATGGCAGTACTGCCAGTGC
>CANJOS010000122.1 GCA_947476015.1 Comamonadaceae bacterium | reverse complement strand
CATTGTTTTGAAGCGCCTTCAAGGCCGCAAGTTTGTGGAATTTGAAAACTTGTTTGACCCCAGCAAAGGCTCCCCCGTCTTGGTGGTCACTTTCATTGCGCTGCTTGAGTTGGCCAAAGAAACCCTGATTGAAATTACACAAGCGGAAGCTTTCGCACCCATTTATGTGCGGCTGGCTTTCACGCCGGTTTAATTCAAATCGAAATGAGCGCGCAGTCAAGCGCTCTTCAGCGCTCAGTCAGCTTCGCCTTTGGCACCTCGCCCCATGAGAGCGGCCACTGCTTCAGCAGGCTTTAACTGTCCGTCCAGCAAGGCCAGCACACCCTGTGCAATGGGCATGTCAACGCCCAAAGCCTGTGCACGCTTGACCACGGTGCGAGCGCTGTAAACACCCTCGGCCACATGGCCTAAGGATTGAACTGCTTGCTGCAAGTCCATGCCCTGCGCCAACATCAGTCCTACTTTGCGATTTCGGCTGAGATCGCCGGTGGCTGTGAGAACCAAATCGCCCAAGCCAGACAAACCCATGAAGGTCTCTGTTTTAGCACCCAAAGCCAAACCCAAGCGTGTCATTTCTGACAAGCCGCGCGTGATCAATGCAGCACGCGCATTCAAGCCTAAATTCAGACCATCGCAGAGACCGGTGGCAATGGCCAAGACATTCTTAACCGCACCACCGACTTCAACACCGACGATGTCATCGTTGACATAAACACGCAGACTGGGACTGTGAAAGGCATCCACCAAAATTTGCTGCACCCTGACATCCCCACTGGCCGCCACCAGTGCGGTAGGCTTCGCAAGTGCCACTTCCATTGCAAAACTGGGGCCACTGAGGGCACCCGCCTTTAAATGTGGCGCAGCCTGCTGACACACCTCATGGGGCATGGCACCCGATTCAACACCTTGCGAGCCCGCTTCAAAACCTTTGCAAAGCCAGGCCACCGGCACTTGAACATCTTTCAAAGTGAGCAACATGTCGCGCAGTGCGGCCATGGGTGTGCCCACCACAATCAATTCATACTGGCTTGCCCAAGCCGCCAACTCGGACAAGGGGGTGCTGAGGCAGTTCAAGGCTGCAGGGAATTCAATGCCGGGCAAATATCGCTGGTTGCAACGATGCGATTGAAGCTCTTTTGCAGCACCAGCATCGCGCGTCCAGAGATCAACCGAGTGGGCTGACGCATGCCGGCTGGCGCTGATGGCCAGCGCAGTGCCCCATGCACCGGCCCCGATGACTGCAATCTTCAGGCTCACGCTGGGGATCTCGTGAGAGATTTATTGAACTTGAGGTGCCGCGCTTTGTTGTGCGGCCTCAGCTTGCTGTTGCTCGTACATGGCCTGAAAATTAATTTCAGCCAGGTGCACGGGCGGAAAGCCTGCACGGGTTACCAAGTCGGCCACGTTGCCGCGCAAATAGGGGTAGACAATTTGAGGGCACGCAATGCCCATGATGGGGCCCATCTGGTCTTCAGGCACATTGCGAATTTCAAAAATGCCGGCCTGCTTGCATTCGACCAAAAACACCGTTTTGTCTTCAATTTTGGTGTGAACGGTGGCCGTGATGCAAACCTCAAAAACACCGTCTGCTGCTTGGTTGGCTTCAACACCCAGCTGAATGTCAACAGCAGGCTGCTGTTGCTCCAACAAAATGGCAGGCGAATTGGGTTGCTCCAATGACGCCTCCTTCAGGTAAACACGTTGAATTTGGAACACAGGGGAGCTGGCTTCGGACATAAAAACTCTTGATCAATTGAATTTCCCAGCGACCGCTCAAACAAAGCCCCTGTCGCAGGGTAGAAGCAGATTATCGCCCAAGGCAAGGTCGCCTTGGGGGCGCTCGGGAGAGAACTTAAGGGGCCTGCAATAGGGGCACCAAGCCCCCTTTTGCGTCGAGTGCCATCAAATCGTCGCAGCCCCCCACATGGGTCTCGCCAATGAAAATTTGGGGCACGGTTCTGCGGCCCGTGATCGCCATCATGTGCTCGCGGGCCTCGGGCAAGGTGTCGATGCGAATTTCTTCAATGTCGGTCACGCCTTTGGCTTTCAAAATTTGCTTAGCGCGCACGCAATAAGGGCAGACAGCTGTGGTGTACATCTTCACATGGGGCATGACAACTCCAATTTTTCAAGCATCCAAACAATTTCAGGTTTTTTCGATGGGCAAGCTGGCCTCTCGCCAAGCTTTCAAGCCCCCCGCCAGGGCTTGCGCGCGCTCGTACCCCATTTTTTGAGCCTGCGCAGCAGCACGGCTTGCACGGCCACCCACTTGGCAAACCAAAATGACAGGCAGACTTTTGCTTTTGACCAGTTGCGGCAACTGAGCTTCCAGTTGCGCCAAAGGAATATTCTTGGAGCCTGTAGCGTGCCCTTGCGCAAATTCAGCGGGTTCACAGACATCGATCAACACCGCCTTTTCGCGGTTGATGAGCAAAACGGCTTCTGATGGCTGAACGCCGCCCGAAGCCCCTTGCACCAGGCTGGGCCAAAATAAGGCCAAAGCGGAGACGGCAGCCACAGTGACCAACATCCAGTTTTCAATTAAAAAATTCACAAAAAGCCCTTAAAAAGTTCATCTGAAGCCCTTTTGTGAGCAACATGCCAAGTTCGAATTCTAAAATGCCTGCTGACTCACCGTATTTTTCGACCGATTAAACCTTTCACCATGTACAAAATTGTCCTTATTCGCCACGGCGAGTCCACTTGGAATCTAGAAAATCGATTCACAGGTTGGACCGATGTAGACCTCACACCCACGGGCATTGAACAAGCCCAAGCAGCTGGCCGCTTGTTGAAAGCAGAAGCTTACGAGTTCGACCTGGCCTACACCAGTGTCTTGAAACGCGCCATTCACACCCTTTGGCACACCCTCGACAGCATGGAACGCCAGTGGCTTCCCGTGCACAACAGTTGGCGCCTCAACGAACGTCATTACGGTGCATTGCAGGGCTTGAACAAAGCTGAGACTGCAAAAAAATTTGGCGATGACCAGGTGCTTATGTGGCGCCGCAGTTATGACACCCCCCCTCCCGCCTTAGAGGCCACTGACGCACGCTGCGAACGTTTGGACCTGCGCTACAGCAAGCTCAAGCCGCAAGAGGTCCCCCTCACCGAATGCCTCAAAGACACCGTGGACCGCGTGATTCCTTTTTGGATTGACGTCATGGCCCCCGCCATCAAAGCGGGCAACCGCATCGTGGTGGCCGCCCACGGCAACTCCATCCGAGCTTTGATCAAGTACTTGGATCAAGTTTCAGACGAAGCCATTGTGAACCTGAACATCCCCAATGGCATCCCCTTGGTGTACGAGCTGGATGCTAACCTGAAGCCCATCCAACACTACTATTTAGGTGATGCAGCGGCAGCGGCCAAAGCAGCCGCTGCCGTGGCCAACCAAGGCAAGGCCTGATTGACCCCCCGTGTCTAATCCTGACTTGTACAAAGTTGGTCATCCCAGTGTATATTGGCTCTAAAGGAGACCTTCTGGGTCAATGAACATGGGACAAAAATTGAAAATTGTCGGTTGGTTAAGCGTCGGGGCATTGGCCGGTGCCCTCACCACCATTTCGCTTCAAACCACAGCTCGGGGCGCCTTTGCACCTTTGCCGCTGGAAGAGTTGCAACAATTGGCTGCCGTGTTCGGCATGGTCAAGAGCGACTATGTCGAAACTGTTGACGAGAAAAAACTCATCACTGAGGCCATCTCTGGCATGGTCGCCAGCCTAGACCCCCATTCACAGTACTTTGACAAAAAAAGTTTCAAAGAATTCAGCGAGGGTACTTCGGGCCGTTTCGTCGGCGTTGGCATTGAGATCACCCAAGAAGAGGGCGTGGTCAAGGTGGTATCACCCATTGAAGGTTCCCCTGCCGACAGAGCCGGCCTGAAGCCGAATGACCTGATCACCAAAATCGACGACGCCTTTGTCAAAGGTTTGTCAATGAACGATGCAGTCAAGCGCATGCGCGGTGAACCCAACACCAAGGTGGTTCTCACCATATTTCGCAAAGACCAGAGTCGCACCTTCACAGTCACCATCGTCCGAGAAGAAATCAAAACACAATCTGTGAAATCCAAGCTGATCGAACCCGGATACGGCTGGATTCGCGTTTCACAATTCCAAGAAAGAACAGTCGAGGACTTTTCTAAAAAATTGGAAGACATGTTCAAGCAAGACCCTAAATTAAAAGGTTTGGTACTTGATCTGCGCAACGACCCTGGAGGCTTGCTGGATGCAGCGGTAGCTTTGTCAGCAGCGTTCCTGCCAGAAAATGTCACTGTGGTTTCAACCAACGGTCAACTGGAAGAAAGTAAATTTGTTTACAAAGCAGCGCCGCAATTTTGGCGCCGCAACGCGGGTTCCGACCCCATTCAAAGGCTCACTCAAAACACGCAGGGTCAATTGAAAAAAATCCCGCTCATTGTCTTGGTCAACGAAGGCTCTGCGTCTGCCAGTGAAATTGTGGCAGGTGCCTTGCAAGATCACAAACGTGCAACCGTCATGGGCAGCCAAACATTTGGCAAGGGCTCCGTTCAAACCGTGCGCCAATTGGGTCCCGATACAGCTTTAAAGCTCACCACCGCACGCTACTACACACCCAATGGCAGGTCCATTCAAGCCAAGGGCATCTTGCCTGACGTGATGCTCGATGAAACCGAAAATGGCAATGTATTTTCTGCGCTGCGAACACGCGAAGCTGATTTAGAAAAGCACTTAGGCAATGGCCAAGAAGTGGAAAAGAAAAATGAAGAGCGTCAGAAAGCTCGCGAAGAGGCCTTGAAAAAATTGGAAGCCGAATCCAAAAAACCGGAATCTGAAAGAAGACCCCCCGAGTTCGGTTCTGAAAAAGATTTCCAATTGATTCAAGCGCTGAATCAACTCAAGGGTTTGCCTGTGAAAGTGAGCGCAACCTTGGCGGCTCGCAAAGATGAGAAAAAAGACAAGTAATCTCCCATGAGGGATGACCAACTGCTGCGCTATTCGCGCCACATTCTCCTGAACGAATGGGGCGTGGAAGGTCAAGAACGCGTAGCCCAAGCTCGTGCCTTGATCGTAGGTGCAGGTGGCTTGGGTTCACCTGCTGCCTTGTATTTGGCCAGTGCAGGCGTGGGTCACATCACACTGGTCGATCACGACCGAGTCGATGTCACCAATTTACAAAGGCAAATTGGCCACACGCAAGATCGAATTGGCGAATTCAAAGTTCAGTCACTTCAGCAGGCCATGGCTCAAATCAATCCTGAAGTTGAAGTCGTGCCCCTTGCTCAAAAAGCAGATGTGGCATTGCTCAATCAACTTGTGCCCATGGTGGATGTGGTTTTAGACTGTACCGACAACTTTGAAATTCGCCATGCCATCAACCTTGCCTGTGTGACGCATTCAAAGCCATTGGTCTCAGGCTCTGCGTTGCGTTTAGACGGACAAGTGGCAGTCTACGATTCACGGCATGCAGAATCTCCTTGCTATGCCTGTGTGTTTCCGCCCACACAGAACTTTGAAGAAACACGCTGCGCCACCCTCGGCGTGTTGGCACCCCTGGTGGGGGTCATTGGCAGCCTACAGGCCACCGAAGCCTTGAAATTATTGAGTGGTATGGGCGCCAGTTTGCAAGGCCAGTTGTTGATGTTCAACGCCAAGTTCATGGCGTGGCAAAGCATACAAACGCACCGGCAAGCTGATTGCCCTGTGTGCAGCACACATCGTCATTAGCCTTTGCCCGAGGGTTAGAGATGAAAAATGACCCTATCATTGCGCCATGAAGTTTCTCTCCGCTTGTTTTCCCTTTTTAAGTTGGCCCCGACTCACACCTGAACTTTTTCGGAATGAATGGGTCGCTGGATTCTCTGTGGCCTTGCTCATGGTGCCGCAGTCTGTGGCCTATGCCGCTTTGGCCGGCATGCCCTTGGTGACAGGCCTCTATGCTGCCTTGTTGCCAGCATTGGTGGGGGTCATGTGGGGCGGTTCCAGTCGATTGTCCATTGGTCCCTCAGCGCTTACTTGTGTGTTGATCGGGGCGTCTTTGACGGGAATGGCTGAGCCTGCCAGCCCACAATGGGTGAATTTAGCGGTTTGGTTGGCACTGGTTGCCGGCGCCTTGCAACTCTTGATGGGCGTTCTGAGGTATGGATGGCTTTTGAACCTCATCAGTTCACCTGTCATGATGGGATTTACACAAGCAGCCAGCCTTCTGGTCATGGCCTCCCAACTGCCCGCGATCTCGGGTTGGCAGGCTAGCACCGGCATCCAATGGACAGACATCTCTTTTGGCCTGGGCAGTTTGGCCGCATTGATGGCGGCAAAAAAATGGGCGCCAAAATTGCCCAGCATCATGCTGGTGGTCGCCATCACCGCAGTCATCAGCTATGCCATGGGGTTTGCACAAGCAGGCGGGGCAGTGGTGGGTGCCTTGCCCACATCTTTGCCCAGCCTCTCATTGCCCCACGCGCTCACATGGGACCAATGGGGGCAGCTTGCCGGGCCCGCCATCTTGATTGCCTTAGTGAGTTTCTTGGAAGCGGCCTCCAGCGCTAAAACTGAAAATCAAAAAGACGGCACCTTGTGGCGTGAAAATCAAGATTTGATGGGTCAGGGCCTCGCCAAAATAGCCTCAGGCTTGTGCGGCAGTTTTGCCACCAGTTGTTCTTTTTCCAGATCGGCCATCAGCTTAGCATCAGGCGCTAGAACAGGTTGGGCGGTCGTGGCCACCACCTCGTTTGTTCTGTTGGCAGTGTTTGCATCGCCCGTACTTTTCCACGTGCCTCGTGCAGTGTTGGCCGCCATCGTGATCTTGGCGGTGTCTAGCCTCTTGCAGCCCTTGGCTTTTGTGAAGCTTTGGCAGATTGCGCGGATCGAAGCCATGACAGCAGGCATGACCTTTGCCATTACTTTGCTGAGCACCCCTCGCATTTATTGGGGCGTGTTGGCAGGTGTCCTGATGGGCTTGAGCCATTTTCTTCACACCCGCTTGCACCCTCGGATCATTGAAGTAGGCTTACATGATGACGGCAGCCTTCGCGATCGACATTTGTGGCGCCTGCCAGCCATCGCTCAAGACGTTTTTGCATTGCGCATGGATGCCGAGCTGGACTTTGCAGCCGCCAGCAGTTTTGAAAAATACATCACCGAGAAGTTGCGCGAACTGCCTCACGTGCAACATGTTTGTTTGTTTGCACAGCCCATTAACCGCATTGATGCCACGGGAGTCGAGACCCTTCAACAACTGCGCAAGCAATTGACGCAACGGGGTATCCAGCTTCACATCAGTGGCATCAAACTGCCCGTTGAGAACGCACTGCGATTGGCGGGAGAATTGGGCGAAGGCAGCGACATCCTTTTTTACCGAACTGACATAGAAGCAATCAATGCATTGCGCTCGCTTCAGGCCCTTCCCGATGACATTGCTGGCATGGCCATCTAATCCATTCTTTGTTTGAAAAATAGCCTTAAGCGCTGACAATCCAGCCCTCTAAGGGGTCGAAGGAAGGCAATCCGAAGTTGCCAACCCATTCATGTTGTTGTTGCGCCCAAGCGGCCTGAACCATGCACAGCACTGCGTCCAAGGAATCGCCAGAACCATCTGCTAGCAGCGCATCATGCTG
>CANJOS010000121.1 GCA_947476015.1 Comamonadaceae bacterium | reverse complement strand
AGCCTTGCACAAAGCCTTTGATTTAGACCAAGCCTGATATAATTTTTGAGTGCTGGAATCGTGACCGAGTGGCCGAAGGTGCTCCCCTGCTAAGGGAGTATAGGGTGTAGAGCCTTATCGAGAGTTCGAATCTCTCCGATTCCGCCAGCCAAATTTAAAAAGCCGTTGATTCGTCAACGGCTTTTTTCATTTTGATTCATTCAATTAAATCTGGTGCCTGTTTGGAGGCCTCACTTATTCTTTGAAGCATGCGAAGACATCGCCATATCCATGGGCGCATTACTGGTTGAAATTTTAAAAAATACCGATAGGAATGTTATTCAAGGAATTTAATCAAGGGGGCAAGTTCACCAATAGACATTCATGCCAATTCGATTTATATTCATTTAAATTCAATCGAGGAGTTGTGATGAAGCGATGCTACGGGTTCTTAATTTTGTCTTTGTTTGTTTTTTCTGCAAATGCCCAAGAGTTTCTAAGGATAGGATCTGGCCTCGCGGGCTCTTACCCAGTTTTTGGTGCCAAAGTGGCAGAACTTTTTAATAAAAATATTGACGGTGTGAAGGCAAGCACTTTCGCTGGACCCACTGAGCAAAGCTTAGTCAAAATCCAACGGGGTGAGGCGGAATTGGCGCTGACCTATACCTTTGAGGCAGAAAGTACGGCGCAGGGTAAAGGGGAGCTGAAAACACCGGCACCGTTATTGCGCCATTTGATGACAACCTACGGCTCATTCCATGTCATTGTTGCTAGAAAAAATGTAGACATACAAAGCTTGGCAGATTTAGCAAAAAAGCCTTACCGTGTTTGGGTCGGTCCAAAGTCTTCTGTTTTTTGGCCAATGAATATGGCTGCCTTAGGTGCTTTTGGAGTCAGTCTTGAATCCATTACCAAGGCTGGAGGAGTGATCAATACAGCGGGCTATCAAACACTGATGCAGGCATTTCAAGACGGACAAGTGGACGTTGCATTTTTTTCGGGCCCAACACCCTACAGCTTGCTAATGGAGTTGGATCGCGGCGCTGGCTTTAAATTTTTAGGTTATTCAGATGCTGAAATAAAGCGTTTTAATTCTTTGTTACCAGGCACATCAGCTGGGAAAATTGCCGCAAATAGTTATCGCAGCTCTCCTGCAGAAATCATCACGCCTTACGTTGTCAACCAAGTTGTTGTCAGTGCCAACGTTTCGTCGGATCTGGTTTATAAAATGACCAAAGTTCTCAATGAAAAATACAAAGAAACGCATGGCTTGTTTGCAGGCTCGGACGAAATCATTCCAGCCAATGCATTGCTTCATAACCGTATACAAATTCATCCTGGTGCAGAGCGATATTACAAAGAAGTTGGATTAATTAAATAAAATTATTTTTCCAATGACGCTTCTTCGATGGCGAATGGTTGCTTTTTTAGCAACCTATCTGGCGCTTTATCACCTTTACATTGGCATTTTTGGCTCACCAACTAACCGAGTCTTTTTGCCTGTGCATTTGTGTTTATCACTGTCACTTTGTTTTTTGGCATACCCCGCTTCAGCATTTAAAAAATGGACAAATGGGCTTGATTTATTGGGGGCTGCTGCCTCTCTTGGTTTGCTGGCTTGGTGTTTAATCAATATAGAAGATTGGGACCTGAAATCTGTTGGGTTATCGACCATCGATTACTTGGCGTGCACTTTGATGTTGTTTCTTGTTGCGGAAGCAGTACGGCGTACAACTGGGTGGTCATTGATTGTATTGAGTGGACTTTTTGTTGTTCATGCGCTGTGGGCTAGATATTTTCCTGGAATTTTGAATGGGGCGGGTGTTTCTTGGGAGTCTTTGCTGATTACCTTGGTGATAGGCGACAGTGGAATTTTTGGTATTCCTGTTTTGGTGATTGCTCAGTACGTTGTTTTGTTTTTGTTGTTTGGACGATTGTTACAAGTCATTGGTGCTGGCTCATTTTTTTCGCGTTTAGCGTTTTCGCTATTTGGCTCAAGAGTGGGCGGCCCCGCTAAAGCGGCCGTTGTGTCGTCGGGTCTTTTTGGAACCCTTTCGGGCAGTGGTGTTTCCAATGTTCTCACCACAGGTTCGTTCACGATACCCATGATGATTCGGTTAGGCTATAAACCTCCTTTTGCTGCGGGTGTTGAAGCTGCTGCTGCTGTTGGGGGTGCGATTATGCCGCCTGTGATGGGCGCTGTTGCATTCATGATGGCCGAATTTATGGGAGTGAGTTATGCACAAATTGCAATGGCTGCCGCCATACCCGCCTTCTTGTATTACTTTGCAATTTATGCCACGGTTCATTTTGAAGCGAGTCGTTTGCGTTTGCGCGGCATACCAGAAAATTTGCTTCCTAAACCTTGGCCACTGATAAAGCAAGAAGGGTATCTTTTATTGCCGTTGGCAACGATTGTTGCTTTTATTTTGTTGGGTTACTCGGTTGTACTGGTGGTTGTTTGGTCTGTCTTAACAACTTTCATTATTTCATTTAGAAAAGCCAACAGTGCCGTTTCGCCTGCTCGCTGGGCAAGTGCCTTGATTGCAACGGGACAATTAACGGGACCCTTGACGGCGACCTGTGCAATTGCTGGATTGCTAATTGGAAGCATGAATGCTACGGGCGTTGGGTTTCAACTTTCGCAAGGTTTAATTGCTTTGTCAGGGCAAACACAGGCTGGGTTGCTGGTGATGTCGGCTTTGCTTGCACTTTTGCTAGGAACAGGATTAACCGCATCAGCTGTCTACATCACAATGGTTGCAACTGTGATACCCATTCTCAAATCAGCTGGTGTGAGCGACATGGCAGCGCACATGTTTGCTTTTTATTTTGGGGTGGTCTCTGACATCACACCACCGACGGCATTGGCAGCAGTCACAGCTGCTGGCATTGCAAAAAGTCATCCCGTTACAACAATGAACCAAGCGTCTCGCATTGGTATCGCTGCATTCATCGTCCCCTTTCTTTTTGTTTACTCACCCGCTTTATTGTTGAATGGAAGCTTGATAGAAATCATCACTTCAACATTGACGGCTGCTTTAGGGCTTGCATGCTTGTCTGCAGCGCTGACAGGTTATGCGTGGGGGGAACTTAAATTGTGGGAACGGATAGGTTTGGGATTGGCTTGCTTGTCGTTGGTCACTTCGGAGTTTTGGATGGATCTTCTGGGTGTTTTGTTAGCTGTTATGTCAATTGCAAGAAGTACTTGGTTTGTAAATCGTCAACCCACTGAAGATTTGCAAAAGGGTTGGAGTGAAGCAGAATTAAAAGTCGTAGGTGAATGGATTCGCAATGAGGCGCCGCCGCCGCCGCCTGCAGCGGATTTGTATGTTTGGCGTGGATGGATCACTTTGGTTGTTGTGGTTTTTATCATGGGTTGGATGGGGTCAGTCTCCTTGCACAGCCGAGACGTTTTGTTGTGGCTAGTAGGATTATTGATTTGTACAGCGTTGACGCTATGGACCATCAGTAATCAGGGAGAGTTGGCTCATTCCAATGCAAGATCACAAGACAGCGTGGAGTAATCAGTGATAGATTTCTCGATGACCAACGATCAAAAAGCAATGTTGGATGCGCTTGACCATTATTTGCAGAACAAGCTTCCGACCAGCGAAATTCGCCGAAGGGATGCCAATCATATAACGCCCTACAATATTCTTCCTGATTTAGGACAGCTCGGTATATTGGGTTTGGTGGCGCCTGAAAAATGGAATGGTCTCAATCAAGATTGGCTCACTTTAAGTTTGATCCAAGAGAGGGCTGCACAGCATGCGTATTTTGTGGGATCAATTATCAATCGAGTCGTCGGTTTTGGCTTAATGACACTTTTGAATAACGGAACACAAGCGCAGCAATCAATTTGGATACCGAAATTAATCCGGGGTGATGGTGTGATTTCACTTGCACTCACGGAGCCGTCTGCCGGATCAGATGCGGGTGCTTTAATTACACGTGCAACACCTCAAGGCGACGGTTGGTACATCAATGGAAGAAAAACTTGGATCAGTGACGCTGATGGCTCCTTGGCATTGCTGGTGCCTGCACGAACAGATCCAGAAAGCAAGGGACATCGCGGTATTGGTATGTTTATCGTCCCTCGCAATACCCCTGGCATTGCGATGACACAGCTGCCTAAAATTGGCAACAATGCAATGCCAAGTTGGGATATTTCATTTGATGATGTTTGGGTCTCGCGTGATTCCCTGTTGGGAGAACTTCATCAGGGCTTTAAAGTTTTAGGTTCGACGCTGCATTATTCTCGAGCGAGTTTGGCGGCTACCTGCACGGGTTGTGCGCAATCGATCATTGACATGACTATTGCGCATATCAAAGAGAGACATCAATTTGGCCATCCACTTGCAGATTTCCAAGTCGTCCGTCATCGAATTGCGGATATGCAAATGCGAGTTGATCAATCGCGACTGACGGTTCGTCATCTGGCTTGGTTAATTTCAACGCAGCAAGATTGTAGGCGTGAGGCTTCCCAGGCCAAAGTCATTGCGACTGAAACGCTTCAAGATTTGGCCAGTCAATCAATGCAATTATTTGCAAGTTACGGCTACAGCTCAGAAAGTGATATTCAACGCATATGGCGTGACTCAAGACTCTACACGTTTGGAGAAGGTGCCAATGAAGTTCATCGTGATTTAATTGCAAAGCAACTGGGCCTTTGATGAAAACGGCGACCTCACTGACGGGTCAGATTGCTCATTGGGCGTCTGAGATAAAGCTTTCAGACATCTCAATGGAGCGACAACATCGCGCGAAAATTGCGCTGCTTGATTTTTTGGGTTGTGTGCACGCTGCGTCTCAATTTCCTGAGTCAGAGAGTGCATTTGTGTTGTCTCAACCTGGGCCTCACAAAGTCCCTGGAAAAAAACAAAGCACTGATTTATCTTCCGCCATTGTGGCTTGGGGAACTTTAGGCGCATTGTTGCAATGGCATGATGGATATGGCCGAGGTGGTAATCATCCATCATCCTCGGTATTGCCTGTGCTTCTCGCTCACTCAGATGATTACAACTCTTTGCTTCTGCCTATGTTGGTTGGGTATGAAGTTGCTAATCGGTTGGCAGCCAACACGCATCCCAAGCAAACAATGTCAGGCAGTGCGCCAACGTCATCAATGGGAGCAATGGGAAGTGCTGTTGCAGTCTGTAAGTTTTTGCAGCTTGATCAGGCGACCACTCAGCGTGCAATTGGACTTGCTGGATTTTGGGCGCCTATTGCCGCATTTGAAGGCTTGCGAAATCGTGGCAATGGCGTGCCACTGCACAGCGGTTTAGCAGCGCGAGCTGGCTGGGAGGCTGTATGTGCTGCAAAGTCAGGATTGAGTGCAAGTGAGTATTTATTAGAAGGTCAGAACGGATCAGGTTTGCTGCAATTTTTGGGTGGTGATTTTGAGGGTGTAGAGTCCCCAAGCCAATGGCGGTGTGAAACGATGGATCAGGTCTATCTCAAGCCTTTTCCTGGCTGTCGACATGTTCATCCTGCGGTTGAATCTGCGATGGGATTGTTTCAGCAAACACAACATTTAGGCGTGAAGTGGAAAAGTATCGAAATTCAAACCTATGAATTGGCTGTTAGTTTTAGCGAGAGACCCCAAAACAATTTCGAGTTGTACGATTGTTTGATGAGTCTTCCTTGGTGTGTCGCACTGACATTGGTAGAGGGGTCCACTTCTTTAGACACCATTGCAAAAGATCGATCACGGCCTGAACTGCAACAATTGATGTCAATCATTGCCATTAAAAATTCGGTAGAGCATCAATCAGTCTATCCACAAAGGCTGGGTGCAACGCTTATTGCCTTAGATGATAAGGGGAGTCGGTGGGAAGTGACTGCCAGACTCGATTACGCGAGTGCGAGCCAGTCTTTTTCTCCACAGGGACCTTATGGCCCAATTTTGGATGAAGCTGGTGTCATTCAGAAATTCACTGAGCTGACACATGCATTCTGGGATCCTCATGTGGCATTACAGAAAGCTCAAAAACTTTTGAATAACAATCTTTAAATCATTTTCAAGGAGTTCGGTATGATTAAAAACACACGTGCAATTGATATAGTGGTCAATATTTGGACAGCGCAAGCTTTGGCAAATAGACCAGATAGGGCTGATTTTTATAAAAAGATGCGCGTGCCATCTGAGTTGTACGAAGGTATTTCTTTAGAAACAATGATCCAACGAATGGATGATGCAGGCATAGAGCGTGCAATGTTGATTGCAGCCAAAGTGGGAGATCGCAATCATCCGTATTGTTATCATGTTCCGTATGATTTGGTTAAAGAGGCTGTTCAACACTATCCAAATCGGTTTTATGCTCTGGCTGGGCTAGATCCAACGGAAGGGATGAACGGTGTTCGTGCATTGGAAAAAGCGGTGAAAGAAGACGGTTTCATTGGCGCACATTTTTACCCTCATTGGTTTGAGCTAGCCCCTGACCATGCGCGTTGGTATCCTTTTTATGCAAAGTGTGTTGAGCTTGATATTCCGGTTCAACTGCAAGTTGGGCAATCCATGATTTATGACGCACGCTATCCACGTAAAAGTGTAGGGCGTCCTATTTCACTTGATACAGTGGCGTGCGATTTCCCGGAATTAAAAATTATTGGTATACATGTTGGCATACCATGGACGGATGAGATGATCGCAATGGCTTGGAAGCACGCCAATGTGTACATTGGTTGTGATGCGCACAGCCCACAGTATTGGCCCGAATCATTTGTGAAATTTATCAATAGCTATGGGCAAGACAAAGTGATGTTTGGAACAGACTTTCCTATTCTTCGCTTTGATAGGACTGTGCAAGAAATAGAAGCCTTAAACATCAGGCCTGGCCCGCTACAAAAGCTCATGCGTGACAATGCAAATCGTTTGTACAAATTAGGTTTAGATTGACGCATGGAAAAAAATCTAGCTGATAGTTTGAGATTGCATGCAAAGACCAAGCCTCAACATATTTCACTCATTGAAGGCGATCAGAGTTGGACGTATGAGCAGTTAAACGATCATGTTGATTTAGGTGCTCATTCCTTGCTTCAGCTTGGATTAAAACCTGGAGACGTTGTTGGTTTATGCCTCAAGGATCACTTTGCGCATGTGGTCCTAATGTGGTCATGTATGCGCGCAGGCCTTGTCATGCTGCCTTTGGATTGGCGCTGGACACACGCAGAAGCGAAGGCTGTCATCGATCACTTTAAGGCGGTCAATGTTGTTGTTGAGCCCGATCATCAACTGCAGCAGATGACGACATGTGTATGGAGTGACTTGCTCAATGACACTCTGCCCAAACCTGACGAGATTCCTGAGCGTACAACGATGGACTCTCCTTTGTTGTTGTCTTTGTCATCAGGAACAACGGGCCGCCCTAAGGGGCCAATGATTACGCACCAGCATTTTTTGCGAAGATTTTGGACGCACTGGATTAATTTAGGTCTCAATGCAAGCAGTCGATATATTTGTGCAACACCGCTGTATTTTGGTGGTGGAAGAACATTTACTTTGTCTGTCTTGTTCAGTGGTGGTACGGTCATTTTGCATCCGCCACCGTTCGAACCGTTTGAATTGGCAAACGCGATTCAAAAGTATTCGGCCAATGCTTTATTTTTGGTACCTACGCAGTTAAGGCGATTACTGGCGTGCGATGCTGAGGTGAAGCAGTGTTTTAATTCTT
>CANJOS010000120.1 GCA_947476015.1 Comamonadaceae bacterium | reverse complement strand
GCCAGTGCCAATGTCACGAACCCCCGCGAACAAATTCACATGGCCGAGGTTCATGACTGCTTCTCGATCACTGAGGCTGTTCTCATGGAGGACTTGGGTTTCAGCCAAACTGGCCGTATGGTGAACGACATCTTAGATGGCGTATTTGACCGGCAAGGAAAATTGCCTGTTCAAGTCGATGGCGGTCTGAAATGTTTTGGCCATCCCATTGGCGCCTCAGGGCTTCGAATGGTCTACGAAATTTACCAGCAGTTACTCGGACAAGCAGGTGAACGGCAACTGCAAAAAATTGACCTTGGCTTGACCCAAAACTTGGGCGGCCATCCCCATCAGAATGTTTGCTCCGTTTCCATCGTTGGCCGATACGGCGCGTAATTTCAAATTTCAAACTAGGAGATTTTTCATGCGAGGACTCAACAACAAAACCGCCATTGTGACCGGTGCCGGCAGCGGCATTGGAAAAGCCATTGCATTGCGCTTAGCCACAGAAGGCATTCGTGTTGGTATTTTTGATATTCGGGGAGATGCCGCAGCAGAGACTGCCGTCGCCATTCAAGCAGCAGGCGGAATTGCTGTCCCTATCACATGCGACATCACAGATTACGCGGCAGTGGTGGCTAGCGTTGCTGCTTTTGAAACAGCGGTTGGTGGTGGTACGGATATTTTGGTGAACAACGCCGGTTGGGACACTCCAATGCCCTTTCTCAAAACAGACGAGGCGTTTTGGAAAAAAGTGGTCTCCATTAATTACTTTGGCCCCCTCCATATGACGCATGCAGTAGGTCAGGGCATGTCTGTACGCAAGTCAGGTCGCATCATCAACATTGCCTCTGACGCTGGCCGTGTCGGCTCGTCCGGTGAAGTGGTTTACTCTGGTTGCAAAGGCGCCACAATTGCGTTTGGCAAAGCATTAGCACGTGAAGTTGCTCGCAGCAACATCACTGTCAACACCATCTGCCCAGGACCGACAGATACACCCGCCATGGATGCTTTTGTTGGGTCTGGAGAACAAGGTCAGAAAATTCGAGACGCCATGGTTCGAGGCGTTCCTCTTGGACGCATTGGTCAACCCGACGACTACCCTGGCTTGGTCGCATTTTTAGCCAGCGACGACGCAGCCTTTATGACAGGACAAACGATCAGCGTATCGGGCGGCCTCAGCATGCACGGCTAATCACCTTTAACTCATCAAATCATCCAAAGGAAAATCATGTCCGACTACAAAGACATCACCTACACCGTGGGGAAAAGTGCAGTTCACATCACGATTAATCGACCAGAAGTATTTAATGCATTCAGAGCTCAAACTCTCGAAGAATTGATTTTGGCATTCAAGCGCGCTGACGAAGAAAAATCGGTTAACACAGTCATCTTGACAGGCGCTGGTGAGAAAGCATTCTGCACCGGCGGCGATCAAAAAGTACACTTGTCTGAGGACGGTCTCTATGGACCTCGCGGCATGGTGGGATTGCCAATTGAAGAAATGCAAAGCGCCATTCGAGATTGTTGCAAAGTGGTGATTGCCCGCGTACAAGGTTTCGCCATTGGCGGTGGTAATGTGTTTGCCACCATTTGCGATTTGACCATCGCCTCCGAAAAAGCCCAATTTGGCCAAGTGGGCCCCAAGGTGGGATCTGTCGATCCAGGTTTTGGAACTGCCTACCTTGCTCGCGTTGTGGGCGAAAAGCGAGCACGTGAAATGTGGTTTACCTGCCGCCGCGTTTCTGCGCAAGAAGCATATGAGTGGGGCTTGGCCAATAAAGTGGTACCCCACGACCAACTGGATGCCGAATGTGAAGCTTGGGCTGCGACCATCAATGAAATGAGCCCCACAGCACTGGCCATTGCCAAGCGCTCATTCAATGCTGACAGCGAAAATATAAGAGGCATCAGCTTCATGGGCGTTGCAGCAGTCAAAGGCTATTACCAAAGCGAAGAATCCAAAGAAGGCGTGAAAGCCTTCAATGAAAAGCGGAAGCCTGATTTTAAGAAATACAGCTGAAGCTGACGAAGCTCATCCTCCCCTTGACCTCTAAATTGGAGCAAGCTTTGTCAAAATTGATTCAAACCCAACTGGAACCAGATGGCCTGCTAATGGCAACCATCAATATGCAAGATCGGACGATGAATGTCTTCTCGTTTGATCTCATGGACGCCCTGGACGAACTCATGGACTTGGTTGACCACAACAACGAGGTCAAGGCGGTAGTGCTTACATCGGGAAAGGCTTCTTTTTTAGCGGGTGCCGATTTGGTCATGGTCAGAGGTTTTTGCACAGAGGCCCGCACTGCCTCGCATGACAGCATGTTTGAACAATGCGGCCGCTTGGGGCGACAGTTTGTTCGGTTAGAAAACAGTCCCAAGCCTTGGGTAGCCGCCGTGAACGGTCTTGCATTGGGTGGCGGACTTGAAATCACCTTGGCATGCCGAGAAAGAATCGTCAGCGACGACAAGCGGATTCAATTGGGTGTGCCAGAAATTCGATGGGGATTGCTCCCTGGGGCTGGGGGAACCCAGCGCTTGCCGCGCATGGTGGGTTTCGAAAAAGGCATGAATTTGTTGCTGACAGGTCGCTCAATGACGCCCCAAGAAGCAGTCGAGTCAGGGCTATACCGAGAAGCTGTTCCTGCTGCACAGTTACTGGACAAAGCCAGATCCCTTGCCCGAGAATTAGTGGGAACGCCCTACGACGCAGCCAAGAAATTTCCTCACTTGGATCAATCCAAGGTGCCTGCCTACTCTGACGCAACTGCTCGGAAAGTGGCAACACATTTCAAAATCAGCGAAGAAGACTTCAAACTTTACCCCGCTTTCAGCGCCATTGTTGACAGCGTTTTGAAGGGTGCGGGTCAAAGTTTGACCGAGGCTACCACCACAGAAATGAACGAGTTTCTGCGACTGATGTTCAACCCCGTTGCAGGTCGCATGGTGAGAACACTCTTTCTAGGAAAAGTTCGCGTTGAACGCGAGTTAGCGCCAACAGCCGAAGTTCAAATTCAGTCCATTCAAACGGGCCCCCTAAGTCCCTCCCTACAACAATGGGATGTACTCTTTTCTAAATTGAAATTGCCTGTCTCCAATTCAGCGAATGTGCCCTTGAATCATTTAGACATCACAGACACCCAAGGAATGATGCATCGCGTACAACTGGACACCATTCAGGGAATTACCCATGTAACCAAAGGCCTCAACGCGGCTGTGCTGTGCAATGCAGGCCCCTATGGTCGACTGATCGAAATCGTAGGTGATTCTAATCAACCTGCGGCAAAAATCATGGCCAGCCTTGCCATCAAGATGTGGGCCCTGCCCTGGCCCTCGAACAGCAAGACCAGCTTGATGCAATCTCTAAAGGATTTGCCACTGAACAAGCAAGCCACACACGCCATGCTTTGGGCCGCTGAAAATGACATCAGTGACATTTCATATTTGGATGTCGCCGCCTGCTTGGCTGGTGTCTCGGCGGGTTGGACAGGGGGGCCCTTGTCTTGGTTTTGGGATGAGCAAGAAAGTCAAGTAACACTGCTAAATGCTGCTGAACTTGAAGTGTGGCATTCAATCAAACCTCAATTGGCCAAGGCCTGTGAATGATTGATCCCAAGCACATTGGCTATCGAACAACACCAACGGTCTTAGCGGTTGATTCATGGCGGGTCAAACTTTTTTGCAAGGCCATTGGTGAAAATGATCCTGTCTATTGGGACATTGATACAGCCCAAAGTGCAGGCCTGCCGGCTTGCCCCGTTCCACCGACCTATTTGAAAGCCATAGAGGGTGACCACTGTACGAGTGCAGACTTGCTTCAAGTGTTGGGAATTCCAGTCAAGGGCGTCCTGCATGCTGAGCAAAGCTTCACTTATTTCTCACAAGTTTACGTTGGCGATGTTGTTGAGATTTCCAGAGAAATTGTGGATATCTATGAAAAAAAATCAGGGGCCTACAATTTTGTGGTGGTAGACAGCCATTTCAAAGTCAAAGACAAAGTGGCTGCCACCAACAAGCAGGTGATCCTGATCCGAAACAAGGTGGCAGCATGAAGTCGCAAGCTGACTTTCCAGCAACACTCACACAAACATATGGTCCCGTTAGCGCCATAGATCTTGCGCTTTATGCAGCGGCATCAGGCGATCACAACGCACTCCATCTGGACGAACAAGTTGCCAGCGAAGTTGGATTTGAAAAACCTGTTGTGCATGGCATGCTTAACATGGCTTTTGTAGCGCGCATGTTGTCCAGTCATTTTGGCGTTCGCGCCATAACGCACTTGCACACTCGATTCACGGGAATTGCGCTCCGAGGGCAAACCCTTCAATTTCAAGCCAAGCTAGAACAAGTCATCGATCAAGTTGCTTACTACCAACTGAGCGTTACAAATGAAACTGGGGCCAGTGTGATTGAGGGTTTGGCCCACATCAAACGATTGACTTAAGTTCATGAACGCTCAACTCAGCACGTCCTTCAAACCTGGGATGAAAGTTTTCGTTCCAACGATGAGCAATGAGTCTGCACTTCTCAACCAAGAATTAATGGCCCATCCTGATCGTGCTTTGGGAGTTGATTTTCGTGCCATTCAATTTCCTGGCATTGATAGCACCAATTACATTGAGCTTCATCCAGAGTCCAGACAAAGCAGCTATTTCATGAATGCTGCTCTTCGATCTGGCATTCTAGAATCAAGGGCTCAACTATTCAGCTTTGACTATCCAGGCATCGTGCATGACCTGTTATACGGTTCACCAATGGACTTGGCCATCGCACAATTAACGCCGCCCGATGCTAACGGCTGGTGCTCTCCAGGTTTGTCTTGCGACTTTTTGCCTTTGGCTTGGCACAGAGCCAAGCGGCGCATTGCACACCTCAACCCTCTGATGCCAAGGATTCCCAGCAGTTTCAGAGTTCACATCTCTGAGTTAGACGAACATGTCGAGTTTGAATCCCCCTTGCTGGACTTCCAAGATACAGTCATAGGTGAAATTGAAAGAAAAATAGGGGCTTTGATCGCACCCTTGGTTACAGACGGTAGTACTTTGCAATTGGGCATCGGCTCCATTCCGCTAGGCTTGGCCAATGCGCTCTCTCAACATCGACGATTGAAATTTCATGGTGGCCTGTTATCGTCTGCCATTCAAACCATTTGGAATTCAGGCGCCATGGATCGCGACGCTCGCATGACCACTGGGGTTATTCTGGGAGACTCAAAGCTGCGCGAATTTGCGCAAAAACTTCCTTCATTGTGGTTAACCGATGTCAGTTACACCCACAATGTCAATATCCTTCAAACATTGGAAGGTTTAACCGCAATCAACGGCGCCATCGAGGTCGATTTGTTCGGACAGGTTAACTCTGAGAGATCTGATGGTATTTTTCAAGCGGGACCCGGCGGCTTGCCTGCATTTGCCAGAGGCGCCTTGGCGGCACCCAATGGCCGTCTTATCATTTGCTTTCCTGCCACTGCAAAAAAAGGCACAGTAAGCCGCATCGTTCCAAGCCTTGGAACCAGATCAATGTGCACACTGCCTCGATACTTGGCAGACACCATTGTCACGGAGTACGGTGTGGCAGAAATTAAGAAGCTTTCTTCAGATGCTCGTGCCGAAGCGTTGATCAAAATTGCAGCGCCTGAACATCAACAAGCTCTGGCAATGGCTTGGGCTGAAATGCGAGGACAACTTTGAGCGAAGTTCTATTACCCGAAGGTTTTATCCGAGCTCCCATTGGGGGTCCATTCTCTCAGCACAATGGCCCGCTGTTTGCGCGCTGGCATCAAGACCGCCTGCAACTGGGATTTCGGGTCCTAGAAAACCACGTCAATCCCGGTCAATCTTGTCATGGCGGTATGCTGAGCATGTTTGCAGACATTTTGCTTTCGGGTGCGGCCCAATACCAAACAGACATTCCTCGCCAGTTTTTACCCACCATCAGTCTTCAACTTGATTTCATTTCATCCGCCCCTTTGGGCGAATGGGTTCAAGGTCAAGCTGATGTTCTGAAAGTGACTAAAAATTTAATCTTTTCGCAAGGATTGATTGAATGCAATGGAAATATTGTTGCGCGTGCAAGTGGCGTATTCAAACGGGGCCCTCTTTTGCCAGAGACCATGGCAGACACCAGAATGAAATTAGCGGGTCGTCCGTCACAATCTTGAGGCCGGGATAAGCTTAGTTTGTGCACCTTCAATACACCCCATCTTTGTAGTGGTTTCTACCGACCGCCCAAATAGATCGCCATGATATAGTAAACACGTGTACGATTTATCAACGATCACTGGGTAAGGAATCAAAATGGCTGGATTGTGGTTCGATGAATTCAAAATAGAACATGTCTTTCAACACGAAATCAAGCGAACGGTGCTTGAGTCCGACAACATGTGGTTCAGCAATGCCACATGCAATCCTGCAGCCATTCACATCGACGCTGAATATTGCAAGGGTACAGAATTTGGCAAACCTTTAATGAACAGCATCTTCACGCTGGGGCTCATCATTGGTCTCTCCGTACAAGACACCACACTGGGTACCACCGTGGCCAATTTGGGCATGACCGATGTTGTGTTCCCCTTTCCTGTCTTTGCTGGCGATACCCTTCGCTCACAAACCACTGTGTTAGAAAAACGAGAAAGCAAATCGCGGCCCAACGCTGGTATCGTGACGTTCTTGCATCAAGGTTTCAATCAGCGTGGCGAAGAAGTCATGCGCTGTAGACGACAAGCACTGATGCTCAAGAAAGCTTCATGATGAAATTGCGATCCATGCTCTTTGTCCCAGCGGACAGTGAGAAAAAAATGAACCGCGGTCTCACAAGCGGTGCTGATGCTCTGATTATCGACCTTGAAGATTCAGTGGCACCTGCCAACAAACCGCAAGCCAGAACTATGGCTGCAGCTTTCATTGAAGCACACCAAAATGACAGCCCCGCTGCGCTTTTTGTTCGCATCAACCCATTGGACTCGGGTATGGCACTTGACGATTTGGCCGCTGTTGTTCAATCAGGACTGGCGGGCATCATGTTGCCCAAAACATTGAGCGCCGAATGTGTCCGAATTGCTGGCCATTATTTGAGCGCTTTTGAAACCAAGGCTGGCATGCCTTTAGGTTACTTGAGCATCGTGCCTGTTGCGACCGAAACAGCACAAGCGATGTTGAACATGCAAACATTCAATCAACCCATCCCACGCCTCGCGGGGATAACTTGGGGTGCCGAGGATTTGTCTGCAGCCATAGGCGCAGTAAGCAATCGTGATGAAAATGGTGAATATGCACCTCTTTACAAAATGGCTGGGGCCATGTGTTTGTTGGCCGCAGCCAGTACAGGCGTTCCGGCGATAGACACCTTGTATACCGATTTCAAAGATCCTGCAGGACTTCTGTTGAGTTGCAGAAACGCTCGTCGGCGCGGTTACAGCGGTCGTATCGCCATTCATCCAGACCAAGTATCCACCATCAACGAAGCATTCACCCCCTCCGAAGCAGAAATTGTGCATGCACAACGCATTGTTGATGCATTTGCGGCAAATCCCGGTGCAGGCACCTTAGGGCTAGACGGCAAGATGGTCGACATGCCTCACCTCAAACAAGCACGCCGAACTCTTGGGCTGTCTGCGTAAATTTATCGGAGTCAAACAAAATGGACTTTTCTCTCAGTGAAGATCACCGTGCCATTCGCGATGGTGTGAATGCCGTTGTGCGTCGTTTTGACGATGAATATTGGTTGGCTCGTGACGAAGACGGTGTCTTTCCTCGCGAATTCCATAAAGCCATGGCCGATGCAGGATGGCTTGGCATCACCATGCCGACCGAATATGGCGGATCCGGCTT
>CANJOS010000119.1 GCA_947476015.1 Comamonadaceae bacterium | reverse complement strand
GCAATTGAACGAGCGTCCATCCACTGCAAGACTTCCAAGCCTTTGCTGCTTTGGCCTGGCAAGATGCGGCCCAACACGGAGGCTGCTTTGTCGTCGCCCAATGCGCGCTTCATGACTTTTTCCACATAGTCAGTGGTGCCCAGGCCGAGGTTGGATTGTTTCTTGAAAGTGGCCACAAAGTCGTCAAGGATGGCATTCACGGCTTCTTGTGAGACATCGGCCACTGACACCATGGCGCCGCCCAAATGTTGAACCTCTCTGGGGTCCATGAATTTGATAATTTCAGCGGCTTGCTGTTCACCCAAAAGCAGTGTGAGCACGGCAGCGCGCTGGGTGCCGGTCATGTCGGCCAACTCGACGCGCAGGGCCTCGGCGGCGGCAGCTTCCTCGGGGGAGAGTACGGGTTCTTTGGTTGCCATAAGTGCCTCGAATGTGTTTCTCTAAAGTGTGTTCTAAATTACATGCTGGCGCGAATCATGCCCTTGAGCACGCTGGCCACGCGGGCGGCGTCTTCCGCCACAATCATGCGCACCAGTGCCACTTTGTCGTCGTAAGAGTTGGCAGTGTCCAGCATTTCGGCAGAAATATTTGATTTCTTTGGCTTGAGCTTGGCCTTGATTTCTTCCAAGGTTTCGCCTTCGCCCATCTGAATCTGAGACATGTCTTCTTCTGACAACTCGCCGTCGCCCAACGGTCTGCCTGGGCCAGCCAACAAGGCGGCGTTTGGATCTTCTTTTTCTGGCAAGAACGATGCAACCACAGGTTTGATCACCACAAAAATAAAGGCCACCAACAACAAGGCCAACAAGCCAGTTTTTGCGCTGCTCATGACCGTTTCGTCTTTATACCAAGGTGTGATGAATTCGAAAACAGGTTCAACGCCAAATTTCTCTTGAACCACAGTGACCACGTCACCACGCTTCTCGTCGTAGCCCACCACACCGCGCACCAAGCTTTGCATGCGGGCAATTTCTTCTTCGGTATAAGGCTTGCCTTCAAGTGGTTCGCCTTTGTCATTCTTGGCGCCAGGGGCCGGCGTGCGTTCGTTCACCAACACCACCACGCTGAGTTTTTCAACTGTACCAGAGGCAGGCTTCACATGACGCACTGAACGGTCAAGTTCAAAGTTGCGAGTGGCGCGTGAGGTGGTGGTTGTTTTGTCGCTGCCGCCGCTACCAGGCGCTCCTGGAGTTTTGCTTTCTTGGCTGGCAGAAGGTGCAGGAGGTGGTGTATTGGACAAGGTACCTGGAACGCCACCCTCAGATTCTTTGCCTGATTTTTTGTCTTCGCTTACCACTTCAGAACGAGTCTTGGGACCCTTGTCACGCGTGTCGTAATCTTCGGTGGTAATTTCGGTTTGTGTGAAGTCCAAAGTCATGTTCACTTGCGACAGCACATTGGCCTCACCCACAATGGGCGAGAGAATTTGCATGATGCGCTGACGGTACATGTCTTCAATTTTTTGCTTGTGCGCAGTTTGGCCGGTGGTTAAACCAATGGCCGCTTCGCCCATCGAGTCGGTAAATAACTTGCCGCGGCTGTCTAGCACGGCCACATTTTCGGCAGTCAATAGAGGCACGCTGGACGATACCAAATGAACCACCGCCTGCACTTGACTGGCGGTGAGGGTTCGGCCTGGGAAGGTGGTCACCACCACAGAAGCTTTAGGCGCTGTGCGGTCGCGCACAAACACCGATTGTTTGGGCGTGGCCAAATGCACACGCGCCGCTTGGATGGAATCAATGTTGGTAATGCTCTTGGCCAGTTCTTGCTCCATGGCACTGGTGTATTTCACCTGCTCCATGAATTGGCTGGTGGTCATGGCCGATTGGTCTTTCAAAGAATCAATGCCAGTGGTACCTGTTTTGGGAATGCCCTTGCTGGCCAAGAAAATTTTGGCTTCGTGATAGCGATTGGCAGGTACCGTAATTTGACCGGTCGCGGCGTCCACCACAGGCTTGTATTCGGCTTGACGCAAGGCGTCGAGCGCTAACTGCTGATCGGTGTCCGACATGTTGGCCATGAGGGGTCGGTAAGGCGCTTGGTTGATCCAAACATAGCTCAAGCCAAACAAGAGCAATGCCAAGGCAATGAAAATGAGGGGCATGGCCTTGCGCACGGCAGGCTGTTGCAGTATTTGCTGAACGCTGGAAACCGAACCGCCTTGGCCATTGTTGAAGCCGCCGTCGGCGCCACCCAGGGTGGTCATTGCGCCACCACCGGTGGTGGTTAAAGCGGTGCTGCCGGAATTTGCTGTGGCAAATCCGGGCTGAAAAGTTGCTGCTGTCGTTGCCATGATCTGTGTCTTTCAGTCGGTGCTTAAACCGGCATGTTCAAAATGTCTTCGTAGGCTTTGAGAACTTTGTTGCGCACCTGCAAGGTGGCTTCAAATGCAATCGATGATTTCTGCATGCTCAACACCACATCGGTGAGCGGCACGCCTTCGCCGCGCTCAAAGGCTTCAGCTTTGGCTTTCGATTCTTGTTGCACTTCATTCACAGAGTTCAGGCTCTTTTGAATGAGCTCTGTAAAACCAGAGGCACCTTGGGGCTGGCCTGCGCCGCCCACTTTGTTGCCCAGGTCGTCAACACCGCCGCCCGCTTGCGCTTGATAAGCCTTCAGCGTTTGCAGCATGCTCTGAATGTTCACTTGGGAATTAACTTTTTCAATCATGATGTTGCCCCTTAAGCGGCCATGGCCATGTTGGATGGTTCAAGCTTCAGCTTTGCCATCTTGTAACGCAGTGTGCGGGGGCTGATGCCCAGCTTGCGTGCTGCTTCAATGCGGCTTTCTGTGGTTTCAATGGCCGCCAAAATGAGTTGATGCTCGTTGCTCTTCACCGCTTCTTGCAAATTGGCAGGCGTCGCATTGAAAGACATCACTTCTGAAAAAGAGCTCTCCAAAGCGCTTGATGTCATGGCAAATGGCGCTGCTGTCATCCCTGTTTCGTTTGCATCAGAAGGGGGCAGAGATGCGGTCTGATCGGGTATTGGCAATTCGGTTGAATCGTCAAACATCAAATGATTGATTTCAATGTGATTGTTAGAGCAGAGGACAACAGCACGTTGAACCACGTTCTCTAGTTCACGCACATTGCCGGGCCATGGGTAGGCCAGCAAGCTGGCTTGGGCTTCTTCACTCAAAGTGAAGGCTTCTTTGCTTTGGCCATGACGGACCAACAAACTGGCAACCAAGGGCAAAATATCACCTGGACGATTGCGCAGCGCAGGCACGCGAAGCTTGAACGTGCTGATTCGGAAATACAAATCCTCACGAAACTCGCGGTCGGAGATGGCCATGCGCAAATCTTTGTTGGTTGCGGCAATCACGCGGACATCCAAGTCAACGGGTTGCTCAGAGCCCAAGCGTGTGAGCTGACGTTCTTGCAATACGCGAAGTAATTTGGCCTGCAAATGCAAAGGCATTTCACCGATCTCGTCTAAGAACAATGTGCCGCCTTGGGCTTGCTCAAACAATCCTTTGAATTCTTTTTGAGCACCTGTGAAGGCGCCTTTTTCATGGCCGAACAACATGTCGTCAATGAGTTGCTCGGGCAGAGCGGCGCAGTTCAGGCCCACAAAGGGTCCTTTGACGCGCTGTGATGATTCGTGCAACACGCGGGCCAGAATTTCTTTACCTGCACCCGTTGGACCTTCAATCAAGGCGGTGACGTTGGCTTGCGCAACGCGTTGTGCCAAGGCCAACAAATGGCGGCTGACGGGATCGACATAGACCACATTGCGTTGGGGTGTCTGTGCTTTCTGAGTTGAACCCGCATAGATCGCGGCATTGGTTTTTTTGTAGGCGCTGGAAGCCGTGGCAGCTTTCACAGTGGCTTGTAATTCAGCTTGCAGCTTCGATTGAACAGCCGCTTCATGAGCTGTTTGAATCGACTGACAAGCTGACTGCCAAGATTCAGAAGACCAGTCGTCGAGGGCTACAACGTGCACAGCACCTTGTTGCATGGCGCGAACTGCCAATTCAAGTTGCTTGCGTTCAACGCGGCAAACCACCGGCAATGCAACGCCCATGCGCTTCATCAGGGCCAGTGAATTCTCAAGCAGCTCATGGTTTGCATCGTGGCGAGTGACCAAGGCCAATGCTTGACCATCGCCCAAGGCGGATTGGAGGTCTTCTAGCATTTGAACCGGCCGTATGGCCAACCCAGCAGATGCCAGTTGTGCGTGCTCGTGCGCTGCGAGAGGTTGGAGGGGGTCCAACCAAAGTATGTTTTGCGCGAATTGTGTAGAGCTCATTGCTTTCAGGTGCCTCAAGTGCAAAGGAATGCACAATGATTAGCAATGGCCGTGCCATGTAAAAAATAGCACTTAAGAATTCATTTTTGAAGGTATTTTGTCAATATCTCGACACCTTCGGGGGTTTTTAACGTCAAACCCCTTAGGTAAGCGTCAACCCCAGGCCCATTGCTTTGCAAGCAAGGCCAGTTCAATGTGAACTTTGTAACTCAAATAGATCAACCAGCATTTCAGAACGCTGCTGCAAGGCCGTTGTCCGCAAAGGACGCACCTGAACCACAAGTCCCGATAGAACTTATGAAGTGGGTTCTGGGCTTAACCCTGCAACAGTTTCAGCACAGTTTGTTGCGACGTGTTGGCTTGTGCCAGTACCGCCGTAGCCGCTTGCTGCATGATCTGCGTGCGAGCCAACTCTGTGGAAGCTTTGGCGTAGTCCGCATCTTCAATTTGGCTGCGTGAAGCTTCTGAGTTCATGACCACGTTGGTCAAGTTGTCAATCACGTGCTCCAAACGGTTCATCACCGCACCCATGGAAGCGCGAGTTTGCGCAATCATGTCGAGTGATTTGTTAACCGATTGCGTCACATCGTTGGCAGCTTGCACTGTCAAAATATTGGTAGGTGCACGATCGCTGGTGATGGCGCCGGTAATGTCGCCATCTTTGCCGAAGTCTGCAAAGTCGATGTGAATCAGTTGGTCGGGAGAAGGACCCACTTGGAAGCTTAAGCGACCAATGTTTTTGGGGTTCACTGTTTCGGGTCTGAAACCTAACTTGGTAAAGTTTGAAAACTTCGAGTCAAAGTCAGTGTCCGCTGCAACTTTATCGTAAGCCAAATAACCTGGACGGACGGTGAATGCACTGTTGGAGTTCAAGGAAACCGTTCCATAAACGGTAGAAGCATTGACGACATCGTCAGCAAGATTGGGTGGCGTGTAAGTCTCGTTGGCAGTGGTGCCTTTCAAGCCGGTTACACCAGCTGGGTCAGAAGCTGTGGCTGTATTGGCGCCGAGTCCAAATTCAGAACCATCGACCAAGTCGCCATCGTACCAAACAGAAAGATTTCGACCATCGGTGGTCTTTAAGGTTAAGCCACCATTGCCACTGTCGCCGGCCAAGACGCCATGGTCAGAAGTTTTCGCATTGATGCTGTCAATCACAAATTTTCTTCGCTCTCCCGCTGTTTGTCCGCTAGAGAGGCTCATGGAAATTTTGACGCCGTTGACATACAAGTCAGTGTAAACAGGCGTATCTGAAACAGTCGTTTTCGTACCTGTGATGACGGCTGCATTGGCCGTGGCGTTCACGCCTGTTAAGCCAATTTTAGAATTGATGGCCGCTGCAATTGAAATGGCACTGGCTTCTCTTTCATTGGTGATAGCATGGCCAACATCAGCCTTCACGCTCACAGCATCTGCAAGAGCAAATTCTGGGGATGCGCTTGCGGGAATTGGGACAAAAGCTTTATCGCCGTTCGCATCAATGTACTCAATTTCTAGATCACCTGTATTCAACTGAACAGGGGTGCTTGCGTCGGTAATTCCTGGTGGAACTGAAGGCCTGAGTTGGGTGGTCGTTGTTGGCGAGCCCACTGGAGATCCCGCTTTACCATTCAAGATGGGAAAGCCGTTCCACTCGTGTGTTTCTGAAATTCGAACAATCTCTTGCTTGAGTTGTTGGAATTCTTGGTCCAAGTAACCACGTTGTTCCGTCGAATAAGTCGAGTTAGACGATTGAACCGCCAACTCACTCATGCGCTGCAACATGAAGGTGATTTCGTTGGTCGCACCCTCAGCCACTTGAATCAAAGAAATCGCATCGCCAGAGTTTCGAATGGCCTGGTTCATGCCTTTGATATTTTGGGTCATCCTTGCGGCAATGGCCAATCCGGCAGCATCGTCTTTAGACGAATTGATTCGCTTGCCAGTGGACAGTTGTTGCATCGCAGATTGACTTGCTCGCTCCGAGCTTTTGAGAGCTGATTGCGTATACAAAGCTTTGATGTTGGTATTAATTACAGTCATTTAGGACTCCTTGGGTGCTTTATGCAGCTTGTTGCCGTGAGGCAAATATTTGCCGCTTTGTGCTTTTGCCGCTTGTGGCGATAAGTTAATTGGGTTTAATTACCAATCAGTTGAACTGAGTGGGCGCTGACATCACATCCTGAGTCAGAGGCATCGCATGCTTTTCTGCTTCAAGTTCAAGATTGTTGGGCCACAACTTCATGGCCTGGTCTAACACTTGGTGGGCTTCTGCAATGTCCAAATTGCATGCCAATGCACGAGCGAGCATTTGACATGTCATGGGTTGAACATTGTCTTTTTGCAAAGACACCAAATCTTGTAAGAGTTCAATAGCGAGCGGCCAATCTTCTCTGGTCATGGCCAAGAGACCGGCAATTGCCAGAATGTCTTCACTCAATGGGAACAAAGCCAAGCCAGCATCCGCCAATGACTGTGCTAAGTTAGGCTGGTCTTCAGAAACCAACCACTGGATTCCCAATCGAAAGTCGACCGCAGAAAACCTGGAAACCTCTTTCAGGTTCAAGCTCTGATCTTTGACCAATTGGTGCATGGTCTTTTGGAATTCGATTTGCATATAAATACTCCTGTTACATAAACAAGCAAATAAACCAATTGGCTTAGATGCGATGTAAAGGAGTAAGCAAAGGCTGTGCCAACTATTCCTTGCCGTTATGGTCGAAATATTGGCAGAAGATTGCCGTTTCGTAATAAAAAAGGCCGCATAAAAGCGGCCTTGAAGCGGAAATCTCTATTTAGAGTGATATTCAGGCAATTGTTTCGACAGAATAACCGCGGCCTTCTAGGACCTCAACCAGATCGCCGCCTTCGTCTAATTGTTGGGCAGCTGTCAATTGAACCTTGTTGGTATCAATTAACTCGATTGAAGAGATGAGTTGTCCGCTGGCAGTAACATTGCCGTGCAAGGCTGCGAGGTCGTTCCAATAGGTTTGAATGTTTGCAGCAGTGTCTCTCACCACAACGCTGTTGGTTGAGTCTACTTTGTCAGCCAATAATTCTGCGAAGGTGGCCGATCCTAAGGTCTTCACCACTTGGGAAGCACTCAAAGTGAGATGGTCTGAATCTGTGAAAACAAGGTCTAACAGTTTTGAGGTTCTACCAGTAATCGCATACTCAGTTTGGAGTGCAGTCCAATTGGCTG
Source organism: Comamonadaceae bacterium (assembly GCA_947476015.1). GTDB lineage: Bacteria > Pseudomonadota > Gammaproteobacteria > Burkholderiales > Burkholderiaceae_C > Limnohabitans_A. The sequence goes on along the minus strand of CANJOS010000119.1, from coordinate 388 downwards.
AAATTTGGTCAGCGGTGTCGCTCACAGTCAAAGACTTGATCAAGGCGTCATCGAACAATGAGGCTGTCGGTGTGACCGATCCAACAGCAGGGCCTCCAACAGAACCAGCTGCATCCTGCGCCATCACGTTAGACAGGTTAAAAAGATAGGCAGACTTGGTTTGGCTGGCGTCGTAGCCTTTGAAATCGGCATGGACCAGTGTGTCCTTCGAAGCCTTCCATTGATCGTATGAAATTGACAGTGTATTTTCTGCGTCGCTAAAGTTGAGACCTTTTAAGTTTGTACCTATCGCAATGAGACGGTCATAAGAACTTGAAATATTTCCAGCAGTATCTTTCACATAATAATTGCGCAGATTGGGAAGCACAGCACTGTCAATGATCGGATT
>CANJOS010000118.1 GCA_947476015.1 Comamonadaceae bacterium | reverse complement strand
TTCAAACGGAGCGCGGCATGGCCATGCTCCTGATCACACATGACTTGGCTGTTGTCAGTGGCATGGCAGACCAAGTTGCGCTCATGTATGCAGGCCAAATTGTAGAAGTGGCTTCTGCAGCCGATTTCTTTTTGCACCCCTCTCATCCTTATGCCAAGTTGCTCCTGCAAGCCTTGCCTGGCGCAGATTTGCGCGGCAGGCAATTGGCTGCCATTCAAGGCACGGTGCCCCCCCTGACGCAGGTATTCAAAGCCTGTCGATTCGCTCCGCGTTGTCCCTTTCAAAAACCGGTGTGTTTCGAGAAACCTATTGCCATGCAATTGCTCTCGGACTCACACCAAGTGCGCTGTATTCGTGCCAATGATGCGAGTTTGCAATCGCTTAGTTTGCCCCCCTTGTTGGCACGAGCTGATGAAGTTTCAACGGATCACTCGCTCTTGCTCTCTGTCAAAAACCTGTCTGTGACCTATGATCTTGGTGGCGGATTTTTCAGTCAGCGCCATCAATTTGAGGCTGTGAAGCAAGTGAGTTTTGACATTCAAAAAGGGCAGACACTGGCCCTGGTGGGTGAGTCGGGTTGTGGCAAGACGAGCATCGGCAAAGCCTTGTTGCAGTTGTTAACGCCGCAAACAAAGGTGCAAGGTCAAGCGCTGTTACAGGGTCAAGATTTGTTCCAACTCAATCGACAAGCTTTGACAGTTGCCAGAAAGCAAATTCAAATTATTTTTCAAAATCCTTTCGCTTCACTGAACCCGCGAATGCGCGTTCAAGAAATTTTGGAAGAAGGCATGAAAAGCTTGCATCCTGAATGGGATGCTGACAAGCGCATGAATGATTTGAGCTTGCTGTTGACTCAAGTAGGCTTGCTGCCTGAAGCACTGGAGCGCTACCCTCACGAATTTTCGGGAGGTCAAAGGCAGCGCATTGCCATTGCCAGAGCATTGGCCGTGAAGCCCAGTTTGATCATTTGTGATGAACCGACGTCAGCCTTGGATGTGTCTGTTCAAGCACAAATCTTAAATTTGTTGAAAGAGCTTCAAGAAGTCTTGGGCGTCAGCTATCTGTTTGTCACACACAATATGGGTGTGGTTTCTTATTTGGCAGACAAGTTAGCGGTCATGCATGAGGGGCAAATTGTTGAAATGGGCCATGCTGAGGAGATTTTGAACAATCCTCAAAATTCGTATACCAAATCATTACTTGCATCTGTCCCTCAGCTCAATCAAAGCTGGGCTTGACGCCTACTTTTTTCAAACAAAATCGTTCCAAATCAAGTATTTATGGGCTAGAATGCCTCCTTCACGACCAAACGGGCGGGTTTTCACCGCTCGTTTTTTTTGGCCGATCGATTAGTGAGCAGGGTTTTTACCCCATCTTGATCTAGGCTTAAACACTATAGAAAAGACCTGATTCGCGTGGCATTGCAGCAGATTGTTGAAGAAACCGTGGCCGGTTTGGGCTACGAGCTGGTTGAGATTGAACGCTCTGCCGGTGGTTTGTTGCGTATCACCATTGATAACCCATGGCAGGCAGGGGTTGATCGTTTTGAAATTCCTTTTGTCACAGTGGAAGACTGTGAAAAGGTCAATCGTCAGTTGATGTTTGCTTTGGAAGTCGATGGCGTTGAATACCGCCGCTTAGAGGTTTCATCACCAGGCATTGATCGGCCTTTGAAAAATGAAAGTGATTTGGCGCGTTTTGAAGGTGAACTCATTGACATCACGCTCAAGGCCCCTTTGGGAGAGGCTGCTTCAGGATTGGTCAATGCAACCCGAAAAAAGTTCAGGGGAACATTGGAAAAAGCAGAGGTCGGCGAGGGCTGGCAAATTGTTTGGTCTGAGGCCCCTGAGCCAAAGCCTGGTGCACGCGTAAGCAAAAATCGCCCGCTTGTGCCATTGCAAGCACTGAGTTTTGAGTTAGATGAATTGCGAGAGGCGCGACTTGCGCCAGTGGTTGATTTCAAGGGGCGCAAGTCCAAAACAGACATAGGAGAGAAGTAACATGAATCGCGAACTGTTGATGTTGGTTGAAGCCATCTCACGTGAAAAAAACGTAGAACGTGACATCGTGTTTGGTGCCGTTGAATCTGCTTTGGCCCAAGCCACCAAAAAACTTTATGAAGGCGACGTCGATATTCGCGTGGCCATCGATCGAGACAGTGGCAACTACGAAACTTTCCGTCGTTGGCATGTGGTGCCAGATGAAGCTGGTTTGCAATTGCCAGACCAAGAAATTTTGTTATTTGAAGCCATTGAACAAATTTCAGACATTGAAGTCGACGAATACATTGAAGAGAGTGTGGCGTCATTGCCCATTGGTCGCATTGGTGCCATGGCCGCTAAACAAGTTATTCTGCAAAAAATTCGCGACGCTGAACGAGAAATGTTGCTGAACGAATTCATGGCGAGGGGCGAGAGAATTCTGGTCGGCACTGTGAAACGCATGGACAAAGGGGACATCATCGTCGAAGCTGGCCGCGTCGAAGGTCGACTGCGACGCAGTGAGATGATTCCAAAAGAAAATTTGAGAAATGGCGACCGTGTTCGCGCCATGATCATGGAAGTTGACCTGACTCTGCGTGGTGCACCCATCATCTTGTCACGTTCATCTCCTGAGTTCATGATTGAACTGTTCCGTCAAGAAGTGCCAGAAATTGAGCAAGGCTTGTTGGAAATCAAATCTTGCGCTCGCGATGCTGGCTCACGTGCCAAGATTGCTGTGTTGTCACACGACAAGCGTGTTGACCCCATCGGCACCTGCGTAGGTGTTCGCGGAACACGCGTCAATGGCGTTACCAATGAATTGGCGGGTGAGCGAGTCGACATTGTGCTTTGGAGTGAAGACCCAGCTCAGTTTGTCATTGGTGCGTTGGCCCCTGCCAATGTTCAGTCCATTGTGGTAGACGAAGAAAAACACGCCATGGATGTGGTGGTCGACGAGGAAAATTTGGCCATCGCCATCGGACGCGGCGGGCAAAACGTTCGTTTGGCCTCTGATCTCACTGGTTGGAAAATCAACATCATGGACGCAGCTGAATCTGCGCAAAAACAAGCGGATGAAACCACCGGTAGCCGTGCTTTGTTCATGGAAAAACTCGATGTGGACCAAGAGATTGCCGACATTCTGATTGAAGAAGGTTTCACAAGCTTGGAAGAAGTGGCTTATGTCCCTATTCAAGAAATGCTTGAAATCGAAAGCTTTGATGAAGATACAGTCAATGAATTGCGGACTCGTGCCAAAGATGCATTGTTAACCCTTGATATTGCACGCGAAGAAAGCGTCGAAGATGTTTCGCAAGACTTGCGTGACTTAGAAGGCCTCACGCCTGAGTTGATCGTCAAGCTTTCCGAAGCGGGCGTTCATACACGAGATGACCTGGCCGATTTGGCCACCGACGAACTCACCGACATCACCGGACAGCCCGAAGGTGAAGCCACCGCTCTGATCATGAAAGCCCGTGAACATTGGTTCACTGGTCAGGCCTAATATCAAGGAGGCACGAACCCCATATGTCCAGTAATACCGTCGCCGAGTTCGCTAGCGAACTTAAAAAATCACCGGATACCTTGCTCGAGCAATTGCGCTCTGCAGGTGTCGAAAAATCAGCTTCAACTGATGCGCTGTCTGAAGCTGATAAGCAAATGCTGCTCAGTTTTTTACAAACAAGCCATGGCACTGCCACGGCTGAGCGTAAAAAAATCACGCTGGTCAAAAAATCCACCAGTGAAATCAAGCAGGCTGATGCCACCGGCAAAGCACGCACCATTCAAGTGGAAGTTCGAAAAAAACGAACCTTCATCAAGCGTGATGACGAGCCTGAGACTTCTGCACTTGCTGTTGCCCAGGAGCCTGTTGCACCGCTCATTGACCGTGCCGAGTTGGCCCGTCGTGAAGAGGAAGCGCGCAGCCAAGCTGAGTTGTTACGTCGACAAGAAGAAGCCTTGGCAGAAAAGCGTCGTGAACGCGAAGCCAAAGAGTTAGCTAAACGCGAAGAGCTGAAAGCTCAAGAAGCTGTCGCTTCTCAAGTAGCGAAATCGCCGGAACAAACGGCTTCTGAAGCTGCTGCGGTTCGAAGTGCCAAAGCGGCGGCGGCCCAAGAAGAAGCCGACAGCATCAATGCGGCATCTAAACCAGTTGATCCCGCCATCGCTCAATCGGCTGAGGCCGAACGAGTCCATGCCGAGACAAGCGCTAAAGCTGCAAAAACTGCATTGAAAAAGGCAGTCGAGGATCAGGCAGAACAAGATGCAAAAGATATTGTGGCTGAAGAAGCTGCGCGAGAACTCGATTTAAACAAACGTCGCAACTTGGCCTTGGCTGAAGCTGAGGCTATACGCGCCATGATGAGCGGACCCGCCAAAAAGGCGCCGCCTAAAGAAGTACCTAAGCCCGATGTCAAGGCAGCCAAAGGCACCTTGCACAAGCCGGCTCAAGCGCCAGGCACTGCTGCAAAACGTGCTCCTGCAACAGTTGACGCCAAAGACGCAGCACCAGGGGTTAACAAGGAAGTTAAATCTGCCAAGCTGTCATCCAGCTGGGCTGGCGATCCTGCGACCAAAAAGAAAGCCATTCCCACACGCGGTGACTCAAGCGGCGGTGTCGGCCGCAACAACTGGCGCGGTGGTCCTAAAAATCGCCGTGGCAATGAGCGCGATCGCGAAGAACATGTTCAAGCGGCACCGGTTGAAGCCCGTGTCATTGAAGTGCATGTACCTGAAACCATAACCGTAGCTGAGTTGGCCCACAAGATGGCCATCAAAGCTTCTGAAGTGATCAAGCAATTGATGAAGCTGGGCCAGATGGTCACCATCAATCAGCCCTTGGACCAAGACACTGCCATGATTTTGGTGGAAGAGTTAGGCCACAAAGCCGTGATTGCTGCGTTGGACGATCCTGAAGCATTCACCGACGAAGAAGTGTCGCAAAGCGATGCGCCATTGCTACCCCGTGCACCGGTGGTGACCGTCATGGGTCACGTCGATCACGGTAAAACTTCATTGCTCGACTACATTCGACGTGCCAAAGTAGCCTCTGGCGAGGCTGGTGGTATCACGCAGCACATTGGTGCGTATCACGTCGAAACAGCGCGTGGCATGGTGTCCTTCTTGGACACCCCAGGACACGAGGCGTTTACGGCCATGCGAGCACGTGGCGCACAAGCCACCGACATCGTCATTTTGGTTGTTGCAGCCGATGACGGTGTGATGCCGCAAACCAAAGAAGCCATCAAGCATGCCAAAGCTGCCGGTGTTCCCATCGTTGTGGCCATCAACAAAATTGACAAGCCTGATGCCAACCTTGATCGTGTTAAAGGCGAGTTGGTGGCAGAAGAAGTGGTGCCAGAAGAATTTGGTGGTGAATCACCTTTCGTGGGTGTCTCCGCTAAAACGGGTGCTGGTATAGATGCTTTGCTAGAGCAAGTTTTGTTGCAAGCTGAAGTGCTTGAGCTGAGGGCGCCTGTGGCTGCTGCCGCCAAAGGCCTGGTCATTGAAGCGCGTTTGGACAAAGGTCGTGGTCCTGTGGCCACTATTCTTGTTCAGTCGGGCACTTTGTCAACAGGCGATGTGGTGTTGGCGGGTCAAACATTTGGCCGTGTTCGCGCCATGTTGGATGAAAATGGCAAAGCCATCAAATCGGCAGGGCCCTCTATTCCTGTCGAAATTCAAGGTTTGACTGAGGTGCCCCAAGCGGGTGACGAATTCATGGTGCTCAATGACGAACGTCGCGCCCGCGAAATTGCCACTTACCGTGCTGGCAAATTCCGCAACACCAAACTGGCCAAGCAGCAAGCCGCCAAATTGGAAAATATGTTCACAGACATGAGTGCTGGCGAAGTCAAAACTTTGCCTATCATTGTCAAAGCAGACGTGCAGGGTTCGCAAGAAGCCTTGGCCGCTTCCTTGCTCAAACTTTCTACCGACGAAATCAAGGTTCAACTGGTCTATGCTGCGGTGGGCGGTATCAGCGAGTCCGATATCAATTTGGCCATCGCTTCGAAAGCCGTCGTCATTGGCTTTAATGTGCGTGCTGATGCCGGTGCGCGCAAACAAGCCGAAAGCAATGGCGTCAGCATCAATTACTACAACATTATTTATGACGCTGTCGATGAGCTGAAAGCCGCCATGTCGGGCATGTTGGCACCTGAACAAAAAGAAGAAGTCATTGGCATGGCCGAAATTCGGACCGTTTTTGTGGCATCCAAAATTGGAACCGTCGCAGGCTGTATGGTCACCACCGGACAGGTTACCCGTTCTTCCAAATTCCGTTTGCTTCGCGACAACGTGGTTATTTACACTGGCGACATCGACTCACTCAAACGCCTCAAAGACGACGTTCGCGAGGTCAAAGAAGGCTTCGAGTGCGGTATCAAACTCAAAAACTACAACGACATTGCAGTGGGCGACCAACTGGAGTTCTTTGAAGTTAAAGAAATCGCTCGGACGATTTAATTCAATCAGTCGAACGACAATTAAATCACCATGGCTCGCAAACCTTCCAGCTCAGCCCATCGCGGATTCCGCGTGGCCGACCAGATTCAAAGGGATCTGTCGGAGCTGATTGCGCGCGAGCTCAAAGATCCCCGTGTGGGCATGGTTACTCTGAATGCTGTCGAGGTGACGCCCGATTATGCTCACGCCAAGGTGTATTTCAGCCTCATCACTGGCAAGTCAGAGGAAGCCACTGAAGGTTTAAATGCTGCTGCTGGTTTTCTGCGGAATGGCTTATTCAAGCGCCTGCAAATTCACACTGTTCCCACGCTTCATTTCATTTTTGATCGCACCACCGAGCGCGCATCAGACATGAATGCCTTGATATCCAAGGCAGTGGCTTCACGTTCTAAAGACGAGGCCTAATATGAACGCGCCACGCACCAGGGTGCAACGGCGCCCTGTGCATGGGGTGCTGTTGTTAGACAAACCATACGACTTGTCGAGTAACGATGCTTTGCAAAAAGCAAAGTGGCTTTTGCGCGCCGAGAAAGCAGGGCACACCGGTACTTTGGATCCATTGGCAACAGGTGTTTTGCCTTTGTGCTTTGGGGCTGCCACCAAATTCAGTCAACTGCATTTAGACGCTGACAAAACTTACCAAGCCATTGCTGTTTTGGGTGTCAAAACCAGCACAGGTGATTTAGAAGGTGAAGTCATTTCACAAAAGGCAGTGAATTTCACAACTGCCCAGTTGCAAGAAATTCAAACTCAATTCACTGGGCCGATTGAGCAAATCCCGCCCATGTACAGCGCATTGAAAAAAGATGGCAAAGCCCTGTATGACTATGCGCGTGCTGGTATCGAAGTCGAAAGGGAAGCTCGGCACGTTGTGATTCATGCCTTGGCTTTAGAAGAGCTTGCGCCAGAAAACAAGCAACGTCGCCTGAAAATCACGGTGACTTGCAGTAAAGGCACCTACATCCGAACTTTGGGTGAAGACATTGCTACTGCACTAGGCACCTGCGGGCACTTGAGTGCTCTGCGCCGTATTCAAACAGGCCCCTTTGATGCCAAGCAATGCGTCAGTCTGCAAGAGTTAGAAGCTTTGACCGAAGCTGAACGAGAAAATAGATTGTTGCCTGTCGATGCATTGCTCGACGGTCATACCCCTGTCACCTTGCCCCCTGATGATGCGGGCAGATTCTTAAGCGGCGTGCGCCGTCGGGGCGATTGGCCCGACAACTTGCATGTCGCTGTGTACGGCGAATCACCTCGCGCGCTGCTTGGCTCCGCGCATGTGAAAGCCGGTGAACTCATTCCGGGGCGCTTGTTGAGCCCCCTAGAAATTCAATCAATTTTGGAGAAGACCTTAGCATGACAAAACAAATCCGCAACATTGCCATCATCGCCCACGTTGACCAT
>CANJOS010000117.1 GCA_947476015.1 Comamonadaceae bacterium | reverse complement strand
CCCAACTGGTAGTGAACTCATTCACGGTACGGCCCCATGACAAGCCTTCATAGGCAACCTTGATGCCCAAGGGGATGGCCATCATGGCCAATTTTTTCAAGTCTTTTGCGATGAGGTCTAAATCTTCGGTAGCGTGACGCGACGTAGAAGAGCAAGCTAACAATACTTTGCTACCTGTGGCCGCACACATCTCAAGCATGGACTTCGCAATGTCCACTTTATAACTGTGCAAGTGACCCGACAAGCCCTCAAAGTCTCTGAGTACTTGAAAACCTGTAGGACGCAGACCACTTTCTTGAACGGCTTTGACGGCCGCCTTAACGCCACCAGGGTGCCCCACCAAATCACGCGCCATGAGCATGACTTGCGAAAAGCCGACACTTTTCATGGCCTCTAGTTTGGCCTCCAATGGCCCAGCCATTGTGATCGTGTCCATGCCATAACCGTCGAGCAAATTCATGGCAATTCCTTAAGAAGCTTGGTAAACCAGCTCAAAAGACACAGCGCCCAGTGCATTGCGCGTCAGAGCACCTCGATCTTCTGGGTGCAGTTCTTTGGACTCCACAAATTCAACGCCGTTGCCTTTGAGTTTTTTCACAGCTTGAGCAACGTCTTTCACACCAAAACCAATTCGCTTAAGCGATTCGGGTGCATCGTCTGCTTCCATCCAAGGATCAGGTTCAATTAGTTGCCAAAGAAATTGGCCACAGGGGCTCTTCATCAATTTGCCTTTGGGCAAGATGCCAAAGCGTTCTTCATCAGGGATGACAGAGAAATCAAACATGTGTTCGTAATACGCCATCCAGTCTACGCTGCGAGCCGAACCGATGTACTGGACTACACCGAAGTAACTCATGCCCTCAACCGCTGCAGGATGTTGGTCCACTGTGGGAATGGGTTTGAAGTCAATGTCGTAGATGGAAAACTCTTGCCAGCGATCGACAAAATAGTATCGTGTACCACCAGGGCCATGGATGGCTGGAATGTGCAACTCCATGGCCTGTGCATGACTGGCCACGGACCACGCGCCCAGATCAATACAGCGCGTGTGCGCCTTGAGGGCATCTTGCACACGAAATGCCACCGCAGAAATTTCGGCTTGGCCATCGGCTGCAGCACTGACTCGCGCATCGTCAGGGCTGGCATTAACCACCAAGTTCATGCCGCCCTGACGGTACAGCGTGACTTCACGAGAACGGTGACGCGCAACCGGCCTAAAGCCCATGGACTCTAGAACCTGGCCCAAAGCCTGCGGCCGATTGGTAGCGTATTCAATGAACTCAATGCCTTGGATGCCCAAACGATTGGGCATTTCTGGAACGGCTTCTCGGTCAGTTGTGCGTAAATTCATATTTCAGTCCAATCTCAGTTTTCAACCCAAGTTTGCAACAGTTCGAAGCAGATCAGCAGTCGTCGTTTTGAACCCGAAGTATTACAGATAAGCAGGAATTTGTTCAAACAACATGTCCGAGCCTAATTGAACCCGGCACCCCCGATTCTGTGCTGCCTGCAGGAACGCGGTCATCTCAGTGCGCATCACAACTTCACCCACAAAAGTTTCAGGCGCAAGGCGTGAAACGTCTATTGGCAATGGGTCACCATCGTTCATGCCCATGGGTGTTGCGTTCACCACCAAGTCATGACCGTCAGGGTCATTTGAACCGGTGTTGACTTGGATGTGTGGATATTCATTCACAAGCCTTTGTGCCAAGGCCTTACAGGCTGAGGTGTCAAGATCTCAATTACACGTATATTACACAGTTTTATTTACAAGTCGCTTGAATAAATCATTAATTTACTCTGGACGCTTTCAATTTTATTCATTAATTTGATTGTCAAAATAATCGATTAAATGATTATTAATTAAATTAAATCTCTTTTTGCTATTAATTTTTCACGCCCAAAATTAATCGGAAAATGGATTAATTGCTAATGCGACAATTGCGATGAAAACCCACTATTTGAAGACAGTCAGTAGTTATTGGCGACTAGAAAACTTTCCATAAAAGAGTTACTTAATCTTGAAGGATGAATCATGAGCGATAAACCATTTTGCGACTTTGTCTACGAGGCCATCGTTGACATTGAAGACGTTCAAAGCTTGGGACAAAGCCCAACAGGGCAACGCTTCATTGTGAACATCTTGGGCGGCGAGTTCAATGGCCCACTCTTGCAAGGCAAGGTCTTGCCTGGCGGCGCTGACAGACAATTACTCAGACCTGATGGCATCAAAGAACTTGATGCTCTTTACGAGATTCAAACCGACGATGGTGCGTTCATCACGGTTCACAACCAAGTCATCATCGACATGCATAGCTCCCATCAGCGCTATGCCCGATCTGTAGTGAAGTTTCTTGCACCGACTGGCAAGTACGAATGGCTTAATCGACGTGTGTTTGTAGGCGATTTAGAGTCCCAGCAGCCAACAAGAAACGCCGTCAAAATTCGTGTGTTTCAAGTCAACTAATTCATCCCTAGGATTTCTAGCCTGAAGGCAATCTCTTTGCTAAATCGATTGGATTTTTGAATATCAATTTGAAATCCTTCTTTTATTAGTTCATTTCCTGCTTTTTAGCGCAACTTTGTGATTTTGACCTGCCGCTCTCAACTTCGGGTAACCACCTAGTCAAATTTATGTTCAAAATTCATATCATGTACCAAACGGTACATGATTATGGAGTCCGTTGAGTTAACGCTTTTTTCTTCACTTACTTTCTTGGAGATTTTTATGATTAATCAACTTCATCGTCGTCAATTTGTTGCACAGGGCGCAGCACTTAGCGCTGCCGCACTTGCAGGCAATGCATGGGCCCAAAACAAAGTGACATTGACCTACTCTGACATCGTCTCAGAAAACGACGCTCGCACAACCATACTTCGCAACGCATTCAGCGGAATCGGTTCAGACATTGAGTTTAAATCTCACCATGGTGGTACCTTGTTCAAGCAAGGCACTGAACCAGTGGCCATTCAGCGCGGCAATTTGGACATGGCGAACATTGCCTCCGGTGACGTGCAAAATCAAGTTCCACAATTAAGTTTGCTCATGGTGCCTTACCTCATTCGTGACGTGTCGCACTTGCGCAAACTTTGGGCCAGTGATGTGGGTGCTGAGCTGAACAAGCTGTTGGACGAAAAAATAGGTCTTCGCATTTTGTCGAACCCCTATATTGGCACGCGCCATTTGGGTTTGCGAACGACCAAAAAAATCATGAAGCCTGCAGATTTAGCTGGCATCAAACTTCGCATGCCACCAGGTGAAGTGTGGCAGTTTGTGGGAACCGCCATGGGAGCCAACCCAACCCCCCTGCCTTTTCCTGAAGTTTACACAGCCTTGCAAACAGGTGCCATCGACGCACAAGACAATGCATTGCCTGCGGTCAAAAGCATGAAGTTTTTCGAAGTCTCCAAGCAGATTTCATTGACAGCGCATTTGGTAGCGGCAAATCACTTTGTGATCAGCTCCAAAAAATGGGCAGCCATGAGCACCGACCAACAACGTCGCGTGCAGGCTGCTGCGACCAAGGCCGAGGAAGACATCACCAATTTGGCCTTAAAAGAAGAAGCCGAGTTAGTTGCCTACTTCAAAAAAGAAGGTTTGGATGTCTACACGCCGGACTTACCCGCTTTCCGAAGCCATGTATTGGCGCAATACGCAAACTCTAAATATGCCGCAGGCTGGGTGCCAGGGATGATGGACCGCATCAACAAGCTGTAACGCAAACTTCCAACATGAATACCATGACGCGGATGCTGCGCCAATTTGCCGAGGTTGTCATGGTGGTCTTAATGGCCACCATGTTCACCGCCTTTATTGCTCAAGTTGTATTTCGCTATGTCATCAATTTACCATTGGCCTGGTCAGATGAAATTTGCAATTTCATCTGGCTTTGGGGCATTTTGTGGGGCGCATCATTTGTGATGAAAAATCACGAAGACATCCGTTTTGACATGCTCTACAACCTGATGCCTAGGGCACTCAAGAGAAGCCTCACCACAATCTCTAGTCTAGCCATTGTGATTTTGCTGCTAGTTAGCCTGCCTGCGACGTGGTCTTACATTGATTTTATGAAGATCGAAAAGTCAGCGGCCCTTGGCATTCCCATGAATTGGGTATTTGGACTCTATCTGGTGTTTACCATCGCCATGTGCATTCGTCATTTGGACATCAGCTACAACGCGCTACGCGATCGCTTGACCGAAGACGAACACAGCCTTATCGATCAAGATCTATTGCATACAGGAAAAAACTCATGAGCGCTTTTCTAGGACTCAGCCCTTTTGCCTGGTGTGTATTGGCTATTTTGGGCTTGAGTCTTTTTGGACTGCCCATCGGACTGTCGATGCTTGGTGCATCGGTATTTTATCTATTGATCTCCGGACAAGACATTGGTTTGGCCGCCGAGCAAATACTCAATGGCCTGACCAACTCTTACACTCTTTTGGCCATTCCCTTGTTCATCTTGGCCAGTGAACTGATGAATTTAGGTTCACTGAGCGACAAACTATTAGCTTGGTGCAATGCACTGGTGGGACGTTTTCGTGGCGGCATGGGCCACGTCAATGTGGTGTCTTCACTCATTTTTTCGGGCATGTCGGGTTCGGCCGTTGCCGATGTGGTCGGAGTCGGCAAACTGACCATGGACATGATGACCAAAGATGGGCGTTACACCAAAGCCTATGCCGGCGCCATCACTGCTGCCACTGCGGTCATTGGTCCCATCATTCCACCCTCCATTCCATTGGTACTTTATGCTCTGATTTCAGATACATCCATTGGCTATTTATTTGCAGCAGGCGTTGTTCCAGGTTTGGTCATGACCGCCGTGATGATGGGCCTCAACGCCTATTTGGCCCACAAGCGAAATTTTCCCGTTGAGCCCGCCATACCGATGCGTGAATTTTTGCCGCTGACATTCAAAGCCTTGCCAGCCCTCATGATGCCTGTCGTCTTGTTGGGCGGCATCTACAGCGGCATCATGACACCCACTGAGGCCGCTGCTGTTGCAGCACTGTACACGTTGGTCATCTCCGTTGCGCTTTATCGCTCTGTCACCCCCTCTGGCATGTACAACGCGCTGCTCAACAGCGGCCGTCAAATGACGACCATTGGCCTGTTGATTGCGGGCGCCATGGTCTTTAATTACGTGGTTGCCAAGGAAGAAATTCCTAAGGACGTGCAAGCTTGGATGGCTGGCTTTCAACTCAGCAAAGAAGGCTTTCTCTTGTTGGTCAATATCACTTTGCTAATTTTGGGTTGTTTGCTTGAAGGAGGCACCATTTTATTGGTCATCGTGCCCATCTTTATTCCTGCGGCGCAAGCTTTGGGCATTGACATGGTCCACTTTGGTTTGGTAGTGACCATCAACCTCATGATTGGGCTGATCACGCCACCTTACGGACTTTTGCTCTTCATTGTTGCCAGCATGTCCAAGCAACCCTTGGGGCCTTTGATTAAAGAGACCCTGCCATGGGTCTATGTTTTGATTGGAGCGCTGATGGTCATGACGTACGTGCCCGAAACCGTATTGTGGCTTCCAAAGCTGTTGGGTTACAAAGGCTAAATTTTAAAGAAATAACATGACACAAACCGCTAACGCTCGCGCACCAGCCCCGCTAGACCCTGCACTGGCCAGCATTGGTCAACGTTGGCGCGACGCGCAAATTCCCGATATTTACGAAGGTTGCCTAGAACCTCATGGCGGCCCTGTGAGTCGTGAACGTGCCAGAAATGTTCGTGGTTTTTTCTACCCTAAACCCAAACTACCCAAAGGTTCTACTGAACAGCGACTAATTGATGGTCGAACCTATGGTGTGGACTGGGACATTCCCGTCCAAATTATTTGGCCAGTCAATCACTCAGGATCAGATGTTCCCCGCAATACTCTGGTGTACTTTCATGGTGGCGGCTTTGTGGTGGGCGACCTAGACTCTCACGAAGCCCATGCCATTCGACTTGCCAATGAATCTGAATGTATCGTGGTGAACGTTGATTACAGACTGGCACCTGAGCACCGGTTCCCCGCCGCCTTCGACGACTGTCTAGCGGTGACGCGTTGGGCGCGCGATAACATTGATGTTTTGGGCCGAGATGTTCACAGGTTGGCCATCGGCGGCGACAGTGCAGGCGGCAACTTAGCCGCTGCAGTGGCCATTGCCTGCAGAGACCTTGGCATTGCGTTGGCAGCTCAACTGCTGCTATACCCTGCCACCGATTTGTTGCGCTCAAAAGGAATGCCCGAGAAAGCTTATTTGGGAGAAGAAAACTTGGCACACTTAGGATTAGACCCACGTGCATCACCTCGATACGCATCAAGTCATGAGGGTTTGGCACCCACCATTCTGGGTGTGGGCCCCTATGATTTTCTATACGAAGACAATATGGCTTATGCGGAACAACTCCAAGCCGCAAACGTTAAACTCACCCTCCGTGAATTTCCCACGCTTAACCATGGGTTTTTTAGCTACACAGGCATCTCACAAGACAGCTTGGATGCAGCACAGATGATGTGCGCTGATTTAAAAGCTCATTTTGAAATGAGCAGCACCCTATAAATATCGCCAAAGAAGTGAAAGATAATTCTAAAGAAACAGTCCAGCAAGTTGCACCTCAAGATAAAGTCGTAGCTGACATTCTTGAAGTCGCTACACGTGAGTTTGCAAATCATGGTTTAGTTGGCGGACGAATTGAAAGAATTCAGGAGAAAACGCGCACCAGCAAACGTATGATTTACTACCATTTTGGTAGCAAAGAGGGTTTGTATCGCGCCGTCATTGAACATGCATTTTCACTTGCACGACAAGTCGATGAGGGTTTCGATCCACAAGCTGGTACACCTGCGCAGGCTTTAAAAAAAATTGCTGGCAATGCGTTTGAAGCGTTTAGTAAGAATCCAGAATTTGTTCGATTGCTCACTTTTGAAAATTTGGCTGGTGCACCTTTTATACGCAATTCGCAACATGCATCGCGACTTAACAGGCTTGCCATGGCAGATCTCGAAGCCGTTTTAAAAAGAGGTAAGTTAGATGGCACATTTAGGAAAGATGTTAAATCTTTAGATGTTTACATCAATCTGGTAGGTCTTTGCTTTTACCACGTCTCACATCATGCTGGATACTTGGCTGCAGGCTTTCATAGCATCCAAAGTTCTCGCATTCAAAGCCATACTTTTCACGAACAAAGAAAACGCGCGATTCAAGACACTTGTTGGCGATATGTCAAAGCTACCTAATTCCAAAGGACTCTTAATAAAGTTGTTGCGAATTGAAAATTCCATGATGGATGATGTAACACCTACGAATGAACAGCCTGAGAAACCACTCCATGGCATAACCCTTGAGGCAATTGTCAGAAGTCTTGAAGTTCACTGTCCGACGTCGCCATAAAAAAACATCTTAAGCTTCCTTTAACTGCTTTTTCAATTGGGGAATTTTTGATAGACAGTACAAGTTTCGAGCTAACGAGTTATTTTGAAATTTACATTCACTCTGGACACCCCCTACCCGTCCAGATCACCTCGACCGTCCAGACTCTGGACGCTTTGATACCTGCCAGAGCACCTCGACTGTCAAGAATCTGGACACACTGCTTGATTCTAATTGCGTTGTGGTTTAGCTTGTTAAATGATCAATGCAAATCGATCCCCATAGGAATGTTTTTCGAGTGAAACCAAGCTCAAATAACCCCTTGCTAACAAAACCCTAGAGCCCTCGAAAAGCTGCTTTTTTTTGCTACAATGCGAGGCTTAGCATATTTCACAGTCGCTCTAAGTCCTAAAGACTCTGAATTTCTGTGTACTTTTAAGCTAACAAACCGAATATTCCTCGATAGCTCAGTCGGTAGAGCGCCGGACTGT
>CANJOS010000116.1 GCA_947476015.1 Comamonadaceae bacterium | reverse complement strand
TTCAATTTTGACTGGCAAGGGTTGAATTTCAACCATGCCATACGGTCCTACAACTTCTCCAGCCCAGCTGTCGCCGTTGATCAAAGCCTTGACCGACTTCACTTGACCTTCAGCATTCAAAAAACTGAAGTGCAAGTAGGCACCTTCCAAGCGTGCGCCTAACAAATTTTGCTGCTTACCCTGATGGATGATTGTCCCCCCTACTCGCTGAAAAGCTTGATCAAGTTTGAGCGTCGAAGTACCTTGTCCCTCTAGACCGGAGATGGACCATACTCCAGAGGCCTTTGCGGGTACAGTCCAAAAATAGCCCGTACCATTAGGGACACGAATCACCTCATCAGGCTCCCAATCACCCATAGAAAATGTATTTGAAAGAACACGTGTGCCAGGCTTCATGGCCAAGATGCTTGGCCGGAGTTGCGCATTCAACTCCTCCAATAAATACAAAGTGACCACAGTGGCCTTCGAAAAATCTTCCTTAAAGATATCGCCATGAACAATGCGCACACGATCTGCAACACCTGCCCTTTGCGCATTTCGCTGCGCTAAGGCTGCCAAATCTTTGTTGTATTCGATGCCCCAAGCACGCGCACCAAATTGCCGTGCGGCCGCAATGGGAATTTTTCCATCGCCTGCACCCAGATCAACCAACTCGTCATTGGGACCTACCCCTGCGGCTTCTAATAACTTGTGCACCAAATCATCACTGGTTGGCAACCACATGACATCCTTGCCTACCTGCCCGCGCTTAGGTGCATACGTTTCAGTCTGAAGAGAGTGACAAGCCTGTAGGCCTGACACAGCAGGTGCAAAACACAAGACCCAGAACAGGGTGCGGAAAAGTGTATTGAGGGTTGAGTTTTTGTAGAAGTCAATCATGAAGTGCTCTGAATAGACTTCATTTTACAAACTTAAAGGCCATTAGGAATGTTTCCCTGACGGCCTTACTCTGTTGTATTGCAAACTTCGCAGACAGCAGAATGTGATCTCAAGACTGCTACTTTTTTAACTATTTAAAAAATAAAAATACACCGGTTGCCAACGAAATCAAAATAAAACAAGCGCAAACCACTTCGTAAACTTTTTCGCCATCAGTTGTCATATTCGCCCCTTAAATTACATTAATTTAATGTGAAGGATTGAATATTACTATTCTGAAATAAAAATGCAAGAAAAAAAATTTCTTGATAGAAATGCGCCGTGAATATTACTTTTATTATGATTCAGGTCAAGCTCAGACCTAAAACCAATACTTTTGAATTAATTTAGAGGTTAAGAACGGCGTTGTTCAAGAACCAAGTGCTCATCTCGCCCTTGCCTTTGACTTCAATCACACCCCCATGTTCAAGCGAGAACGGCTGGCTCAAGGCTTGGCGCGTAGCGTCGCTCATCTGGATTCTGCCCGCAGTGCCATGGGACTCCATGCGGCTGGCGGTGTTCACAACGTCGCCCCAAAGGTCATAGAGAAATTTGCTCTTGCCAATGACCCCTGCGACCGCTGCTCCCGTGCTAATTCCAATTCGGATGTTCAGCGGGTACAGACTGCTCGCGTTAAAGTCTTGTATGGCGATCAACATGTCCAGCGCCATGTATGCAGCGCGATCGGCATGATCACTTACCACCAATGGCAAACCTGCCGCTGCCATATAACAGTCGCCGATCGTTTTGATTTTTTCGAGGCCACGGTTCTCCGCAATGTGGTCAAACCGCGTGAATAGATCATTCAACACACCCACCATGACCTCGGGGCTCACGCCTTGTGAGAAGGCTGTGAAGCCAACAATGTCTGCAAACAACACCGTCACATTGGCGTAGCTGTCCACAATGGCTTGGTTAAGGTGATCGGCCGTGAGTTTGGATCGCCCTTTCAGACGCGCTGCAATGGCTTGTGGCAACACGTTGTTTAGCAGCATCTCTGAAAGATCTTGCTCCACCAAAACTTGTTCGTAAAGTTTTTGAGTTTCTAAATTCAACAAGCGCACTTGCAGAAGATTTTGCACTCTTGCCAAAACCTCTGCGATGTCAAAAGGTTTGCTCACAAAGTCCAATGCACCGACCTTCAATGCCCGCAGTTTTTCATTGGGTTGCGCGGTGATGACGAGAACCGGTAGGATGCCATCGGTCTCTATGCCTTTGAGACCTTCCATCACTTGAAAGCCGTCCATCTCCGGCATGTTCAGATCCAACAGGATCAGGTCGTATCTGTTTTGTCGATGCAGATCGATGACCTCGGTCGGATTTTGGGTGGAGGAGATGTCGTCGTAACCCGCGCTGCGCAGCAAGCGTTCAAGCAAAAGCAAGTTGGCGGCTTGATCGTCCACGATGAGCAGTTTGGCCTTCAGAATGGCAGAGATGGGGATCATGTGTTTTTCAGGCGGAGTGCCAAGTCCAAGGTGGTCATGAATTCTTCCACCACAATGGGTTTGGTCAGGTAACGAAAGAAACCCAATTGCCGCCCCACTTCGATGTCGCGCGACATGGCATTGGCGCTGATCGCCACCACAGGAATATGAGCTGTGGCAAGGTCTTCTTGCAGCGCCTTCAAGGCATCGATACCGCTAATGCCTGGCAAGTTGATGTCCATCAAAATCACATCCGGCAATGACGATTTCGCAAGCGCAATCCCTTGTAAGCCGTCCACCGCCTTGAGCAACTTTATATCTGTTCGGCGATCGATCAAGCGTTCGACCAACCTCATGTTCGCCGGGTTGTCTTCGATGTACAAAAGAATTTTCTGAGGGGCATCAAGCGGTCTGATGGCAAGCTTGGGGGCTGCATGCTCTGGTGCGATGGTCTTAAGCTCAGGCGCAGGCGTGCTGCGCAATTCAACCCAAAAAACACTCCCCTCGCCCACTGTGCTGTCCACGCCCAGAATACCCCCCATCAGCTCGACCAATTGCTTGGTCACAACCAGACCAATGCCGGTGCCAGCCACGCTGCCAGCTTCTTGCCCCAAGCGGTTAAAGGGCTGAAACAGTTGCGCCATTTTTTCAGGGGAAAGACCTGCACCTGTGTCTTTGAAACTGATGCGGATGCGATCAGAAGAAATGACGGTGTAATCCACAGTAACGCGGCCGCTGGATTGGTTGTATTTGATCGCATTCGACAACAAATTGATCACGATTTGCTTGAGTCGTGTCTGGTCTGCCCAAACGAAACTGGGCTGCTCAAACTGTGGGAAGGTCATGAGGATACCGCGCTGTTGGGCTTGCGCTTCCATCATGGTTTGGCATTCGGACAGCACCTCGGACAAGACGACAGGCTCCAGTGACAAAGACACTTTGCCAGACTCCACCACAGACAGATCGAGGATCTCGTTAATCAACTTCAAGAGGTGCCAACCCGCCTGAAGAATTTGAGTGATACTTTCTTTTTGAACATCCGACGGCGGTGGCGTTGCAGTGTCCATCAACTGCGCAAAGCCCAAAATGGCATTGAGTGGCGACCTCAACTCATGGCTCATGCCAGACAAGAAATCAGACTTCGCCAAATTGGCCTTTTCTGCTGCGGATTTGGCACTCTCCATTTCCACATTGGTTTCCTGCAAGGCTTGCTCAAAGCGTTTTCGCTCGGTGACGTCTCGTGCTACGCCAAAGACACCTTGCAAAGTTCGATCGCGATCATAAAAGGTGGTGGCGTTGTAAGAAACTACCGTTTTCTTGCCGTCACGGGCACAGGCTGTGAGTTCGTAATCCGTGACCTTTTTGTCGCTCAGCACCAGTTTGATGCCGGCTTCGGCGCGTGCTGGATCAGTGAAGTAACTTTTGAAAGGTGCACCAATGAGCTCATCGCGCGTGCAGCCCGTGAGTGCTTCCATTTACTTGTTGACATCGGTGATGATACCGGCCGGATCGGTCGTCATCAAAGCATCGATGTTGGACTCGATCAAGGATCGTGTGTAAAACTGTTGGTCTCGCAATCGTTGGTCTAGCTTCATTTGCTCAGCCTCAACCTGTTTGCGTGCGGTGTTGTCGGTGCCAATCAACAAATAACCAATGATGGCCTTGTCGATGTCGCGCAGCGCAGTGACAGAGACAACCGCCGGAAAACGACTGCCGTCTTTTCGGATGTACGTGAGTTCGTATATGTCTTCGATGCCCCGCGATGCTTTAAAAACCAGCGCCTCAAACCCTGGTGTGATTGGCGTGTCAAACTCTGCGCTCAAAGCCCTTGCTCGGGTGATCAGTTCATGGGGATCTGAGATTTCAGCCGGTGTGATGGTGTTCATTACCTCATCAGCTAAATAGCCCAACATGCGCTCAGCGCCAACGTTGAAGATTTGGATGACGCCCTTGGCATCGGTAGCGATACTGGAGAAGTTAGCGCTGTTGAAAATGGCGTTTTGTAACGCCCCTGCTTTGATAACGGCATCTTCATGCCGAACTTCAGTGACAACCCCCAGCGTATCGTGACCGACTTCGAGAGAGTTGTTTGGATTCATGGCATGGTGTGTAAAAAGAGCAAGTGGGGTTGAATATTGGATGTTTGCGCAGGGTAGATCGCTAAGCACTGTGAAGACATCTTACTCAAACAAGACGGCCTTGACCATCTCATTCTGCCTAGGCGCTGTGTTCACCGTATTGGCCTAGGCATGAGCCCGCTCACTGAATTGATCGAATTTCGTCAGAAATTCTTTCATTTAAACCTAAAACGAAAGAAGCTGGAGAAGAAAAGATTAATTGCTTTAAGAAGGTTTTTCTTCCTTCAAGGCTTGCCACGGTGGCATGAAGTGGAAAATCAATTAGCCGCCACTCCTGCGCTAAAGACTCGCCTAATTCAGGACCATATTTTGAAGATGCACTGGCAATCACATCTGCTTCATTCAACAACACACAAAACCAATTCAAATCCCACTTAAAACTTTTACCAGAAACGTTGGCATGGTTTTGATGAACAATAGAAAAGTCAGAGCGGACAATGGCGGCTTCAATGATTTTTTGCCACTTATCTGGCACAGAATGAAATGACAAAATAGGTTTGAGAAAATGAACAGATTGCTTTTCAATTTCAGATTCAAACCGATTAACTTTGCCTGGATGCACAAAATCATGTGCAATGCATGTTAGCAATGCACATGCCATCCAATCAAGATTCTCTTTTTTCTCCAATTCAACCAAAATAGCCAATTGAATACTCATGGACGTTAGCGCATCGGCAAAATGCAAGCGATTGTGATATTTGGGTTCAGTAAAATTTGGCAGGCTTTGTGTTTGCTTCTCAATTTCTAAGGCAACGCTTTCAGCTGCGCCCAACATGTGCTTAGCCGCATCTGACAATTTATTTTCTTGAAGATTTAAAAACCTCAAGCATTCATTCAAGACAGCTGGCATTCCAAGCCAATGGCCCTGCCAAGATTTTCTAAGAAAATCATAAGAATCTTCTAGGCATTCATGCCAAAGATTGGCTTTTAAATTCAAATATTGAATGGAAGACTTCACAGACATTCAACACTCAAGAGTGCTTGATAGAATTGTTCATAGCCTGCTGTAGCAGGAGAGCTTCCAAGATGACAACAAGCAAAGGAGAATAGCTTGTAAGCATTTCAATAGCTTGATCATTGGTGATGACTTTGCAAACAACATCACCGTTCGCCCGGATAGATGCACTCCGAATTCCACCTCTCAAGATCGCCGCCTCACCAAAAGATTGTCCCTGTGAAATTCTTCCAAAAAATTGACCTGATTCACTGACCAATTCAACTTCGCCTTCTTGCAAATAAAAAAGTTGCGTGGCTGGATCACCGGCTTTAAAAATGAATTGTTCATCAATGAATTTTTCAACAGTAAATTGATTCAATGGATACCTCTCCGTCTTTTAAGCTGCCAAATTACGCTTGATGATCGTCACTAAAATTGCTCGCAGTTCAGCTGGGAGAACTTTAATTACAGTATCTACGCGATGAAAAGGGATAATTTTGACTTGGATCGATGTCAATGCAGTGGCCGAGAATTTGGAAGCCAGTCCGACCATTCCTTCAGACAAACCAATGACCGACCCCGCGCCCAGTTTGTAAGTTTTTTCATTCTGCACAATTTGAACTTCTCCGCTCAGAAGAAGATAAGCATCGTCAAAATGTTCATCAATTTCAATCAATTTTTTGCCTGGCAAAAACGCGGTCGTGTTCAGAAGTGTGCTGGATGCCAATGTCAGATAAAGTCGATCTTCACCTTTCAAGCTGCCAGCCGCAAGTGCACTTTGGCCATCTTTAGATTGCAAAAAATTAGGGCCTAACTTTCCTAGTCGTTCGGTATCTACCGAAAATTTAAGTCTATTTTCTTTCATATCAAACCTATCTGGACAGTGGTCAATCGATGAAACCGAGTAGGATTTTTCTCTTCAACTCTTTGTATCAGCCGAGCTTCAAAATACCCAAGGATGCCGCCGGCACCTTGAATTCAATTTTTCACTTGTTGAGTTCCTCAAAGAGTGAGTGGCGTTTGTGATGATTTCTATAATCATCTGCTAAACAGCATCCTACCTTCAGTTAGGCATTGATCGTCTTCATTCTTTGAAGAAATTAAAGTCCTAGGCTGTTTCTAGCAATTGAGAAGAGAACAGCCTTTTATTGGGCTATTTAGTGCACAAGCCACCAGAAAATGCTGTATAAAAGCAACAAGGGCTCTGCCTCATTTCATAATGCAGTAACTACTTCCAAAGTAGTTTTATATTTCAAGGCGAATCGTCATGACACCAGTCAAAAAAATTATTGATCAAAAAGCAAAAACTATCTTCTCCGTGCGGACAACGGATCCCGTAGAGAATGTCCTGAAAATTATGCGAGATTTTCGGGTCAGAGCCGTCTTAGTCATAGATGACAACGAATTGAAGGGGATCGTTTCACAGGGCGATTGCGCTATCAAAGTACTGTTGCCAAATAACAATCCTACACAAGTTGCGGTGTCAAAAATCATGACACCTAATCCATTGACCGTGAAACTTTCGAACACAGTTGAAGAATGCATGGCAATCATGGTTCACAAGCACATCAGACACCTGCCTGTACTTGAAAAAAATGAAGTGGTCGGCGTTATTTCTGTCGGTGACCTGGTTAAAAATATCATTGAACTTCAAGGCAATCAGATCAAGTTTCTAGAAACCTACATTAAAGGGCACGGTGCTTGACCCCTGTTGCAACAGACTTTATTCGCATTGCCAGACAAAAAAGTTAACTGTCATGCTCATCTTTATTTTTTGACAATCCCATGCCGTACTGAATGATGAGGGTTGAAATTGCAAGTAGAAGTACTGCACATCCTTCATAAATTAGATCTACGGTGCTAATGCCTTTACCCTGAAGAATGATCAGTCGGCACAGCGCAGTAATTGCAATGAATATGGGCAAGGTAATTGGAATTTTCCTGTATTGATAGAAAGCTGCGACCATTCCTAAAACCTCCGCGTAAATGAACATCAAAAGCAGGTCAGTTAAAGCAATTTTTCCATTTTGAATGACGGCGTACATCTCTGCACCAACGCTAAAAACTGTGAGCAGTGCAATGAAAAATAAAATACATTTTTCTGCAGTGATGATCAAGTTATAAATATTCATTACGTTGTCTCTTTTGGTTCAATTTAGCGACTTTGTCCCTAATTTTTCTACGTTACAACACATAGAAATTATTTTTCTGCGAAATTCAAAAAACCTTTTTTTGCAAATGTATTAGTGAATTTTCAAAGAATAAGATCTGTCTTCTCCAACCCCAAGCATAAAAGAGCCAAGCGTGAACCTCAGACCCACTGCGTTCTTTTTACAAAGCACCTTCCGATCGCGCCGTTCTGAAAGAATTGACGCACATTGATTTGCACATCCAAAAATTCATCTGCAACTTTTTAAATCTTGATTCCTAAAATTTTAATCT
>CANJOS010000115.1 GCA_947476015.1 Comamonadaceae bacterium | reverse complement strand
GACTCACACAGAACTCTGGCATTGACACAGAGCCTAGCTTTAGTCAGGATGGTAGCAAGATTTACTTTGTTTCAGACCGAGGCGGCAGCCCGCAGATTTACAAGATGTCAGCCGGGGGCGGTTCGGTCGAACGGGTCACATTTGCTGGAAGTTACAATATCTCACCCGCATTGAGCCCAGACGGGCGTTGGTTGACATTCATCTCACGCGTTGGGGGGCAGTTCAAAGTTCAGATTATGAATTTGAGTACTGGCCAGACAAGCGCCATCACTGACACCACAGCCGATGAGCGCCCTAGCTTTGCACCCAACAGCAAGTTGATTGTTTATGCCACCTTGCAGCAAGGACGCGAAGCACTCATGACCACCACCTTGGACGGAAAGATCAAAGCCAGATTGTCCGGACAAAGTGGCGATATTCGTGAACCCGCCTGGGGTCCTTACCGATAAAAATCATTCATATTTTGGAGTTTTAGCATGATCAAACGCAGTCTTTGGATTTTGGCATTGAGCCTCGTACTTTCGGCCTGTTCATCTGGCGTGAAGCTGAGCGACGTGCCCGTTGAAGACAAAACTGCGACTGCCAGTTCAGTTGCAGTTCCAGTTGGAGATGGAGCACAAAGCACGGTGGCCGCTGTGGTCAGTGGCAAAGCAGGCGCTGTAGGACTTGCACCTGCTGGCTTGAACATTGTTTATTTCGATTACGACAGTTTCACACTGCAGCCTGAAGCTCGGGCTGTTTTGGAGCGAAATGCGGCGCATTTGCAAGCTAACAAGCAATTCAAGGTTCAGCTGGAAGGCCATACTGACGAGCGCGGTGGCAGAGAGTACAACTTGGCCTTAGGTCAAAAACGTGCAGAAACAGTGCGACGCGCTTTGACGCTGCTGGGTGTGAGTGATGCGCAATTGGAAGCGGTCAGTTTTGGCAAAGAAAAACCGGCTGTCTCCGGCTCAGACGAAACAGCCTTTGCTAAAAATCGCCGCGTAGAAATCAAATACTGATTAAGTCCTTTTTATGCGTCACTTTTTTCTTCTTCAAATTTCAAAAATTTGTTTGTTGGTCTGCATGGGCGCGATCAGCGGGGTTTCCCATGCCGCACTTTTTGGAGACGATGAAGCGCGTCGCGCTATCTTAGACTTGCGCCAAAGATTAGAAGCGGCCAAAGAAGCAGCCAAAGAAGCAGCCAAAGAAGTGGCCAAAGAAGCGGCTAAAGAATCCAAATCCCAAGAGGATGCTATTGCTGTCCTCAAACGGGCCTTGCTTGATTTGCAAAACCAAATTGATGCACTCAAAGCAGAACAGTCAGGACTGCGCGGGGCCCAGGAACAACTGCTTCGTGAAGTCACGGACGTCCAAATCAAACAAAAAGATGTATTGCAGTACGTTGATTCTCGATTGAATAAGTTTGAACCTGTGAAGGTCGTGTTGGATGGCCTTGAATTTCAAGCAGATCCAGTTGAGAAAAAAGAGTTTGAAGCGGCCTTGGCTGTTTTTCGAACGGGCGATTTTGTGGTGGCTCAAAGCCGGATGCTTTCCTTTTTGTTGAGGAATCCTACCAGTGGGTATGCGTCTTCCGCCTTATTCTGGTTGGGCAATGCGCAATATGCCACCAAAGATTACAAAGAATCTATTTTGAATTTCCGCAAGCTTTTGAGCATTGCGCCACTCCACTCTCGAGCCCCCGATGCCATGCTGGCCATTTCTAACTGTTTGGTTGAATTGAAGGATGTGAAAGGGGCTAAGTTGGCCATGGAAGAATTGGTCAAGCTTTACCCTGAAAGTGAAGCGGCTAAAACAGCCAAAGACCGTCTCAGCAGATTGAAGTAAATGACCGAAGTTCAACTTGCCCAGCTGCAGTGGTTGGTACTTGGATTGGCGGGCATCCTTTCAACCCTGCTAGGTGCGCTGCTGCACCGCTCGCATTTTTGTACCATGGGCGCAGTCAGTGATGCCGTTGTGATGGGCAGTTTTGATCGCATGCGACAGTGGGCCTTGGCCTTGTCTGTTGCAATTCTCGGCTTTGGCGCGATGACCTACTTGGAACTCATCACCCCCTTGAAATCTGCTTACGCCACGGGTGTCGTTTTCTGGTTCTCGGCTTTTGTGGGGGGCTTGTTGTTTGGGTGGGGTATGGTCTGGTCCTCGGGATGTGGCGCTAAATCCTTGGTTCGCTTGGGTACTGGCAATCTGAAGTCTTTGCTTGTTCTTTTGGTCATGGGGATTGTTGCACTGGCCACCCTTCGTGGCATTCTGGCCTTTCCACGCGTTCAAATTTTAGAGGCTATTCAATACCAGCCTCAACAAGGCTTGTTTGCATCACAGTGGCTGAGCGCAGTGGCTGAACTTCCGTTTCATCAAGCAGCCTTGATTGCAGCCGTGTTCTTTGCTGTGATCTTAGGCGCATGGGTTTTATTTGATCGTCCATTTAGAAGTTCGCACAATGTCATGACGGGTCTCGGTGTCGGACTTGTCATCTGTTGCATGTGGTGGATTTCGGGCGTCCTTGGACATGGGTCAGAACATCCAGAAACACTGGATGAATTTTTTCTTGCGACGTCTAGCCGCAAAATGGAAGCCATCAGTTTGACGGCACCCATTGCTTTGGGCTTAGATGCCTTGCTCTATTTCACGGATGGTACCAAGCGTTTAAGCCTGGGCATGATCAGCGTGCTTGGCATTTCTTTAGGCGCTTTGATCAGTGCCAAGCTTCAAGGAACTTTCAAATGGGAAAGTTTTTCAAATTTGGCAGACTTGAAGCGCCACTTGGTTGGCGGATCTTGCATGGGTGTTGGGGCTGTATTGGCCATGGGCTGCTCCTTGGGGCAGGGTTTGAGTGGCTTGTCAACTTTGAGTTTCGCAAGTTTGCTGGCAACAATTGGTATCTTGTCGGGTGCTTATGCGGCACTTCGCCATGACTTAAACCAAGTTGATTAATTCAGGCCAAAGAACTCAAGTGACTTCAAACTCAGTTGCCGATCGACGCTTTGGCGGCATGAGTCGACTTTATGGTGTCACGGCCGCACAGAGAGTGGCACAGTCCCACGTGATGATCGTTGGCATCGGTGGCGTTGGCTCCTGGGTGGCTGAGGCCTTGGCCAGAAGTGGCACAGGTGAGTTAACCTTAGTCGATATGGACCATGTGGCTGAGTCCAATGTCAACCGCCAAATTCATGCGATTGAGTCAACATTCGGTCAAGCCAAAATCCTGGCCATGAAAGACCGAATTGCTCTCATTAATCCAAATTGTGTGGTGCATGTGGTGGATGATTTCGTAACCCCTGAAAACTGGGTCGATATGGTTGAGCTTGCGCATTCTAGTTCTGTCTCACCCAACAAATTGATGGCTGTGGTTGATGCCTGTGACCAAGTGAAGGCCAAAGTGGCCATGGCAGACTGGAGCATCCGAAACAAAATGTTTTTTGTGAGTGTCGGCGCTGCCGGAGGCAAAAAAGAAGCCCATTTAGTGGAGCAAGCGGATCTTTCTGAAGTCACTCATGACCCCTTGTTGTCTCAACTTCGATACCGTTTAAGAAAAGAATGTGGGGCTCCTAGAGATAGAAAAAAGATGGGTGTGCGTTGCGTTTTCAGTCGAGAAAATGTGGGATCACCCGACTCGTCCTCCAATGCAGAGGATGATGGCTCATTGAATTGCCAAGGGTATGGGTCGGCTGTCACTGTCACAGCCACATTTGGCTTGGTTGCTTCGTCATGGGTCCTGAACTTTCTTGCCCAAGCCTTGAAAAACCCAAAAAAATGAAGCTATAATTTAAGGCTTGAGTCAGTGGGTCGGTAGCTCAGTCGGTAGAGCAGCGGACTTTTAATCCGTTGGTCGCGAGTTCGAATCTCGCCCGACCCACCAAATACTCAAACATTTTAAAACCCGCAATGTGCAAGCTCTGCGGGTTTTTTGTTGCTTGCCGTTTGATGCCGGCGATTTCTAAATCAAACGGGGTCAAACTAGTTTTTCCAATTCCTCAGACCAAGCCATCCATTGAGCCTCAAGATTTTCAAGTTCTGTGTTGACTGCTTTTAATTGTTTGCCAGTTTCCGCTATTTCAGTGGGTGTGATGGGTGAGCTTAACTGGGACTCGAGTGCTATTTTTTGAGCTTGGAGTTGCGCCATTTGTTGGTCAGCTTTTTCAATTGATTTTTGCAATGGCTTTTTCAATGCTGTTTTTTGTTGCCTGATCAGGGCTTCGTCTTTTCGCTGATCTGCCGTTTTGTTGAGTTTGGGTGTGTCTGTCTTTGCAATCTGTTTGACGGGTTCCGTCACTGGACTCAGAGAGCTTGCGGACTCGCTGGCTTTGGCTTCTTCACGCAGACGCTTGGATTCCTCCAGTAAATACTGTTGGTAGTCGTCAAGATCTCCGTCAAAGGGTTTGATCTCTCCTCGGCCCACCAGCCAAAACTCATCGCAGACAGCTCTAAGCAATGCGCGATCGTGGCTGACCAACATCACGGTGCCTTCGAACTCATTGAGCGCCATGGACAAAGCTTCACGTGTGGCCAGGTCCAAGTGGTTGGTGGGTTCGTCAAGAAGCAACAGGTTGGGGCGTTGCCACACGATCATGGCCAAAACCAAGCGAGCTTTTTCGCCACCACTCATGGAGCCAACACTTTGTTTGACCATGTCACCACTGAAATTGAAAGTCCCCAAAAAATTGCGAAGATCTTGTTCACGCGAGGCTTGACCAGGTGATGTGCCCAGTTCCTTGACCAATCGAATCATGTGTTCAAGGGGGGTATCGGCGGGGTGCAATACATCGAGTTCTTGCTGAGCGAAATAGCCGATGTTCAATCCTTTGCCCTCTGTCAAATCACCCCTGATGGCCTTGATGCTTCGTGCAATGGTTTTAACCAAGGTTGATTTACCTTGGCCGTTGGCACCCAAAATACCAATTCGCTCCCCCGCCAGGACAGACTTGTTAACCTGCGACACAATGATTTTGTCAACGCCATCCACCGTGTATCCCAAGTCTGCATTGGAAATAGCCAGCATGGGGTTGGGTAAATTGACAGGTTCTTTGAATTCAAAGGTGAAGTCTGCATCTGCCAAGACCGGTGCAATTTTTTCCATCCGTTCCAGTGCTTTAACCCGACTTTGAGCCTGTTTGGCTTTACTGGCTTTTGCTTTGAAGCGATCAATGAATTTTTGGAGGTGGGCGATTTTGTCTTGTTGCTTTGAAAACGAGGCTTGCTGTAATTCAAGTTGCTGTGATCGCAAGGTCTCGAAGGCACTGTAGTTGCCGCCATACCGGTTGAGCTTGGCATGCTCAATGTGCAAAGTCACATCTGTCACTGCATCTAAAAACTCTCGGTCGTGGCTGATCACAACCATGGTGCCGTTGTATCTCTTCAGCCAAGCTTCTAACCAAACCAATGCATCCAGATCTAAGTGGTTGGTGGGTTCATCAAGAATTAACAAATCTGAGGGGCACATCAGGGCACGGGCCAATTGCAAGCGCATTCGCCATCCCCCTGAGAAACTGTTGACGGGGTCTTCTAGCTCGCTTGATTTAAAACCCAAACCTAAGATCAGCGATTGTGCGCGTGGCACGGCATCATGCTCGCCTGCATCGGCCAAGTCCACATGCGCATGGGCCATCGCCATGCCATCTTCAGAGGCTTCTGCTGCATGGAGTACAGCACGCAATTCGGCCAAGCGAGTGTCACCACCCAAAACAAAGTCGGTCGCGCTCTCTTCAGTTTCCGGCATGTCTTGCGCCACCTGTGCCAAGCGCCACTGTTTGGGGATTGAAAAATCACCAGCATCTTCATGAAGCGTGCCATTGAACAAAGCGAAAAGGGTCGATTTGCCGGCGCCATTTCGACCAACCAATCCAACTTTTTCTCCTGGATTGAGCGTGACGGATGCTGCATCGAGCAAGACTTTGGCACTGCGACGCAGCGTGACATTTTTGAGTTGGATCATGGACTTGTGACCTCCAAGCCTGAAACAAGCGCTTCTCGAGTGATCAACAGAACTTGATCCTCTCCTGCGCTGGTCTCAAGCCAGACGGTTTCTAATTTGGGGAAGGCAGCTTCGAAATGGTCTCGTTCATTGCCAATTTCTAATATCAATATCGATTGGTCT
This sequence comes from Comamonadaceae bacterium, assembly GCA_947476015.1. Classification (GTDB taxonomy): domain Bacteria; phylum Pseudomonadota; class Gammaproteobacteria; order Burkholderiales; family Burkholderiaceae_C; genus Limnohabitans_A. The sequence goes on along the minus strand of CANJOS010000115.1, from coordinate 1,767 downwards.
TTCATGTGCGCAGGCAGGTCGATGAGCAATTGCCTGACAAAATCCATGCCATCAATTCCTCCCGCCAAAGCCAATAAAGGTTCTGCCTTGAATTCTTCAGGCAAGGCCAGCATGCTGGCTTCACAGACGTAAGGCGGATTACAGACAATGCAATCAAAGCGCCCGTGCACAGATTGCAATCCATCTGATTGAATCAATTGGATGCGCTTGTTCAAAGCGTGTTGGTCCACGTTGATCTTAGCAACTGCCAAAGCATCTGGCGAAATGTCTGACGCAAGCACAGAAATATCAGGGTAGGCCATTGCGCACAAAACAGCCAGGCTGCCGTTGCCAGTGCAGAGGTCTAGAAATTGATGGCTGCTTTCGTGCAACCAACCGTCAAATGAACCCTCCACAATCAATTCTGCGATCAAGCTTCGCGGAACAATGCTTCTTTCATCGACATAAAAGGGGATGCCTTGCAACCATGCTTCTTGTGTGAGATAGGCTGCAGGTTTTCGACTTTCAATTCGACGTTTGAGCAGAGCATCACATGCAGTCATTTGGGTGGCTGAAATTTGATGCACATCGACTTGGCTGCTGAAAGCAGAAACCTGATCGTGAAGCACACTGAGGTTCTCAGTGAGGTCGAGGTCGAGTGGAAGTTTGAGCTGCCACAAAATGAGCCAGCATGCCTCATCGTGGGCGTTGAGTGTGCCATGACCATACGAGAGTTTTGCGCACGAAAGCTGATCTTCACCCCTTTGGATGACTTGAAGCAGGTTCATGTCTTCAGGCCTTGGCTTGTGCAGTGCACTCGCGATTGAGACTGATCAAAACTTCTTTGTAAATATTTTTCAGTGGCTCAATGTCAGCGATGGCCACATGTTCATCAATTTTGTGAATGGTGGCGTTGGGGGGGCCCAGCTCAATGACCTGTGGACATGTTTGTGCAATGAACCGACCATCGCTGGTGCCGCCGGTGGTTGAGAGCTCAGTGGTGAGGCCCGTTACGTTCAAAATAGCTTCTTGAACCGCCTTGACCAGAGTGCCAGGGGTGGTTAAAAAGGGCAGGCCGCCCAATGTCCATTCAATCTTGTAGCTTAATTTGTGTTTGTCCAACAGGGTCATGACGCGCTGCTTCAGAGAAGCTTCATTTGATTCTGTGGAAAATCTGAAATTGAAGTCGATCACCATTTCGCCAGGGATGACATTGGTGGCGCCAGTGCCAGCCTGTACATTGCTGATCTGCCAGCTGGTGGGTGGGAAAAATGCATTGCCTTCATCCCAAGTTGTACTGGCCAATTCCGCAAGAGCAGGGGCAGCCCGATGAACGGGATTGTCTGCAAGTTGTGGATAGGCGATGTGACCTTGTATGCCTTTCACGATCAGTTTGCCACTCAGCGATCCGCGGCGGCCATTTTTGATCATGTCACCGGTTTGTCGGACGGAGGTGGGCTCGCCAACAATGCAATAGTCTGGCGTCTGTTGACGCTGTTCTAGCATTTCGCACACTCGCACTGTGCCGTCTATGGCAGGACCTTCTTCATCGCTGGTGAGTAAAAATGCAATGCCAAGCGCAGGGCGAGGATTCTCCAGTAAAAACTCTTGAGTTGCCACTACCATGGCAGCCAATGAGGTTTTCATGTCGCTGCTGCCGCGGCCAAACAACTTGCCATCTCGGTGCGTGGGTGTGAAGGGGTCGCTGGTCCATTTCGACAAAGGGCCTGTGGGCACCACGTCAACATGACCGGCAAAGGCCAGAGTTTGATTCGAAGTGCCTGTCCG
>CANJOS010000114.1 GCA_947476015.1 Comamonadaceae bacterium | reverse complement strand
GGTATCAGCGACGAAAATGGTGGCGATGAAATGATGTCTGCTTTGTTTGCGTCAGCCTGTAGCGAAAGTTAAACCACCATCGCCGTCGTCACCCCATCCATGGTCATGTTCACGCCTGTGACATAACTGGCCGCATCCGACGCAAGGAACAAAACCACCTTGGCAATCTCTTCCGGTTCAGCCATGCGGCCAAATGGAATTTTGGCCACTGCACGTTTCATGGCTTCTTCCACTGAAATACCCTGCGATCTGGCATCAGCGGCCATGCCTTCCTCCAAGCGATCGGTACGGGTCAAGCCTGGGTTGATGGCGTTCACACGAATACCTTGGGCAGCATAAGCCGAAGCCAAGCCTGCAGTGGCCAACATCAGCGCCGCGTTGGCGGCACCGCCAGTGATATGAATGGGGCTGGCCACTTTCCCGCCATTGCCCACCACGTTCACGATACTGCCTTGTCGCCTTGACGCCATTTGTTTGATCACAGGGTCGATCATGTTGATGTAGCTGAAATATTTGGCTTGCATGGCATCTTGCCAATTTTGGGGTGTGAGTTCTGCCACCGGCGTTCGTTTGGCGGCGCCTGCCGAATTGACCAACACGTCGACGGGGCCAAATGCCGCTTGCGCAGCATGGAGCACGGCTTCAGCAGCAAGGGGGTCTTTTAAATCGGCCGCATGGGTGCCAACTCGCTCTTGGCCATAGACCCTCAAACGCTCCTTGGCGCGGGCTAAGTTGGCGGGATCGCGCGAGACCAAGCTGACACTGGCCCCCTCCGCCAAGAAAGCTTCAGCACAGGCCAAACCAATGCCTTTGCTGCCGCCAGTGATCAAAATATGTTTGCCTTTGAGGTGCAGGTCCATGAAAACTCCAATGGGTTAGTTTGATTGCAAGTGGTACATTGAACCACCGAAAACAAAACTGTGCAGATGGGCAGGTCCATTGAAAGGAAACACTCTCATGACCCCAATTTTTCGTCGCGAATGCTTAAAGCTCGCCATGGCTTTCGCTGCCTTGGCTTTTTTGAGCAGTGTGGCCGCACAAAATTATCCTGTGAAGCCGATTCGCTTGGTGGTGCCCTTCACCCCCGGCGGCGTGACCGACACCAGCGGGCGGCTGATTGCTGAGCAGCTTTCCAAGCGCTTGGGCCAGCAGGTGATTGTTGACAACAAGCCAGGCGCCTCCGGCAACATTGGCACCCAAATGGTGGCCGCCGCCGAACCCGATGGCTACACCTTGTTGCTGGGTTTTGATGGCACCCTGGTGATCAACCCACATGTGTTTCCTAGAACGGGCTTTGACACTCTCAAAGATTTCGCGCCCATCGGCAAAATTGGCGATGCGGTCTTGATCATGGTGACGCATCCAAATTTTGCCGCCAAAACGCTGAGGGATGTGGTGGCGCTTTCCAAGTCGCAGTCAGGCGGTCTCTCATACGGCACCTCTGGTACAGGCGGCACGCCTCACATTGCCGGTGAACTCTTGCGTCAACGCTCAGGAGCCAACCTGGTGCATGTGCCTTACAAGGGCGGCGGCCAAGCCATGACCGATGTGATGGGTGGCAACATCCCCTTGGTTTACACCGCCATTGCTGGCGCGATTCCGCTGGTGAAAGCGGGCAAGCTGCACCCCATTGCTGTGTCCAGTGGCAAGCGCGCAAGTTCTTTGCCCGATGTCCCTACTTTCATTGAAAACGGTTTGAGTGATTTTGAAGTTAACTCTTGGGTGAGTTTATTGGCCCCCGCCAAAACGCCCAGAGCCGTCATCGTCAGGCTCAACACCGAACTCAATGCGGTGCTCAATGATCCCGAAGTGCGTGAACGTCTCAACGGCATGGGTATCACCGCCATGCCAGGCTCTTCTGAAAGCTTCGGCAATGAAATGACGCGCGATCTGGCGCGCTACGAACAAGTCATTAAAGCGGCAGGCATCAAAGCGGATTGACGCACATGACTGGGTCTTTTGAACTAAGTCACTTTGAAAATTTGAAGGTGCTGACCTTTTGCGCCCTTGTCATCTGTCCATTCCATTTTGAATTCTGCAGTGGCCGTTGAACGCACATAGAACTCAAAAAATGGCTGGGCGGAAATGCCCGATGACGGCTCAACGCGAAACACTTCCTGGTCACCAAGCATGCATGTTAACAATCGAATCACATTTCGTGGCACCAACTTGCCTGTGAAGTCTTGCAAATAGCCGGTGTCCATGGGATGCTGAATCAGCATCCGCACCTTGACCACTTCGCCGGCACGAACATTGTCTGGCCACTGAACGCGCGCCATGTTCATGATGCGTCCACACAAGCAGATTCAGTCACAATGATTTCCATTTGGTTGTAGCGAAACTCACCATTGGACAAGCGCGCCAGCGCCACCAAGTCTTGGGTGCCCGCCAAACGCACACGGGTGGTCACATCCGCACGGCCATTCCAAGGGCCCAGTTGAAACATGGCCATTTGGGTCACTGGATTGCGTTGTGACAATAAATAAATGTGCGTCACATGATCTTGCTCTGACATGGGGCTTTGAACTTGAACTTGAACGGGGACCAAGGAGCCGTTGTCCGCCAAGATGGGGGCTTCAATCTTGATGTCTCTTTGAACAAGTTTGGCGCCCTTCACAATGGGCTGCACCATGTCTTCAAAAGAAATCCGCCGACCGGAACTCATTCCCTGCGCATGAGCAAACCGACCATTCAACCAAGGCCACGCAACGCCGACAAGCAAGAGGCTTTGCAGTCCCTTGCGTCGCAAGCAGCCCTCAGCCTTCATGCTTTTTGCACCTTAAGCTTTCAAGGTCAAGCCGTGATTTTTGAGGGGCAGTGAGCGAATGCGTTTGCCCATTGCAGCTGAGATGGCATTGACCAAGGCAGGCGCCAAGGGTGCTTGCGCAGGTTCGCCCACACCACCCCAGAAACCACCTGTGGGTGCAATGACCACTTCCACTTTGGGCATCTCATTCAGGCGCATCATGCGGTAGTCGTGGAAATTGGATTGCTCCACACGGCCTTCTTTGATGGTATTTTCTCCCCAGAAAATGGCCGTTAAACCATGCACCACACTGCCTTGAAATTGCGCCACGATGTTGTCGGGGTTGACTGCATAGCCAGGGTCTATGCCAATGACCACCCGGTGAATCTTGACCTCGTTTTTGGCATTCACGGAAACCTCGCACACGCACGCTGTCCAACTGCCATAACCTTCTGTTTCTGCCACACCGCGGAACACACCTTTGGGCAATTGGCTGCCCCAACCTGCAGCCTTGGTCACGGCTTCCAAAATGCTTCTGTCGCGTTTTGAAGTTTCGGTGTTGGGCAACATGTCCAATCGGAAAGCTACTGGATCTTTGCCTGCAGCCATTGCCAACTCGTCAATGAAACATTCACGGCCAAATGGGTTTTGCGAATGCCCCACTGAACGCCAAAAGCCCACGGGCACATTGGTGTTGCGCTGCGCGTAATCGACCAATGTATTGGGGATGTCGTAGGGGTGATCGCTGAAACTTGCAACCGCTTGACCATCGACGCCTTTGTTCAAGGGCAATTTCAAAAGCGTCGCGAAAATGGACGGCGCGCTGACGCGAATGTGAAGTGCCTCGACTTTGCCGTTGGCATTCATGCCTGCTTTAAAGCGCATGAGGCTGGCAGGACGGTAGAGGCCATGTTGAATTTCCTCTTCACGCGTCCAGAGCATTTTGACGGGCTTACCCGCCATGGCTTTCGCAATCATGACCGATTGACGTGTGAAATCTTGGGGGCTCTTGCGACCCAAGCCACCCCCCAATTGCATGGGGTGCACTTTCACATTGGTTTGTGGCACACCCGCGGTAGCCGCACTCACGGCCAAAGTGGCTTCAGGGTTTTGAGTAGACGACCAAACGTCTAATTTATCCCCCTGCAACCAAGCGGTACACACCATGGGCTCCATGGTGGCGTGCGCCAAGTAGGGCGTGAAGTATTCCGCTTCCAACACTTTGGCGGATTTAGACAGTGCGTCTGTTGTATTGCCATCGTTGCGCGCCACAGCCAATTCACTTTGCTCCATGCCTGCTTTAAAGTGCGCCATGATGGCTGCGCTGGTCAAGGTGCCGTGCTCGCCCACATCCCAATCTACAGAGACTTCCCGCAAGGCCTCTTTGGCACGCCACCAGTTGTCGGCGACCACGGCCACAAACTCACCCATGTTCAAGACCTTGACAATACCCCGGCGGTTTTCCACCTTGGATGCATCCATTGATTTGACTTTGCCATTGAAGACGGGACAAGCGGCAACCGCGGCATGCAGCATGCCAGGCAATTGCGTATCAATACCGTATTGACGCTTGCCAACGACGATGTCTGGAATGTCCACCCGAGGAATGGATTTGCCAATCAGGGTCCAAGTTTTGGGATCTTTCAGTTGAACCGTTTTGGGGGCTTCCCGCTTAGCAGCATCGGCTGCCAATTGACCGTAAGTCAAACTGCGCTTGGTGGCGGTGTGCGTGACTTTGCTCAAAGCAGCTTTGCATTCGCTGACCGGCACATTCCATTTTTGGGCAGCTGTTGCAACCAGCATTTCTCGGGCAGTGGCGCCTGCTTTGCGCAAATACTCTTGCGACCTTCGAATGGTGAAACTGCCCACCGAGGCCATGTCGCCATAGGCGCGTTTGGTGCGCAAATTTTCATGCGCTGTAGCGTACTCAACGCGTACTTTTTTCCAATCGGCATCGAGCTCTTCTGCAATGATCATCGGTGCCGATGTCAAGCTGCCTTGACCCATTTCGGCGCGCGCATAGCGAATCACGATGGTGTCATTGGGTTCAATTTCGACCCACACATTGAGTTGTGGGGTGTCTGCGGCCTGCGCCCGTTCTGGCAAGAAAAAGCCCAAAGATAGGCCGGCACTGGTTGTGCCAGAAACCTTGAGAAAGTGGCGACGGTCCATGCCTACTTTGTCTTGTTTTTGATGGGTTGTCTTTGGATTGGCATTCATGCGCGAGCTCCCTTCTTGGCCACGGAATGAATGGCTGCGCGAATGCGCGCATAGGTGCCACAACGGCAGATGTTGGTCATGGCCGCATCAATGTCTTCATCGGTGGGCTTGGGTTTTTTCTTCAGCAAGGCCACTGCTGCCAGCATTTGGCCGCCCTGGCAATAGCCGCACTGTGGCACTTGGTGGTCAATCCAAGCTTGCTGCACAGCATGCAATTTGCCTTTCTCAGCCAAGCCCTCAATGGTGATGACCTTTTGACCCGCCGCCACAGACACAGGGTAAGAGCAAGAGCGAACGGGTTCGCCATTGAGCAAGACTGTGCAAGATCCGCATTGGGCGACACCGCACCCAAATTTAGGTCCTTTGATGTCGAGCTCGTCACGCAGCGCCCACAGCAAGGGCATCTCGGGTTCGACATCGAGCGTATGGCTCTTTCCATTGACTGACAGCTTCATTTGCAAAGGCTCCGTTGAATTGAAAAATATCAAAGAGCTTTTTAGCTGTTGTGACGTGTTTCTGCAAGCGGGTAACAACCAATGGCCTTACCTGGCTTGGGATTGAAAAACCCTTTCATCTGAAAGCAAAGAGCTGCATTTAGAGGCACAATCAAGCGATTGATTTTGACAGACGTCCCCAATACGGGCTTGGCCACAAGCCCTCCTAGACCATGAGCCATTCATCCACCACGCCTCACCTACCCGCCCGTCCCTACCGAAGAATCGCCACAGAGGAGGCTTTCTCGCCCCCTGAAATGCTGGAGATCTACAAAAAGATTCTGGCCAAAGACGATGTCGATGTGGGTTTCAAAAACCTGATGGGCTTTTACATGAGCAGCCCCAGCGACCGTGCGCAGCACATCATGCGCTGCTTGGTCGATCTGGACGATTTGCGTCTGCAGCACATGGACGAAGCTGGCGTTGATGTTCAAGTGATAGGACTCACGTCCCCCGGCGTGCAAATCATGGACAAAGAGACGGCTGTGGCATTTGCGCCTGTGGCCAACGACATCTTGGCAGCCGCCATGCGGCGCCACCCCGAGCGCTTGGTAGGCATGATTGCCGTGGCGCCGCAAGACCCTGCAGCCGCAGCCAAAGAAATTCAGCGAGGCGTGAACCAACTGGGCATGCACTCTGTGGTGATCAACTCTCACACGCACGGTGAATATCTGTCGGACACCAAGTTTTGGCCCATCTTTGAAGCGGCCGAGGCCATGGACACGCCCATTTATTTGCACCCCAACGCCATGCCCGCCAGCATGATTCAGCACTTCATTGAAGCAGGCTTGGATGGCGCCATTTACGGCTTCGGGGTCGAGACTGGCTTGCATGCCATGCGTTTGATTACCTCCGGCGTTTTCGATAAGTTTCCCAAGCTTCAAGTTATTTTGGGGCACATGGGTGAGGCCCTGCCGTTCTGGGCTTACCGACTCGATTACATGCATGCGGCCACTGTGAAATCTAAACGCTACCCCAGCGTTCAACCGATCAAGCGCAAGCCCAGCGAGTATTTGCGTGATAATTTTCACATCACCAACAGTGGCGTGGCATGGGGTGCTGCCATCAAATTCACACAAGACTTCATGGGAACCGACCGCGTTCTTTACGCCATGGACTACCCTTACCAATATGCACCTGAGGAAGTGGGCATTCTGGAAAACTTAGACATGGCGCCGCAAGTTCGGCAGGCATTTTTTGAAGGCAACGCTGAGCGTCTGTTCAAAATTCCGCCAGCCAAAAAGTAAATCAAACCTCATCCCATCCCGGAGACATCTGAATGAATCATTTTCATCGCCGCAGTTTATTGAAAAGCGCAACACTTGCCATCAGCGCCTTGTGTTTGTCGAGTGTGAGTGCATGGGCACAAAATACCTACCCCACCCAGTCCATCAAAATGATCGTGCCGTTTACAGCGGGCACGGGCATGGACACCATTGCGCGCGTGGTAGCGCCGCGTTTGGCAGAACGTTTGGGTCAAACTGTCGTGGTCCAAAACCAACCGGGCGCCAGCGGCAACATTGGTGCCGATGCCGTCGCCAAATCAAATCCCGACGGCTACACCATCTTGATGGGCGCCAACACCATGCTGATTGCATCGCAGATGTACAAGAGCGTGAGCTTCGATCCGCTGAAAGATTTTGCCTCGGTGTCCATGGCTGCCTATGGGTCATTGATGTTGGTGGCGCATCCCAAAACAGGCATCAAGTCAGTCGCAGACTTGGTCAGCCAAGTCAAAGCCAAGCCAGGTTCAATCAGCTTTGGCTCTCCTGGCGTTGGCACACCACACCACATGGCCATGGAATTGTTCAAGCTGGAAACCAACACCTTCATGTTGCACGTACCCTATCGCGGCACAGCCGGCTATACGCAAGACTTGTTGTCGGGTGAATTGAACGTCGGTTTTTTACCTGTTCACATTGCGCAAGGTTTTGTTAAGACTGGGCGCTTGAATGCGCTGGCCTTGGGCAGCCCAAAGCGCCACCCCGTGGCACCCGATGTTGCCACGTTTGATGAAATGGGCGTGAAGCGCATTGACGTCGATCTTTGGTATGCGTTCTTTGTTCCCAGCAAAACGCCTGCGGCCGTGGTCACCAAATTGAACACAGAAATGGCGGCCATCTTGCGCCAAAACGATGTCAAAGAGATCTTGGGCAAAGCAGGTTTGGATGCGGTGGCCTCAACACCCGCCGAATTAGCCGCTATTTCGGCCAAGGACTACCCACGCTGGGGCGCCGTCATCCGCACCAAACAAATCACTGCTGAATAAATTCACTCCAAATCAAATTCAGGGCCAATACTCGATGCATGCCAGAGGCTCGAACGGTTCTGCTCCAGCCTTGTTGAATGAGTTTATTGCTTGAAATAAAACTCACCGATGGCCTGATCGTAAAGGGCAGGCGTTT
>CANJOS010000113.1 GCA_947476015.1 Comamonadaceae bacterium | reverse complement strand
TCCGTTCTTGGTCTCTATTCTGTTGTTGGCCGTGTCGGTCTACATCCGTTTGAGCATGAACGAATCACCTGCTTTCGCCAAAATGAAAGCGGAAGGCAAAACTTCCAAAGCACCTTTGACAGAATCTTTTGGTCAATGGAAAAACCTGAAAATCGTGATCTTGGCTTTGATTGGTTTAACAGCCGGTCAAGCTGTGGTTTGGTACTCAGGCCAGTTCTATGCATTGTTCTTCTTGACACAATCACTCAAAGTAGACGGTCCTACGGCCAACGTCATGGTGGCCATTTCACTGATCATCGGCACACCGTTCTTCTTGGTCTTCGGCTCTTTGTCAGACAAGATTGGCCGCAAGCCCATCATCTTGGCAGGTTGCTTGTTGGCCGCCGTCACTTACTTCCCAGTGTTCAAAGCTTTGACTGCTGCTGCCAACCCCGATTTGGCAGTTGCACAAGCCAATGCCAAAGTGGTGGTCACTGCTGATCCAGCAGAGTGTTCATTCCAGTTCAATCCCACAGGCACGAAGAAATTCACTTCTTCTTGCGACGTTGCCAAGCAGCGTTTGGCTGGCGCTTCAGTGAGCTACTCTAACGAAGTGGCACCCGCTGGCACGCCTGCCACCATCAAGGTGGGCGAGACTGTGGTCAAAGTGAAGTACTCACCTGAAGACATCGCAGAAGCCAAGGGCAAAGCCGAAGCCAAAGTGGCTGAACTCACGGCTGCACAACCTCAAGATGCCAAAGCATTGGAAGCTGCCAACAAGTCTGTCAAAGATTTGGGCAACGAAAAAACGGCTGGCACCACCCTGTTTGCATCCAACTTGGGTGCTGCTTTGAAAGCTGCTGGTTATCCACCAAAAGCCGACATGGCCAAGTTTGACAGAGTCAAAGTGATTGTCATCCTGACCTACTTGGTGATCTTGGTGACCATGGTGTACGGACCTATTGCTGCCATGCTGGTAGAGATGTTCCCCACACGCATTCGTTACACCTCCATGTCCTTGCCTTATCACATTGGCAACGGTTGGTTCGGTGGTCTGTTGCCTACAACCGCTTTCGCGATCGTGGCGCAAACGGGTGACATGTACAACGGCTTGTGGTACCCCATCATCATTGCTGGCGTTACCGTGGTCATTGGTGGTTTGTTCATCAAAGAAACCAAAGACGTTGACATCTACGCTAACGACTAATTTTTGTAAGCATTTCGGGACTGTCCCGGTGCTACATTCGGGCCCTCCTCTTGGAGGGCTTTTTAAATGGGGTCAGATCAACATTAATTTCCAATCAGAAGGGCTGAAGGCTAAGGGGGCTTCCTCATACTGGGGTACCAGAAATCGTCAGCCCCCTCAGCCTTCAGCCCTTCTGATTGACCAAATTAATGTTGATCTGACCCCATTTAAAAAAATCTCACCTCACCCGATAGAATTTTTTTTGGAGAAAAATATGTGGAAAATTGCAGTTGGATTTGCTGTGTTCGCTGGCCTTGCCTTGTATGTCATTTCTCAAGGTGGCGACAACATTGACATGACCGGTGAAAAGCATGGCGCTGAAGCTGTGCATGCGCCAGCGCCTGCAAGCAAGTAAAACTAATTGGGGTCAGATCAACATTAATTTCCTATCAAAGGGGACAAAGGCTAAGAGGGGCTGACGATTTCTGGTACCCCAGTATGAGGAAGCCCCTCTTAGCCTTTATCCCCTCGGATTGACCAAATTAATGTTGATCTGACCCCAATTAGTTTCAAGCCATGAAGCCCAGGTCCTTGGGGTAGGCGGGGGTGCCAAAGTTTTTCAGGTTGGGCAGCACGGATGTTGGATCAGCGACGCCAAACCACTTGGCCAGCGTGGCCGCGTATTGGTCGACTGACGTGCTCGGTAGCAATCGGCCTTGCCCAACGTGCCACTGATCTTCAGGCAAGTTGGTGTCGCCCACACTCACCGGTGGCGGTGTGCCATAGAAAGCTGCACCTTTCACGCTGCCGCCCATGATCAGATGGTGAGAGCCCCAACCGTGGTCAGAGCCGTCGCCATTGGAGGTGAGGGTTCTGCCAAAGTCAGAGGCCGTGAAAGTGGTCACTTGATTGGCCACACCCAACTCTTGGGTGGCCGCGTAAAAAGCCGTCATGGCCTCGTCGAGTTGTTTGAGCAAGGGTGCGTGGCGAGTGTCCAAGTAATCGTGCAAATCAAAGCCACCTAGCGACACCATGAACACCTGCCGCTTGGTGCCCAGCGTGTTGCGTGCACCAATGAGCTGGGCCACCGTTTTCAATTGATCCGCCAATTTGTTGCCCGCAGGAAAAGCTGTTTTCAATGAAACACTCGCCAAACCCTGAGCCACAATGCTTTGCGCAGAAATGCCACGCTTCATGACGGTGTTGTACTCGCTTTCCAAAAGATGCGAGCTGTTTTTTTGCAGCATTTGCGTGAAGGCGGCGCGGAGTTGGGGTTGGTAGAAGAAGTTGTTGTTCGACGAACGAACCGCAATGGCGCCGCTGGTGCTGCATTGGTATTGCAATGCCGATTCGCCCGACAGCAACACGTTGTTGCCCGATAAAGAAATGCACGTGAACAGCGAATTGGAATTGTTGGTGTAAGCCATGTCGCCAAAACGGCCACCCCAACCAATGGTTGAGCCCTCAGGGGAAGAAGATTGCCAGACCGATTGCTGGTCGTTGTGTGAAAAAAGTTTAGGCGGTAGCGGATATTTTTGACGATCGTTGCCAAAGTATTGCGCTCTGGTGAGGGGCACCACCAAGGGCCCTACATTCAACTGCACTGCGGCTTTGCCTGAGTTGAACAACTGCGCCACGCCTGGCATGCTGGGATGCAAAGCATATTTGCGTCCGTCCGCCAGTGCTTGTGTGGGCTTGAGCTCGGTGGCCGCCAAGGCTTCTTGAGAAAGCACAACACCTGATGTGCTGCTGCCAGAGCCTGCAGCGCGAATGGCGTAGTATTTTGCGTAGCTTTCGTCGTCGTAGGTGACCACGGTATTGGCATAGTCGTTGCCGCCAAACAAAAACACACACACCAAGGCTTTGTAGTCGTTGGCCGAGAAGGCAGCGGCTTCGCCAATGGTGGCCAAATTGGCCAGCCAAGGTGCAACCATGCCCGTGAGGGAAACATGGCCTGTTTGACGTAAAAAACTGCGGCGAGAAAGATCGGTTTTGCTTGTCATGGGGTGAGCCTCAGCTTTTCATTTCTGAACCAAATATTCAGAACAGCACATCACAAACATGATGGCCTTGGCCACATAACTGCGCTTGGCGTTGTCTGGGCTTGAGGCGTTTGATCCGTCGTAAGTGGCAAACAGGGTGACCATCTCGTTCACTGTGGCATCCGACAATTGTCCAGCGCATAAGAGTAAATTCAATCGCCTGAACAAAGCTTGTGGACTGCCCACCAGTGCCAATTCCGCCGCATAGTTGGGCACGATGTCGGGCCCATCTGTTGGCGTTTCTTTGTCAGGCGAAGTGATCAATTCAGGCGCTCTGACCCACATCCCTTGGTACAAAATATTTTCTAAATAATTCACGTAAGACGCAGTGGTGCTTTCGTTGACCAATTGAAATTCTGGTGCCGTGTATTGAAGCGAGGCCAAAGAGGTGTTGGGCGGCACATAGCCAGGCCGGAAAAAATTAAACACCGAAGGAGCTTGCAGGGGGCTTTGGCCCAGTGCATCGACAGCAGAGTAATTGGGGTTGCCAATTTTCCAAGTGCCTTTGTTTGACTTGGCGCCAAATGTTCGACCCCACTGCGCCACACGCACCATGGGCTCGCGCAACTTGCCAAAAGTTTTGTCGGTGAGGCCCGCATCTTGAGTGGCCTCGATGTCCATCAAGATGGCTTTCCACACCGCAGCCAAATCACCGCGAACGCCTTTGCCGTTGTTGTTGAACACGGTGGCAACGCGGGCCACATAAGCGGGCGAGGGGTTGCTGCACACCAAGCGTTGAATCATTTGCCGGCTGAAAAACGGCCCCACGTTGGGGTGCTGAAACAGGGTGTCCAACGCAATTTTCAAAGCCGCTTTGCCTTCCGTGCCTGCTGGAACGACAGCCCCTAAAAATCGGGCCTCTAGCAGGGAGTGGCGGTTGGCGTTGAGCACCATGGGTCTGCGCGTATAGCCGACATGGCGCACTCTGTAAGTGGGCGGCACCACACTTTCAAACCAACCCTCAGTGTCATCTGCTTGGTAGCCGGTGAACACACGGGCTAAATTAGAAACGTCTGACTGCGTGAAGGTATCGACGGGTGCGCCGTTGACTTTGACCAAGCTACCGTCGATGTTCAGTTGCTGCAAACCGACGGTGAACAACTGCATCACTTCGCGTGAGTAGTTTTCGTCTGGCAATCGGCCGGTTGCTGCATCTTCTTTTTGATTGCCCAAGGTGTTTAAAAATTCGCCCATGGCAATGCTGAGGGTGACCTCTTCCAACAGTTGGCGATAATTGCCAAAGGCGTTGTTGCACAAAATGTCCCAATAATGGCCCATGGCAAACTGTGACCAGCTGATGGTGGACACGCCAGAGATGGACACCACAAAAAATTCCGACAGCGCCAAAGCCATGCGCCTGCGAACGCCATCAGGGGCCGCCATGATTTGGTTCCAAGCCATGAAATTGGCTTGGTAGTCCATTTGATAGAACTGGTTGCTGTCGATGGCGTTGTAGCCCTGCTTGGCCAGCCAGTCCCAGCCGCCAGTGCTGGAGGGCAAGCCCATTTGAGAATCCAGCCAAGCTGCCGCACCAGCGCTTTTAACGGCAGCAATTTCTGCTTCGGAACTCGAAAACTGGGCGTGCTGCAGAAAACGCGCGGCTGCATAGTCAGTTGCAAATGTGACTTGATCGCTGATCGGGGCCGTGACAGGGGTGGCCGTACCAGACCCGCCGCCACACGCCTCCAACAAAGTTGCCGCAGCGGCAGCGCTCAGAGGTGCTTTCCAGGGATTAGAAGTCGCTGTGGGGACCTCTTCTTGGTCTGCAAGGGCCTGGGTCATGGGGATTTCCATTTTGAGAGTTTCATCTCAATGTAAGTCATTTTGTTAACGCCCGATCCTTCGAGAAATAATTGGGGTCAGATCAACATTAATTTCCAATCAAAAGGGCTGAAGGCTAAGGGGGCTTCCTCATACTGGGGTACCAGAAATCGTCAGCCCCCTTAGCCTTCAGCCCTTCTGATTGACCAAATTAATGTTGATCTGACCCCAATTATTTTTCAAGCCTAGAATGTCTGGCCTCCACCCAAAAAGCGTGCCTCTATGTCCAATGGTTTCATCAAGATTCGCGGTGCACGTCAGCACAACCTCAAGAACATTGATTTGGACATCCGCACGGGTGAGTTGACCGTGGTCACTGGGCCCAGTGGGTCGGGCAAGTCGAGTTTGGTGTTTGACACCTTGTATGCCGAAGGCCAGCGGCGCTATGTAGAGACTTTCAGCGCTTATGCGCGGCAGTTTCTAGACCGCATGGACAAGCCCGCGGTGGACAAGGTGGAGGGCGTACCGCCAGCCATTGCCATTGACCAGACCAATCCCGTGAGAAGTTCGCGCTCCACGGTGGGCACCATGACGGAGTTGAACGATCATTTGAAGTTGTTGTTCGCGCGTTTGGGCCATTTGCATGACCGTGATACCGCGCGACCTGTGAAGCACGATACCCCTGAATCTATTTATGCCGAGTTGTTCAAGAGGGCACAAGCTGCGGGTGACCCCCGATTGGTTTTAACTTTTCCGGTGGAGTTGCCGGGCAATACAACGGCTGAGCAAGTCGAGCAGTGGTTGTCGGCCAGTGGTTTTACCAAGGTTCAGGCTGAACGGGAGGTGGCCACGCCGACAGGGCCGCGCAAGGTTTTGGATGTGGTGGCGGACAGGTTCAGGTTGGGGACAGCAGAAAAGGCGCGGGTGGTGGAGGCGATTGAGGTGGCGCTTAAAAGAGGGGGGCGGTTGAATGTGTATGTGGTGGGGGATACATTGATGTGGCGGTTTTCAGCGGGATTGCATTGTCCGGAGAGTGATCTCAGATATCCCGAACCGCTGCCTTCGATGTTTTCTTTCAACTCTGCAGTGGGGGCTTGCGAGACTTGTCGAGGGTTTGGGCGGGTGATTGGCGTCGATTTGGGATTGGTCATTCCCAACGACAAACTCACGCTCAGAGCGGGGGCCATCAAGACCATTCAAACACCGGCCTGGAAAGAAGCGCAAGACGATTTGATGCGGCATGCAGAAGCCGCGGGCATTCCGCGCGACACGCCTTGGTTCAAGCTCACCCCAGAACAACAACAGTGGGTGATTGAAGGCTCACCCAACTGGAAAGGCAAGTGGAACCAGCAGTGGTATGGCGTGCACCGTTTTTTTGCTTACCTTGAAAGCAAGTCGTACAAGATGCACATTCGCGTGCTCTTGTCCAAATACCGAAGCTACACCGAGTGTGGTGATTGTGGCGGTGCGCGTCTCAAAACCGACAGCCTCTTGTGGCGCATTGGCAGCACGCAAGATGCAGATGCCTCACTCAACAAAGAAAAACGTTTCATGCCGAAAGGTGTGAAATGGACACGCAAGCAACTCGAAGCGCTGCCTGGTTTGAGTCTGCATGATTTGATGATCATGCCGATCGACAAACTGCGTGCTTTCTTCGATCGCATGTCAGCCACAGCCATTCAAGAAAACAGCCAAGACGGCGAAGCGCAAGCGCTCAAACTTTTGCTCGAAGAAATTACCAACCGTCTTAAATACCTGTGCGATGTGGGCATTGGCTACCTCACCTTAGACCGTCAAAGCCGAACCTTGAGCGGCGGCGAGGTGCAACGCATCAACCTCACCACTGCCTTGGGCACTTCGCTGGTCAACACACTCTTCGTGTTGGACGAACCCAGCATTGGCTTGCACCCGCGCGACATGAGTCGCATCACGCAAGCCATGCACCGATTGCGCGATGCTGGCAATACTTTGGTGGTGGTAGAGCACGATCCCGCTGTGATGATGGCCGCCGATCGCATGATTGACATGGGTCCTGGCCCTGGCGAGAAAGGTGGCCACATTGTGTTTGATGGCAGCACCGCCGACCTCAAAAATGCGGACACCTTGACAGGCGCTTACTTAGGCGGCCGCAAGCAAGTGGGCATGGGCTTCAAGCGACCGGTGACCGACAACACGCCCCGCTTAATTTTAGAAGGCGCCAAAGAGCACAACCTCAAGGATGTCTCGATTGAATTTCCATTGCAGCGCTTGGTGTGTGTCACGGGTGTGAGTGGTTCAGGCAAGTCGAGTTTGATTCAAGACATCTTAGCGCCTGCGCTCTTAAGGCACTTTGGCAAAAGCACGGAAACGCCGGGCGCACACGACAGATTGTTGGGCGCCGATCATCTGAGCGATGTGGTGTTTGTCGACCAGTCACCGATTGGCAAAACAGCCCGCTCCAACCCGGCGAGTTATGTGGGTGCATGGGATGCTGTCCGAGAAATTTTTGCCATCGCACCTTTGTCGAAACAACGCGGGTACACCGCTTCCAAATTCAGCTTCAACAGTGGCGATGGCCGTTGCCCCACATGTGGTGGTTCGGGCTTTGAGCACGTTGAAATGCAATTTTTGAGCGACGTCTATTTGCGTTGCCCCGACTGCGACGGCAAACGTTACCGACCTGAAATTTTGGAAATCAAAATTGAACGCCAAGCCATGGGCAGTGTCCATGCGCGTTACCTGAATGTGGCCGATGTCCTAGACCTGACTGTCAGTGAAGCCGCAGTTTTGTTCTCACAAGACCGCGATGTGATTCGCGCGTTGCAGCCCATTGTGGATGTGGGTTTGGAGTATGTGAAGTTGGGCCAACCCGTGCCGACCTTGTCGGGCGGTGAAGCGCAGCGTTTGAAGTTGGCGGGTTTCTTGGCGGGTGCAG
>CANJOS010000112.1 GCA_947476015.1 Comamonadaceae bacterium | reverse complement strand
GGGTTTCTTTTGCTACAAGGGTTGGTAGAAATTGTGCGCTGTGTTGTTTGCCTCCAAACCGGTGAATGGCCCTCACGAATCGAGGACGTAGAAGAAGTCGACGTCGAAAAACTCAAAGAAATGGTCAATGTCAAAGACTCTGACATTGCCAAGCTAGATCAATATGTGGTGGCCGGACAGGGCGTTCAAAAATGAAAAAAGAAATTTGGTTTGGACTCACCATCATGGCCCTGGTGGTCGTGTCGGCCTTTGTACTGCTTCCCCCTTTTGCTGAAATGAAAAATGGCCACTTGGGCTTGTTAATGCTTGCCTTGGTGGTGGTTGCCATCATGTTGGGTTTTCCAACGGCGTTCACCCTCATGGGCATGGGCATGATCTTCGCGTGGATTGCTTACCGAAGTCAAAACCCGAGTTTGGCCGTTGACCAAACGCTTGATTTGATGGTGCAGCGCACTTTCTCGGTCATGTCCAACGATGTGCTTATCTCCATTCCTTTGTTTGTGTTCATGGGCTACCTCATTGAGCGTGCCAATCTGATTGAAAAGCTTTTCAAAAGCATGCACTTGGCCACCGCTCGCGTGCCAGGTTCCTTGGCCGTAGCCACCATCATTACCTGTGCTATTTTTGCCACGGCGACCGGCATTGTGGGGGCTGTGGTTACCCTGATGGGCTTGCTGGCATTGCCGGCCATGTTGAGGGCTGGCTATAGCGTGCAGCTGTCGGCAGGTGCCATTACGGCGGGCGGTTGCTTGGGCATTTTGATTCCCCCATCTGTCATGCTCATTGTGTACGGTGCAACGGCGGGCGTGTCTGTGGTGAAATTGTACGCAGGTGCGTTCTTCCCTGGCATTATGTTGGCCACCCTCTACATCGTCTATGTGGTGCTGATTGCAAAATGGAAGCCCCATTTGGCACCCCCGATGTCTGCTCAAGACCGCATCGTTCCTTTGCCCCCTTTGACGGCGCAAATCTCGAGCACATTCAGTGACAAAGTTTTACCTGGCCTGCTAGGTGCTTTGAAAGGCAAGCGGAATGCGGACACGCCTACCTCAGAAATTTTGCAGCAGTTGGGCATTGCCTTGTTGCCCTTGATCGCAGTTGCTTTGCTTTCTGGGGTTATTTTCTTCAAGATCACTGAGCCTCTCCCCTCAGAAGCCGTTGAAGGCGTTGTGGCCATGGGCGGTGCAATTGAGGACGAACCTGAAGAAGAGGAGTCTTCTAATATTTCTGGACTGCAAGAGCCCCAAGCCATGGGCGATTTGAAATCACCGCCGGGTGCCTCTGACGCGCCACAGGCCTTGGGTGCTGCTGTGGAGGCTCCCGCTGCCGCCACTGCAATTACCCCGTCTAGCCCAGCGGCTGCTTCTGTAGAAGAGTCAAAACCAGCTGAAGTTGCCAATGAGGGTGAGCGTCAGACGGCCCCCATGGGATTCTGGATTGCAATGGGCGTGGTGGCTTTTGCCATGTTTGTTTTTTACGCTTACTTTAGTTTCGCTCGGCTCGAAATTTTCAAGATGTTGCTAGGGTCCTTCTTCCCTCTGGCCATCATGATCTTGGCAGTTTTGGGAACCATCGTCTTTGGTTTGGCAACGCCTACGGAAGCAGCGGCTATTGGCTCAATGGGCGGGCTGTTGTTGGCTGCGGCTTATCGCCGTTTGAACTTCCAAGTGATGAAAGAATCTGTTTTCCTTACAGCTAAAACCAGTGCCATGGTTTGCTGGCTGTTTGTGGGCTCCAGTATTTTTTCTGCTGCCTTTGCATTGCTGGGTGGCCAAGAACTCATCAACACCTGGGTCTTGTCACTCGACATGACGCCTGTTCAATTTATGATTCTGGCGCAAGTGGTTATTTTCTTGCTGGGCTGGCCTTTAGAGTGGACTGAGATCATTGTGATTTTCATGCCGATCTTTATCCCATTGCTGCCACACTTTGGAATTGATCCCTTGTTTTTCGGGCTCTTGGTTGCCTTGAATTTGCAAACTGCATTTTTAAGCCCGCCTGTGGCCATGGCGGCTTTTTACCTCAAAGGTGTCAGCCCCCCTCATGTTACTTTGAATCAAATTTTTGCAGGCATGATGCCCTTCATGGCCATTCAGGTGTTTGCCATTGTGCTGCTTTACATGTTCCCAGCCATTGGACTCTGGCTGCCCTCAGTGCTCTACAAATAAATCGTTCAAGGGCTAATTTTTGCCTCTCAGGCTGGAGTTGATCCGAATCTGTGGCTTAATGTTGCCTTGAACTTTTTTTCCTGGAGCCACTGATGGGCAATAAGATTGTTACCGAAGCTGATCGCAAATACACACCGCCTTTGAAGGCATTGCCTGGCGTCACTTTACCCACAACTGGTCGCGGCCAACGCGTTAGCTTAGAGCGAGGTGTCTCGACACGGAGCAAGAAAAACCCAGGGAAACGTGCTAAAAAAGGCGGCTAATTTTTAGAGTTTTTTGAGCTTTCGGCTTTTGCCCTAATGCCTTAAAAGCCCTCTCTCGAGGGTTTTTTAATGTCACAAAGCTCAAGTTGAAGGCACAATACAGCTTTAGCCCCGGTGGTGAAATTGGTAGACACATCGGACTTAAAATCCGCCGCTTTCGTGAATAACGGGCGTGCCGGTTCGATTCCGGCTCGGGGCACCACCAATCTGGCGATTTACGCCTGTTACACCTTGTAATCTCGCAGTTGCTCTTTAAAATCACCTCAACAAGCAGGTGTGTATCCCAAGAATGATCTTTCTCAGCATTCTTGAAATGACTGCTTTTTGACGACCCAACACTTCTTAAATTTAGAAATGAGTGGGATTGAATCGAGATCTTCTGCCGATTTACAGAACAGGTTGTTTCATTGACATCCATCACAGCGCTTAACAGCAGTCAAATCCAATCGCTGACCAGCAGTCAGTTGTTGGGTTTGTCCTCCACAGATTTGCGGTCGCTCACCACGCTGCAAATCAGTGCGTTGTTTCCGGCGCAATTGAATTATCTGAGCACTGAGCAAATTGGACAGTTGCTGACGTCTCAGGTTCGCGCACTCAAAGTACTCCAGGTTTCGTCACTTACTTCCGACAGCCTCAACGCACTCAGTGTGACTCAGTTTCAAGCACTGAGTACCACCCAAATTGCCAGCCTTCAAGTTGGACAAATTTCCAGCTTAGAAACCGCTGATTTAGCAGGCTTGAGTGTCAGCCAATTCCAGTCGATCAAAGAAGCGGGCATCGCTGCCTTGCGAACCGACCAAATTGTTGCATTGACAACAGCGCATGTCGCAAATCTGCGTTTGAGTCAATTAACGGCTTTAACCAGCACTCAGTTACTCAAGCTGGAAGACGCTGATTTAAATGTACTGAGTGTAAGCAACTTATCGGTCACGCATTTGCAGTACTTGAGTACTGCGCAAATGGGGACCTTGCTGACCACGCAAGTGCGTGCGCTCACAGTCGCTCAAATTTCTTCGTTGGCCACTGACAAGTTGAACGCGCTGACCACAAGTCAGTTTCAAGCACTTTCAACAGCCCAGATTGCACGCCTCACAACCCAGCAACTCGCCAACATTGAAAGCGAGGATCTGGGAATTCTGAGCAGCTCTCAGTTGCAGGCCATTGCGCCAGACAGTATCGGGCTACTGAGCACGCAGGTTCTGAATGCCTTAGCGACAGATAAGCTTTCGTCACTGAATGCCATACAAATCACAGCACTCACAAGCAATCAAGTTGCGGGTCTGGGAACCACGGGCCTGCAGTCCCTGACCAGGGCACAAATTGGCGGCCTGACCGGTACGCAGTTCAATGCCTTGAGTGGCGCGCAAATTGGCAGTTTGCTGACCACACAGATTCGTGCACTCACAGATTTGCGTATTCCGTCGTTTTCAACCACGGCACTGAATGCGCTCTCAAGCACACAGTTTCAGGCTCTCACGAGCAGCGTACTTTCAAAGCTCACCACTACGCAAATGGGGGCTCTGGAGCTTGACGATCTCAAAGCACTTAGTACCACCCAACTGGGCAGCCTGAGCGCTAACCAACTGAATGGCTTGGATGCAACTCAGATGGGCAGTTTGCTGACATCCCAAGTTCGTGCGCTCAACGTGGTTCAAATTGCCAACCTGACATCAAGCAATTTGAATGCGCTGAATACCTCTCAGTTTCAAGTTCTGACCAGTACGCAGCTCTTAAGTCTGAAAATTCAACAAATCTCAAGCCTTGAAACAGCAGATTTAGTGGCTTTGACTTCAGTGCAGGTGCAATCTATTGCACCTGCAGGTATCTCCGCCATGAGAACTGAAGAAATTGTGGCACTCACATCTTCTCAGGTGAGCGCTTTGCGCCTAGATCAGTTGAGGGCGCTAACGACCAACCAATTGTCCAGTCTTCAGGTTGAAGATCTTCAGGCCTTCAGCACCCTGCAAATTTTGGGCTTGTCGGCGGCGCAGTTAAATTCTTTGAGCACAACGCAAATGAGCAATTGGCTCACCTCCCAGTTGCGCGCATTGACAGCGGTTCAAATCTCATCGCTTGCAACAGACAAACTGAATGCGCTGACTTCCATCCAATTTCAAGCACTTGCGACAGGTCAAATCAGCAGTCTAAAGACGCAACAAATCGCCAGCTTACAAATCGAAGACTTGGTGGCGCTGAGCAGTTCCCAGTTGAGGGCTTTGGCTCCTGCTAGTTTTTCTGCATTTCGATCTGATCAGGTGACGGCACTGACGACGCTGCAAGTGACTTATTTGAGCAATGCGCAGATTTCGGCGCTGTCCACCACCAATTTAAAAACGCTGACAACTGACCAATTCCAGGCCCTGACGACAACCCAAGTCACCTCCTTGATTGCCAATCATTTGGCAAGTTTGGATGCCTCTAATTTGGCGGTTTTAAGCAGCCAACAGATTCAAGCCATCAAGCCTGATGGCATTGCCGCACTGAACACCCAGGCCATAGTCGCGCTGACAACACAGCAAATGACCTACTTGAATGACAAGCAAGTGGCTGCCTTAAAAACCAGTCAATTGGCAGTTCTACAAGCAGTTGACCTGAAAGCTTTGACAACAGTGCAAATGGGTTATCTGACCGCTGTTCAGTTGAACTCGCTGAGTGAAACGCAAATGGGCGACTTGTTAACGACACAGGTCCGTGCATTGAACATCACGCAAATCGCCAATTTGACCTCTGGTAATCTGAATGCACTGTCTGAGACTCAATTTCAGTCACTCACATCGGTGCAAATAGCAAGTCTGATCACCCGTCAAGTTGCCAATCTCCAAGTCAATGATTTGGCAGCTTTAAGCTCATCTCAAATTCAGGCAATCAAGCCAGGCAACATTGCTGTTCTCAATTCAAACCAAATCGTGGCGCTGACCACAACCCAAGTCAGTGCCTTATTGGATTCGCAATTGAAGGTGCTCACAACGCGCCAAATGTCTAGTTTTGCTTCTGATGATTTGCAAGCCTTGACATCGGCTCAATTGCGAACCCTCTCGGGAACACAACTGAATGCCCTGAGCACCGCTCAGATGAGCAATGTGCTCACTTCGCAGTTGGCTGCTCTGACACCTTCCCAAATTTCTGTGCTGTCTACTGTCAATTTGAATGCCTTGACGTCTGTCCAATTTCAAGGCTTGACAACTTCGCAGCTGGCAAGTTTGAGCTCTCGTCAAGTGGCGAACTTGGAAACTGCCGACTTGTTGGCACTCTCAAGTGTGCAACTCAGGGCAATATCACCCTCTGGTATTGCCGCATTGACTTCAGATGAAATTGCCTCACTGACGACGCAGCATTTGACGTATTTGAGCAATCTTCAAATTCCATCTTTGTCGTCGGCCAACCTGAATTTGATGACGACCAGTCAATTGAAGGCACTCACCTCACATCAAATTGCCAGTCTGTCTACAAAGCAAATGGCAGCTCTCAGCACCAATGCTTTGGCTTCATTGACCAGCGTTCAAGTGCAAGCCATCACGGCCGCTCAAATTAGATCATTGGGCTCTAAGGTCTCTTTGGTGGGATCCTCAACACCGATTATCTTGGACTTGAATGGGGATGGCGTGAGAACCACCAGCATGTCGGAGGGTGTGAGTTTCGATGTCTTGGCCAACGGGCAGGCGATGCGAACAGGTTGGGCCAGTTCAGAAGATGGCCTCTTGGTCATGGATCGAAATGGCGATCAAATCATCAACGATGGCCGTGAACTCTTTGGCTCATCCACTTTGTTGGCAGACGGCTCGAACTCTCCTGATGGTTATACCGCCCTGGAAGAGTTGGACACCAATCATGATGGCATGATCAGCCAAGCTGACGATGCCTTTGATCAACTGCGCATTTGGACAGATGTGAATGTCAATGGCCAAACGGATGTGAAAGAGCTTAAGACCTTGAACGAGCTGGGCATTCAGCAAATTAATTTGAGCGCCCAAGTCGCTGACATTCGAGACAATGGTAATTTGATCGGCATGACCTCAACCTTCGAAACCTTGGACGGTGTTTCTCACATGGTGGCTGATGTGTGGTTCAAAATTGCAGAGGGTGCAGACTCACGGACCTCAGCAGACCCTGGGAAAAATTTCGGCGCCCCAAGCTCACTGGGAGATCAAGTGAGGTTGCTCTCTGAGGCAATCTCTCGTTTCGAGGGTGTACCAGAGCTTGAAAAAGCCTCGCTGTCAATTGTCGAAAATCAGAAAACTGGCGTGGGTCTGGAGACTCATTTGTTAGCGGTTTCTCAAATGGTTGATGCGATGCAACAATTTAAAGCGAATCAGCAGGAATTCATGGCACCTTCGTTGCAAGCAGGTACTTTGAGTGAGATGACCCATGACATGCTTTTTCAAACATCTTCTCCAAAGCAGGAATTGAAGATCTCTTCAAAGCCCGGTGGTATAGTTCGCTACACAGAGTAAAAATCTGCCGTTTGTCCCCTTCAAATGGGCTTGCGGTGAAGACTTCGGCATGAAGCGCCAATGACCTTAAGTAGACAGCCATGACATCCTTCAACACCCCCTTTGAAATTCATGTTCATGGTGAAGTGTCCTTGCGCGATGATGTGGACTTCAAAGCCCTTCAAGAAGCCGTCAAACCCCTTTGGAAATACGCAGGTGCAAGGTCTCTCACCGATGGCGCGCAAAGCCTCTACGAAGAAGAATCTGGAATTCACTTTGAAGCCACCGAGCACAAACTAAAAATGTGTTGGACTGTCAGGGGGAGTGACGATTTCCGGCAAGTTCTTGACGACTTGTGCATGAACGTCAACGAAATTTCAGCCGCGGGTGCTCAGCTTGAGGTGACTTTTTATGACACCGAATTTGACGATGATGATGAAGCCAGGGGCACAGAGTCCCGAGACGACTTCGTCATTCTGTTCGTAGGACCCGATCCCGCAGCCATCATGCAAGCGCAGCGTGATTTGTTGGTCCAAGATGTCATTGGCTTGATGGAGCGTCACTTTGACGGTTCAGAATTAAGCGGTGTGGTTCACGAAATTGACAAATTATTTTCTGACAGATTTGACAATTTGGTCAGTTCCCTTGAGCTGGGCAAGCCTCCGCGGGGAGGCAGTGGTGGCCCTCAAGGCGGTCACGGTGGTGGTCGACGCCCTCGGCACTTGCACTGAATTTCAAACCTGGCTTCAGTTTGCTGACTGTAGAAGCTGCTTGCATTCAGAGGGGTTAAAAAATCAAAATGCTTAACACGGGCGTTCAACGCAGAGAAGTCTTTGGCTGGGCCATGTACGACTTTGCAAATTCAGGCTACACCACCGTGGTCATCACCGCTGTGTTTGCAGCCTACTTTGTGGGCGCAGTGGCTGACAAAGCTGAATGGGCTACGCTGGCTTGGACCAGTGCTTTGAGTTTTTCCTACGCCATTGTCATGATCACCATGCCCGCCTTGGGCAAATGGGCAGATCGTCATGCGG
>CANJOS010000111.1 GCA_947476015.1 Comamonadaceae bacterium | reverse complement strand
TTCACATCGTTGTTGGCTACAGGGCCCAAGTAAACGCGCTTGAACATCCAAAGGGTATAGGCTGCGCCAAAGATCAAGGCAGAGGCCGCCAGCAGACCCACCACAAAATCAAACTTCACAGCACCCAAAATAACCATCCACTCGCCCACGAAACCAGCTGTGCCTGGCAAACCGCAGTTGGCCATCGAGAATAGCAAAGCGAAAGCTGTGAATTTGGGCATGGTGTTGACCACGCCGCCATAGCTGGCAATGTCGCGAGAATGTACACGGTCGTAGAGGACGCCAATCGACAAGAACATGGCAGCTGACACAAAACCGTGCGCAATCATTTGAACCAAACCACCGGAAACGCCCAAAGGATTGAAGATAAAGAAGCCCAAGGTGACAAAGCCCATGTGAGCGACGGATGAATAAGCCACCAGTTTTTTCATGTCTTGTTGCACCATGGCCACCAAGCCCACATAAATCACCGCCACCAGTGACAACACAATCATGAAGGTGCCCCACTCACGCGCAGCGTCGGGGGCAATGGGCATGGAGAAACGCAAGAAGCCATAAGCACCCAGTTTCAACATGATGGCTGCCAACACGGCGGAGCCGCCGGTCGGCGCTTCCACGTGCACATCAGGCAACCAGGTGTGCACGGGCCACATGGGCACTTTGACAGCAAAGGCAGCAAAGAATGCGAAGAACAGGAAGTTTTGTGCTGTAGCAGACAAAGGCAGTTCATGCCACGTGGCAATGTCAAAGCTCCCGCCAGATTGGGTGTATAAAAAGATCAGCGCGATCAATGTCAGCAGCGAACCCAACAAGGTGTAAAGGAAAAACTTAAAGGCAGCGTAGATTTTGTTAGGACCGCCCCAAATACCAATGATCAAATACATCGGAATCAGGGTGGCCTCAAAGAACACGTAGAAAAGCAAGCCATCTAACGCAGAAAACACGCCAATCATCAATCCCGAGAGGATGAGAAATGCGGCCATGTATTGGTTCACTTTGCGCGTAATCACTTCCCAACCAGCAATGATCACAACCACGTTGATGAATGCTGTCAGGATGACGAACCACAAAGAAATACCATCAAGTCCCAAGTGGTAGTTCACATTGAAGCGTTCAATCCAAGAAACATTCTCAACAAATTGCATGTCAGCGGTATCGAGTTTGAAACCGCCATACAAAGGCAGTGTGACCAAGAAACTCACAATGGCACCCACCAGTGACAACCAGCGCACAGATTGTGCTTGTTCGTCACGGCCCAAAGCCAATAAAACAATACCGAACGCGATAGGCGTCCAAATGGCGAGGCTCAACAATCCCATTTTGTGACTTCCTTATTTATTCAGCCAGACGAAATACGTCATCAGCAAGAAGATACCCAAGATCATCACCAAGGCATAGTGGTAAAGATAGCCTGTTTGCAACTTGCGAGTCCAGGCTGAAACCATGGCCACCAGTTTCCATGAGCCATTCACAAGCAGTCCGTCGATCAAGGTGCGGTCGCCAATTTTCCAAAGTCCATTGCCCAATGCACGTGCACCACGGGCCAAAATTTTTTCGTTGATCCAGTCCATGTAGTACTTGTTCTCAAGAAGAACCACCAATGGATGCAAAGCGCGACCCATGGCAGCAGGCACAGCGGGATTGATCAAGTACATGTACCAAGCGACCACCACACCAGCCAAAGCAAGCCAGAATGGTGCTGTGGTGACAGCATGCAGGGCCATGGCAACAGGGCCGTGGAAAGCATCTGCCAGCTCTTGCATCACAGGATGCTTGCCAACATCTACAAATATCGCGTCTTTGAAGAACTCACCAAACAGCATGGCGTCGATGGTCATGTAACCAATGACCACAGAAGGAATGGCCAGCAGAATCAATGGCACCGTCACAACCCAAGGAGACTCGTGTGGCCGATGACTGCTGTGATCATGGTCATCGTGATGGTCGGCGTGGTGACCGTGGTGCGAATCTGGGTTCTGGTCATATCGCTCTTTGCCATGGAACACCAAGAAGTACATGCGGAATGAGTAGAAGGCCGTGACGAACACGCCAGCCAACACGGCAAAGTTGGCAAAGCCAGCGGCAGCCAAGTGGCTTTCACGTACCGCTTCAATGATGCTGTCTTTGGAGTAGAAACCTGAGAAAAAAGGCGTTCCAATGAGCGCCAAAGAACCCAGCAAAGAAGTGATCCAAGTGATGGGCATGTACTTGCGAACGCCCCCCATGTAACGGATGTCTTGGTTGTGGTGCATGCCCATGATGACCGAGCCCGCGCCTAAGAACAACAAGGCTTTGAAAAATGCGTGTGTCATGAGGTGGAACACGGCCACAGAATAAGCAGAGGCGCCCAAAGCCACTGTCATGTAACCCAACTGCGACAAGGTGGAATAAGCCACCACCCGCTTAATGTCGTTCTGAATAATGCCCAAGAAGCCCATGAACAAGGCCGTGATGGCACCAATCACCATGATGAAGTTCAAGGCTGTTTCAGATAACTCGAACAAGGGCGACATGCGCGCCACCATGAAGATGCCCGCTGTGACCATGGTCGCTGCGTGAATCAGGGCAGAGATGGGTGTAGGACCTTCCATAGAGTCTGGCAACCACACGTGCAAAGGGAACTGGGCCGATTTACCCATGGCACCAATGAACAAGCAGATGCAAATGACCGTGACCAACATCCAGGAGGTACCCGGCAATGTGAGAGCGCTGAGTTCACTGGCTTTGGCAAATGCCTCTGCGTAATTGAGAGTATCTGCATAGGCGGCAATAAGGCCAATCCCCAAGATGAAACCAAAGTCTCCGACACGATTGACCAAGAAGGCTTTCATGTTGGCAAAAATGGCAGTGGGCTTATTGAACCAAAAACCAATGAGCAAGTAAGACACCAAGCCCACAGCTTCCCAGCCAAAGAACAGTTGCAGCATGTTGTTGCTCATGACCAGCATCAACATCGAGAAGGTGAACAGCGAGATGTAGGCAAAGAAGCGGTTGTAGCCTTCGTCTTCATCCATGTAGCCGATGGTGTAGATGTGCACCATGAGCGACACAAAGGTGACGACGCACATCATCATGGCGGTGAGGCCATCAACCATGAACCCCACTTCCATGTTGAGACCGCCCACCGTCATCCAAGTGTAAAGAGTCTCATTGAAACGCGCGCCATCCATGGCCACGCTTTTCAGGGTGGCTGCTGACAAGATGAAGGCAATGAGCACGCCCAAAATGGTGAGGGTGTGTGTGAGGCGACGACCGATCCAGTTACCGCCGAATTGAGTTCCCAGAATACCCGCCAGCATCGCGCCGGCCAATGGGGCCAAGGGCACTGCAAGCAATGTAGAAGCGTTAAGGGTTTGGCTCATGATTGTTTAACCTCTTATCCCTTGAGCGAATCAAGTTCGTCTACATTGATGCTGTTCATGTTTCGGAACAAAAGGACCAAGATGGCCAAGCCAATGGCAGACTCTGCCGCTGCCACAGTCATGATGAAGAACACGAAAACTTGTCCGTGCATGTCACCCAAGTAGTGAGAGAAAGCCACAAAATTCATATTGACAGCCAAGAGCATCAACTCAATGGCCATCAAAAGCACGATCAAATTCTTGCGGTTCAAGAAAATACCGATGACTGCCAAAGCAAACAACATGGCGCCCAGTGACAAGTAGTGTCCGAGTGTCAAAGTCATTGTTTAATCTCCTTGGATGCTTCTGCCGTTGCAGGGGCTTCGGGGGCATTGGGGGCATCACCAGGCTTGACAGGCTCCATTTTCAAAACACGCAAGCGATCGCTGGCTCTCACGTGAACTTGTTCAGAGGCACTGATGGCTTTGCTGTCTTTGCGATGCCGCAAAGTAAGCGCTATGGCAGCAATCATGGCAACCAACAAGATGGCCGCGGCCACTTGGATGGGCATGAGGTATTCCGTGTAAAGCAATATGCCCAGGGCCTTGCTGTTGGGAATTTCTGGCCCGACTTGCCCCACGGCCACGGCAACTTTTGGAGCAGCTGAGGTTCGGAAGCCACTCATGAGCACAGCCGCCATTTCAAGGGCGACCAAGGCGCCCAAAGTAGCTGCCAAAGGAAAGTGCTTCCAAAAGCCGTCACGCAGGGTGTCCAGGTTAATGTCGAGCATCATCACCACAAACAAGAACAACACCATCACGGCACCTAAGTAAACCAAGACCAAAGTCATGGCCAAGAACTCTGCTTGCAGAAGCAGCCAAAGACCTGAAGCCTGCGAAAACGCCAACATCAAAAACAACACGGCATGCACCGGATTGCGAGCAGTCACAACTCGAAAGGATGCGAACAGCAGCACCACCGAGAACAGATAAAAGAAACCAGTTTTGACGTCCATGGGTTGTCGCTTGTTAGTTTTTGTCAATCAGTCGATCAACGGTACTTGGCATCAGCCGCTCTGGCTGCAGCAATGTCTTTTTCGTAACGATCGCCCACTGCCAAGAGCATCTCTTTGGTGTAGTGCAAATCGCCACGCTTCTCGCCGTGGTACTCCAGAATAGAAGTTTCCACAATGGAATCAACGGGACAGCTTTCTTCGCAGAAACCGCAGAAGATGCACTTCGTCAAATCGATGTCATAGCGTGTGGTTCGGCGCGAGCCGTCAGTTCGAACTTCAGATTCAATGGTGATGGCCATTGCAGGGCAAACAGCCTCACACAATTTGCAAGCAATGCAACGCTCTTCGCCGTTTTCATAGCGACGCAAAGCGTGCAAGCCCCTGAAGCGCGGAGACAAAGGAGTCTTCTCTTCGGGGAATTGCAGGGTGACCTTGCGACGGAAAGCATAACGCCCCGTCAAGGCCATGCCTTTGACCAACTCAAATAGCATGAAGCTTTTGAGAAAATCTTTGAGAGAGAAATTGGATACAGCCACTGTAGACATGTCTTAACCCGGTTATTTCCAAATATTCCAAGGCGAATGCAACCAAACGCCCACAATCAACAACCACACCAAGGTGACTGGGATGAAAATTTTCCAGCCCAAACGCATGATTTGGTCATAACGGAAACGCGGGAAAGTGGCGCGAATCCAGATGAACATTGACACCACCAGAAAAGTTTTGAGGCCCAACCAAATCCAACCCGGAATGAAGTTGAAAAGCGCACTGTCAATGGGCGAAATCCAGCCCCCCAAAAACATGATCACTGCCAGGATAGACACCAACCACATGCTGGCGTACTCTGCCAAAAAGAAGATGGCAAAACCCATGCCGGAATACTCCACCATGTGGCCTGCCACGATTTCAGCCTCCCCTTCCACCACGTCAAAGGGATGGCGGTTTGTTTCAGCAACGCCAGAGATGAGGTAGACCATGAAGATGGGAAACAAAGGCAACCAGTTCCATGACAAGAAGTTCAAGCCCATACTGGCCAATTCGCCATTGCCTTGCCCCAACACAATTTCTGTGAGGTTCATGCTACCGGTCACCATGATGACCACCAAGAAGCAAAAGCCCATGGCGATTTCGTAGCTCACCATTTGAGCAGACGCGCGCAGTGCACCCAAGAAAGCATATTTGGAATTGGAGGCCCAGCCCGCAATGATCACACCATAAACCTCAATGGACGTGATGGCCATGACCAGCAACAATCCCGCGTTGATGTTGGTGAGCGCTACTTCGGGTCCAAAGGGAATGGCCACCCATGCGGCCAAGGCTGGCATGATGGCCATGATGGGGCCAAGTCGGAACAAGCCCAAGCTGGCAGCCGTGGGGTTGATCAGTTCTTTGGTGAGCAGTTTGATGGCATCGGCAAATGGTTGCAACAAACCAAACGGGCCGACGCGGTTGGGGCCCAAGCGAACCTGCATGAAACCCAGTAATTTGCGCTCCCATAAAGTGAGGTAAGCCACAGACAACAAAAGAGGCACCAAGATACACACAATCTTGAGCAAGATCCACAAGACTGGCCACGCCACAGCAGCCCACCATGTTTCTGAAATGGCGTTAAGGCCACTGCTGTAAAGAGCGTCGATCATCCGTGCACTCCTTCTGCGTGATTCTTGGCATTTCGGGCATCTGCCGTCAGTTGCAAGGACGGCGCACGTCGCACCAAGCTGTCGAGTTGGTAAATAGACGCCACACAAGGCGTGTCGACGTTGCCCGTCAGGCGAACTTCATCGCTGCATGAATTGCCTAAATTCAAGGGTGTTGCAGCGATTTGTTTCAACACATCTTGTGATGTTTCAAAAGTCAACTGAGGCAAACCCAACATATTGGCCAAGACGCGTAACACTTTCCACGCGGGACGTGTTTCAGCCAGCGGCTTCACCACTGCATGGAAGCTTTGCAAGCGCCCTTCAGCATTGACGAAACTGCCGGATGTTTCTGTGAAAGGTGCAATGGGCAGCAACACGTCTGAGAAAGCCATGTTGGCTTTGAAGGGGCTGAGTGTGACAACCATCTGCATGGCGGCCAAGGCAGCAACAGCATTGGTGCCAGCAGCAGAATCTTCAACGGGTTCAGTGTTGAGAAGCAAAGCGGCCTTCAAGCCACCCGCTAACATTTGCGCAGCATTCAAACCACCTGACTGAGGCTCCGCTTTTGCCCACTGTGCACCCACTGTGTTGGCAGCTTCCGTGAGGTAGCCATAAGTTGCGCCAGTTTGATCGGCAATCCACTGGGCTAAGCTCAACAGACTTGAGGCATTGGCATGGTGTGCTGCGGCATTGCCCAGCAGAACAGCTTTGCGTTCGCCGCCCAAGAGTGACTTGGCAATGGCGAGTGCTTCAGGAGTAGCTTGACCTTGAGCAGGGGCTGTCACGCCCTTCTCTGCCGCAATGGCCGTCGCCACATTGGCCAAGCTTTGTGCCCATGAACTGGCTTCTTGCACATCGGCATGCGCAACGGGCATGGCCCACGCATCGGCCGCATTGAACAGGGCCTTGGAAGTAATGGCGCTGACTTGCGCACCATTGCGTTGAGCTTGACGGATACGCTGCGCAAACAGTGGATGGTCCTTGCGCAAGTTGCTGCCTACCAACAACACGCGTTGAAGTTGTGTCAGGCTCGCAATGGAGGTGCCCAAGTAGCGCACGCCTTGCGCCTTTATAAATTCAGCATTGCGCAAGCGATAGTCGATGTTGTCAGACCCCAAGGATCGCAGCAAAGTGCTAGCCAAATGAAGTTCTTCCAAAGTGCTGTGAGGGCTCACCAAGGCGCCAATGCTGCTTGCACCATGGTCTTTGCTGATTTGATTCAACCCATTGGCCACATATTCCAAGGCCGTTTGCCAGTCAACCTCTTTCCATTCACCGCCCTGCTTGATCATGGGCGTGCGCAAACGATCGGCGCTGTTCAAAGCTTCGTAAGAGAAACGCTCTCGGTCAGCAATCCAACACTCATTGACTTCTTCATTTTCCAAGGGCACCACGCGCAGCACTTCATTGTTCTTCACTTGAACCACCAAATTGGCACCGGAAGAATCATGGGGCGCAATGGACTTGCGGCGCGACAATTCCCAAGTGCGAGCGCTGTAACGAAATGGTTTGCTGGTCAGCGCGCCCACTGGGCAAATATCGATCATGTTGCCAGAAAGCTCTGAGTCAACCGATTGACCGACAAAGGTTTCAATTTCGGCGTGCTCACCGCGGTGTGACATGCCTAGTTCCATCACGCCAGCCACTTCTTGACCAAAACGAACGCAGCGTGTGCAGTGAATACAACGACTCATCTCTTGCATGCTAACGAGTGGGCCCACATCTTTGTGAAACACCACTCGTTTTTCTTCTTCGTAACGTGAACCCGAACCGCCATAACCCACGGCCAAATCTTGCAATTGACATTCGCCGCCTTGATCACATATGGGGCAGTCAAGCGGGTGATTGATGAGCAAGAACTCCATGACCGACTGCTGTGCCTTGATGGCTTTGTCTGACTTGGTGCGAACAACCATGCCTTGCGTAACCGGCGTCGCACAAGCAGGCATGGGCTTGGGTGCTTTTTCAACATCGACCAAACACATGCGGCAGTTGGCCGCAATGCTCAATTTCTTGTGATAGCAGAAGTGAGGAATGTAAGTGCCGGCCTTTTCAGCGGCATGCATGACCATGCTGCCCTCAAGGACCTCAACTTTTTGACCGTCTAGTTCAATTTCAACCATGGTTGTTCTGCCGTCTCAAACGTAAG
>CANJOS010000110.1 GCA_947476015.1 Comamonadaceae bacterium | reverse complement strand
GTCGGTGGTGTCAGGGCACATTCGCGGGCAGACCAATACCATGCCCTTGCATGTTGAAATTTTGTACAACGAATACCAATCGGTGGCGGCCTTTGCGGTGGCGTCTTTGCTGGCCTTGCTGGCGCTGGTTACCTTGGTCATCAAGTCAGTGGTGGAGTGGCGCCACGAACGCGAAATGAAAGTCATCCGTGATTTACCCCCAGAAAATGTGAAGGCAGCGCCTCTGGATCTGTCATTGAAAGCCGCACCATGAGCATCGAAATTAGAAATGTCCACAAACAGTTCGGTGATTTCCACGCACTGCGTGATGTCAGCCTCGACATTGAGTCAGGAGAGTTGGTGGCTTTGCTCGGCCCTTCAGGTTGTGGCAAGACCACCTTGTTGCGCATCATTGCGGGATTGGAAACAGCCGATACTGGCACCATTGCTTTCAGTGGTGAAGACACGACCCATGTGCATGTGCGCGAACGCCAAGTGGGCTTTGTGTTTCAACACTACGCTTTGTTTCGTCACATGACTGTTTTCGAAAACGTGGCCTTTGGCCTCCGTATGAAACCGCGCAATCAGCGTCCAACTGAGACAGTCATCAAACAAAAAGTGCACGACCTTTTGAGTCTGGTGCAACTCGACTGGTTAGCCGATCGCTACCCATCGCAACTCTCCGGTGGTCAGCGTCAGCGCATTGCGTTGGCACGTGCTTTGGCTGTAGAACCCAAAGTGTTATTGCTTGACGAGCCCTTTGGTGCACTCGATGCCAAAGTTCGCAAAGAACTTCGCCGCTGGTTGCGTCGCCTGCATGACGATTTGCATGTCACCAGTATTTTTGTCACGCACGACCAAGAAGAAGCATTGGAAGTGGCCGACCGCGTGGTGCTCATGAACAGCGGCCGTGTGGAGCAAATTGGCTCGCCCCAAGAAGTGTGGGATCATCCGGCCAGTCCTTTTGTGTATGGTTTTTTAGGCGATGTGAACCTCTTTCATGGCCGCGCTCATGAAGGCGAAATGCTGATCGGTGGCGATAACGCCGTGAGCCTGAACAGCCCTGAGCACCAACACGTCCAAGACAGCAAAGCCTTTGCCTATGTGCGTCCACACGACATTGAAGTGAAGCGATACAGCACCGGCGACGTCGGCATCAAAGCCAAGCTCACGCGCGCCATTGTGGTGGGTCCTATTGCACGTTTGGAGTTTGAACCCGTTGACCAGCAAGAGTTTGCCAAAGACACTGTCATTGAAGCGCAGTTGTCGGCGCATTTGTTTGCTGAGCAGCAATACAAAGAAGGTGAAACTTTGGTTTTGACGCCGCGCAAGGCAAGAATATTTGTCGAAAGCTAAAGTCTTTAGAATTGCGTCGATGCACTCAATTCGATGGAGAGACAGTCTATGAAATTCGCTTTCGCCTTCTTTGCCTGTCTGAGCCTTCAAGGCTGTGCCATTGTGGCTGTGGCAGATGTGGTCGCCACAACCGTCATTTACACCGGTAAGACGCTCATCAATGTGGTCGACGCTGTCACGCCCGACATCGTGAATAAAAAGAAAAAAGACTAAGCCTGGACTTTAGATACCCAGCCAGCCGTTGGTGCGCGCAAAGTGCAAAGCTTGGGTTCGGCTGTTCACACCCAGTCTTCTGAACAAACGCCAGAAATGAACCTTCACAGTGTGCTCGCTGATGGTCAGTTTGTCTGCAATGTCTTTGTTGCTTAAGCCCTGGTCTAGCATCAAGATCAATTGCTTTTGACGCTTAGAAAGCTTGGTCGGCGCAGCCACAGTACCCTCAGCAGATGCCGCCTCCTTGTCTGAAGGCAAGAAGGTGCGCAGACCTTCAATGATGGTGTTCGGCGGACTGGCTTTTTCTAAAAATAAATTGGCGCCGGCTTCTAAGCAAGCTGCCTCGCATTCACTGGCTTCTGAGCCCGTGACCACGACCAAGGGCACATTTGGAAATTTGGCTTTAACGGCATGCACGCCCGACAAACCCAAGGTGTCGGGCAGTTTCAAATCCAAACAAATTAATTCGGGCGCACCCTGACGCTCTACGGTGGACTCCAAGCTGTTGAGTTTGGCGACCGAAACCACTTTCAAACCAGGGCGAACCCGTTGAACCAACATGGTGAGGGCATCGCGCATCAGGGGGTGGTCGTCAATGACGTAAACGGTCATGGTGTGCTCAAGAATGAAACTTAAAGTATGAGAGTATCAGCAAAGTCGGGAACAAATCAAGCAACTTTTGTGAAATTTGAGCACTTCTACCCATTCAACTCTTAGATTTCGCCTTTTCAGCCAGTTCTGTTCTGAGGGAGGCCAGGGAATCGGACAACTCTGTTGCGCTCACGCCCTCACCCAAAATCACTTGCGAACCTAACTCAGCCATGGCTTTGGCACCGTCTTGCTGCAACTGCCCAATGGCCAAGCCAGCATCTTTGGGCGATGTAAAGCCCAAACTCTGCAACAGCACCCGGCCTTGCGGGTCGACAAGCTTGAAATAAAACTGCCCGTCTTTTTCACGGTACTGCTTGAAGGCTGGCACTGCAATGCGTTCGCTTTGAGCGACTGCTTGTGTTGAACGGGTGCTTGCCAAAGAACGCAAACCCACGGCCTGCCGCAACTCTTGGATGAAAGGTGTGGCCAACGCCCGCGCTTTTGCTGCACCTTTTAACAACAGAGCGTCTACTTTGGCGGGGTTGTTGATGAGCTCTTCATAGGGCGCACGCATGGGTGCCACTTCGCGCTCAATGCGTTCAAACAACAGTTGCTTGGCGTCGCCCCAGCCAATCCCCTCGGCATAGGCTTTGGCAAAAGCCGTTGTCTCTTCTGAACTGGCAAAGGCTTGATAAATTTGAAACAGCGCTGAACCTTCAGTCTGTTTGGACTCGCCAGGTGCGCGGGAATCGGTCACGATGCCTGAGATCAATTTCTTCAACTGTGCGCTGGATGAAAATAAGGGGATGGTGTTATCGTAGCTCTTGCTCATTTTTCGGCCATCAAGACCCGGCAGCAGCGCCACAGATTCCTCGATGACAGCTTCAGGCAAGACCAAATGCTCGCCGTACAAATGATTGAAGCTTGAAGCCATGTCGCGCGCCATTTCGATGTGTTGAATTTGATCGCGTCCCACAGGGACTTTGTGCGCTTTGAACATCAAAATGTCGGCGCCCATGAGCACGGGGTACATGAACAATCCTGCAGACACATCGGCATCGGGATCATGGCCAGACGCGGTGTTCTTGTCTACGGAAGCTTTGTAGGCATGTGCGCGGTTGAGTAAACCTTTTCCTGTCACACAAGTGAGTAACCACGTAAGCTCTGGAATTTCCGGAATGTCGGACTGGCGGTAAAACATCACGCGCTCAGGGTCAAGGCCCGCAGCAATCCAGCTGGCCGCTATTTCCAAGGTGGAGCGTTGAATGCGGGCCGGTTCATCACACTTGATGAGTGCGTGATAGTCGGCCAAGAAGTAAAAACCTTGCGTGGTCGAATGGAGGCTGGCTTGAACTGTGGGGCGAATGGCGCCCACATAGTTGCCTAAGTGAGGCGTTCCGGTGGTGGTGATGCCCGTCAGAACGCGTGTGCGAGACATTGTTGGAGAGCTGGTGGGAGTGTTCATGGCAAATCAGCTTTAATAAATAGTTTTCAACATCAACTCGATCAGTCCAAAGGTGGCGCTCATGACAGGGTCGAGCCACAAATGGTTGACCACGCCGGTGATGGCCAAAGCCATCACAATGTAGAAGCCGTAAGGCTCAACGCGAGAGAACTGATAGGCCATCTTCCAAGGCAATAAGCCCACCACAATTCGGCCGCCATCCAAAGGGGGCAAGGGAAAGAGGTTGAAGGCAAACATCACCACATTGCTCAGGACCCCTGCCTTGCACATGGCCAGAAAGAATTTTTCTGTCACGCCAAAGTCGGTATAGACCACAAACAACAAAGCCCAAACAAGGGCTTGCAACAAGTTCGACGCAGGTCCCGCCAAGGCGACCCAGACCATGTCTCGCTTGGGATGACGCAAGTTACCAAAGTTGACTGGTACGGGTTTGGCAAAGCCAAAAAGCAGTGCGCCGTTGGTGCTGAAGTAAAGCAACAAGGGCAACACAATGGTACCGATGAGGTGAATATGCGGCAGGGGATTGAGTGTGACCCGGCCCAACATGTAGGCTGTGCGGTCACCGAAATATTTGGCCGCATAGCCATGTGCAGCTTCGTGCATCGTGATGGCAAAGATCACGGGAATGGCATACACAGAAACAGTTTGAATGAGGTTAGAGATGTCCACAGGGTAATTTTTTCAAAGTGTTTTGTGATTGTCAGAGGCCCAACAAGGCCACATTGCCCAAACCCTGACGAACCACTTCGAGCGTGTCACCTGTGCAATCCACAATGGTGGTAGGTTCAAGGCTACAAGCGCCTGCGTCAAGAACGCCAGCAATGAGTTTTTCATACCGGATGCGAATCTCCTCTGGATCGTTCAATGGCGCGGTCTCTCCCTGTGGCATCAGCGTGGTGGCCAAAAGTGGCGCACCATGCAAGGCCAACAGTTCTTGTAAAACCTTGTGATCAGGAACCCGCAGACCAATGGTTTTCCTTTGCGGATGACTCACGCGGCGTGGAACTTCTTTGGTGGCTTCCAAAATAAAGGTAAAAGCCCCCGGGGTGGCTTGCTTGAGCAGCCGAAATTGCGAATTGTCTACCTTGGCATAGTTGGCCAATTCACTCAAATCACGGCACAACAAGGTGAGGTGGTGCTTGTCGTCTACACCGCGAACCTTGCGCAAGTGGTCTGCCGCTGACTTGTCGTCCATGTGACAAACCAGTGCATAGCTTGAGTCGGTGGGGACGGCCAGCACGCCGCCTTGATCAAGCAGTGCCACCGCTTGTTTGAGCAATCGTTGCTGTGGGTTTTCGGGATGAACAGAAAAATACTGGGCCATGTTAGTTCAATCCATCAAGATTTAACTGACATGATTGGCGTGCGGCTTTCGTGCACAGTGAGCCACGCACCCAAAGCACCACACAGCGCCACAATCCCCATGCCCACCAATGTCCAGTGGTCTGGTACGTGGTCAAACAACAACCAACCGCCCAGCACG
Source organism: Comamonadaceae bacterium (assembly GCA_947476015.1). GTDB lineage: Bacteria > Pseudomonadota > Gammaproteobacteria > Burkholderiales > Burkholderiaceae_C > Limnohabitans_A. The sequence goes on along the minus strand of CANJOS010000110.1, from coordinate 3,144 downwards.
GCAAAACCAATCTGAATGTAAAAGTAGGGCGTGAGCACGGTGGCCGGTGCTTTGGTCAGCGCCATGATCAAGAGGTAATGACCTACGGTAGCAAAACCACCCATGATGAGCAGTTGCGCCCAGACTGTCCAGTCGGTTGGAAGCTCCCAGACAAAGGGCAATAGCAAGGCGCCCAACAGGGTGCCCACCCATCCCGTCAAGATATTCATGGTGACGGGGTCTTCCGTGTCCGTCATTTTCCGAGTCAGCAAATGAAAACTTGAATTGGTCACAATCAGCAAAAGAGGGAAAATCAGAACCCAATCAAAGTGCTGGCTGCCCGGCCGCACAATGACCATGGTGCCCGCAAATGCGCCGAGGACCAAGCTCCAGCGAAGCTTTCTCACCTTTTCGCCCAAGGACAAGGTCGCCATGAGTGTGACGACCAGCGGAGTGATGGAAGCAATGGCCGTGAATTCGCCCACGGGCATGTACTTCAGGCCATAGAAAGCACAAAGGCTGCTGAAAAAAAGAAGCGCCCCTCGCGCAGTTTGAAATTTTGGGTGTTCAGTTTTGAAAAGACCCATGCCCCGTGTGCGAATGAAGAAAACAGTGCTGAGAAAAGCTTGAATGAAGTACCGAAACCACAAGGCCAGCAAGAGAGGCACACTGGCGCTCACGTGTTTGGTGGTGGTGTCGAGGATGGCAAAACAAGCGGTGGCCAGAATGACGCATCCAATGCCCGTCAGGGTCTGAGCAGGGGCGTGTTTCACTGTATTCGGTCTGACAACAATTCCCACACCGGTGTGAGTTTCCCAGGTAGCCAAGGCAAAGTGCCTAGGTCTGTGTGACTTTCGTCGGGACTGTGGAAGTCGCTGCCACGGGAGGCGGCCAATTCAAATTCCAGCGCAGTGTCGGCATAGCGCAATGCCTCAGCACTGGTGTGACTGCCCGTGAGCACCTCAACAGCGCGCCCACCATGATTTTTGAATTCTGTGAAGAGAGCGTATTCCTCGTTGGCGGTGAAACCATAACGTGCGGGGTGGGCAATGACGGCAACACCTCCAGCGTGGGTAATCCACTTGACCGCGTTTTCCAGACTCGCCCAACGATGAGGCACAAAGCCAGGTTTGTTTTCGGTCAGGTATTTGCGAAAAACTTCCGAGGTATCTTTGCAAACACCGCTTTCTACCAAGAAGCGCGCAAAGTGAGTGCGCGATATCAACTCGTGGTTGCCGGCGAATTTGAGGGCGCCTTCATAGGCGCCGTGGATACCGACCTTGGACAAGCCTTCCGACATTTCTTTGGCTCGCTCACCACGGCCGCCGCGTGTATTGCGAAGACCTTGAACCATGTCAGTCTGGGTGTGGTCAAAACCTAGGCCCACAATGTGGACTGTTTTGCCTGCAAATGTGATGGAAATTTCTACGCCAGTGAGGTATTTCAAGTCGTGGGCCTTGGCGGCGGCGATGGCCCGATCTTGTCCGCCAATTTCATCGTGGTCTGTGAGCGCCCAGAGTTGCACGCCGTTGGCTTTAGCGCGTGCGGCCAAGGCCTCTGGCGTGAGCGTGCCATCGGAGACCACGGAGTGGCAATGCAAGTCGGCGTTAAGTAAGGGTTCCACAGGGGTATTTTAGGGGCAGGTGCAGGCGGCGGGTGGCTGTGCACCATAATTCCACCAGAATTAAGTGAGATTTAAATGGCCTTGATGATCACCGATGAATGCATCAATTGCGATGTATGTGAACCTGAGTGTCCCAATCAGGCGATCTACCTCGGCCCTGAAATTTATGAAATTGACCCTAGCAAGTGCACAGAATGTGTAGGGCATTTTGATGAGCCCCAATGTGTGCAGGTTTGCCCAGTGGCCTGTATTCCTGTCAATCCTCACCACGTGGAAACCAAAGAGACGCTGTTTCAAAAGTACAAGCGTTTGCAAAACGCGGGTTAATTGGGCTGTGCCAGCTTGATCTTGATTCAGCCTGCAGAGAGGCCTTCAGGGCGGGGCGGCTTGGGTCTTGGGGGTTTGCTGGTGTGAATTTGAACCATGGCTTTTTCCATGTCGCCCTGAATGAGCATGTCGGCGGCTTTCACTGATCTGGCAATGCTTTCCTGAATGAGTTCGCGCTGCTCAAGCATCGGTTTTTTGAGCACCCAGTTCACCACTTCGGCTTTGACGCCTGGGTGGCCTATGCCTAAGCGCAGTCGCCAATAATCGCCAGTGCCCAATTGCGCGTGAATGTCGCGCAGCCCATTGTGACCCGCATGACTGCCACCAAACTTTAATTTGGCTTGTCCCGGTACCACGTCGAGCTCGTCATGGGCGATCAATATTTCTTCCGGCGCAATTTTGAAAAACTTGGCCAAGGCACCTACGGACTTTCCTGATAAATTCATGTAAGTCTGAGGCGCTAGTAACCAAAGAGTTTGACCTTTGATTTGCGTTCGCGCCACCTTGGCAAAATAGCTTTTGTCGGGCACCAGATTCACATTGAGTTCACGCGCCAATGCGTCGATCCACCAAAAGCCAGCGTTGTGGCGGGTGTCCTCGTATTCGGCGCCCGGGTTGCCCAGGCCAACAAACAGTTTGATCATGTGAGAGTATAAAAACAAAACAACCCGCACGAGGCGGGTTGTTTGTAACACGTCATGTGTTTAAAGCGGAAGAAAGATTACTTCTTCTTGGCCTTGGCCTTGGCGTCTGCTGCAGGTGCAGCAGCAGCCGCCGCATCGGCAGCAGGCGCTTCTTCAGCAGCAGGCGTTACCACGGACACCAATACGGGGTTTTTCTTGCCGTGTGTAACGGCTTTAACGCCCTTGGGCAATGTGATGTCGCCTAGGTTCAAAGAAACACCTTTTTTCAAACCAGACAAATCAACATGGATGGCTTCTGGCAAATCTGCTGGCAAGCAAGTGATCTCCAGTTCATTCATGATGTGATTGATCAGGCAAGCGTCAACCTTGACAGCAGGAGATGTTTCTTCGCCTGAGTAGTGAATTGGCACTTTGCGGTTCAATGTGGTTTTGGCGTCGACACGTTGGAAATCGATGTGCAGAACCAATTGTTTGTAAGGGTGCATTTGGAAATCGCGCAGCAAAACTTTGGTTTCTTTGCCATTCAATTCCATGTCCAAGATGCTTGCGTGGAAAGCTTCTTTTTTCAGG
>CANJOS010000109.1 GCA_947476015.1 Comamonadaceae bacterium | reverse complement strand
CAATCCCTCTTTTTGGGATCAGCGGTTCACGCTGGGTCCGGTTGCTCTTTCCGGCCAAACCGTCATTATTTTCATTACCTCCTTGGCACTGATCGTCATGATGTGGCTTTACTTCGAACGTTCATTGCGCGGCAAAGCTTTGCGAGCCACCGCGGTCAATCAAACCGGTGCGCGTTTGATGGGCATTTCCAGCCACACCTCTGGCCAACTCACCTTCCTGATGGCGGCCCTTATTGGTGCGCTGTCAGGCTTGCTGATTGGCCCCACCACCACAGTGTTTTACGACTCTGGCTTTTTGATAGGTCTGAAAGGCTTCGTGGCAGCGGTGATGGGCGGCTTGGCAAGTTACCCCGGCGCATTATTGGGCGCACTTTTCGTTGGCATTGTGGAATCTTTTGGTGCTTTCTGGGCAAGCGCTTTCAAGGAAGTGATTGTCTTCACTTTGGTTTTACCTATCCTCCTCGTGCGTTCTTTGCGCAGTGGTCATTCAGACGAGGATCACTGACATGAACAATCAAAAACTTTTCATCTGGCTGTTGGCTGCAGCGGTTCCCGTCATTGCCCTTTTGCCTTTGCCTGACTTTTGGATTGCACAACTCAACTACATTGGTCTTTATGCACTGGTATGTTTGGGCTTGGTTCTGTTAACTGGCGTGGGCGGTTTGACATCGTTTGGACAGGCTGCATTTGTTGGTGTTGGCGCCTACACCACCGCATGGTTGACGCTCAACACCGGCATGTCACCCTGGCTCACTTTGTTTGTTGGCTTAGGTTTAACGGCCATCAGTGCCATTGTTGTGGGCGCTATTACCTTGCGCATGTCAGGACACTATTTGCCATTGGCCACCATTGCTTGGGGCTTGTCGCTTTACTACCTGATGGGTAATTTGGATGCATTGGGCAAATACGATGGCTTGCTGGGTCTCAAAAGTTTGTCAATAGGCGGCATCGACATTGGCCAAGGTCGTTTGTTCTTCGTTCTCACATGGACCCTCTTGATTGCAGGTGCCATTGCCTTGTTGAACCTGCTGGACTCGCGGCCTGGACGTGCCATTCGTTCGCTGAAGGGTGGCTCTCAAATGGCCGAGGCCATGGGCATCAGCACCTTCCGCTACAAGGTCACCATCTTTTTGATTGCCGCCTTGTTTGCGTCGGTGGCAGGGTGGTTGCTGGCGCACTTCCAACGCACCGTCAACCCCTCTGCTTTTGGCCTGAAAATGGGCATCGAGTACTTGTTCATGGCAGTGATTGGCGGCGTGGGTTATGTCTGGGGCGCCATTGTCGGGGCTGGACTCATTAAGCTGCTTGACGATTATTTGCAAGTCGCTCTGCCCGCATTGATCGGCACCAGTGGCAGTTATGAGGTGATTGTATTTGGTGTGGCCATGGTCTTGGTCCTCAAATATTTACCTGAAGGCATCTGGTCTTTGGTTGCTCGCAAGTTACCACGACCCCCTCGAAAAATGGACTGGCAAGATGCTGAGCCATTGAGCACCCGCACCAAACCCGCCTTGGGCGAATTGGTTTTGAGGATCGATAAAATTCGCAAGCAATTCGGCGGTCTCACAGCGGTGAATGACATCAGCTTTGACCTTCATGCTGGCAAAATTGTAGGGCTCATTGGTCCCAATGGGGCCGGCAAATCGACCACTTTCAATCTCATCACCGGTGCCCTTTCTAAAACATCCGGCCAAGTCAACTACCGCGGTCAAGACATTACTTCTTTGCCTTCTCGTGAAATTTCTCGGCTGGGCATGGCACGTACTTTCCAGCACGTGAAGATGATCCCCGACATGACGGTGTTGGAAAACGTCGCCTTGGGCGCTTACACACGCGGTGAGTCTGGCGTGATCTCCTCCATGCTCAGAACCAACACAGCAGAAGAGCAACGCTTCATGAGAGAAGCGCAGCATCAACTTGAGCGGATTGGCATGGGCAACTATCTGCACGAACTGGCCGGTAATTTATCCATGGGGCCCCAAAGGCTGATGGAAATTGCACGCGCTCTTTGTTGCGACCCAGCCCTGCTGTTGCTCGACGAACCCGCTGCAGGATTGCGCCACAAAGAGAAAAGAGAATTAGCACAAGTCCTGCGACAGTTGCAAGGAGAAGGCATGAGCATTTTGCTGGTGGAACACGACATGGATTTGGTGATGGAAGTCTGCGACCATTTGGTGGTGATGGAGTTTGGAACCCTGCTGACCCAAGGCAGCCCTGCTGAAATACAAGCCAGCCCCGCCGTGCGTGCGGCTTATTTGGGAACGGAGCACTGACATGACACCCCCCATTCTCAAAGTCACGCAATTGCACGCGGGTTATGGCAAAGCAGAAGTTCTTCATGGCATCAGCCTTGAAGCCGCCAAAGGCAGCGTGATTACCGTTATCGGACCCAATGGCGCGGGCAAGTCCACATTTCTCAACAGCTTGATGGGTATTTTGCCGGCCCATGGCACCCTTGAGTTCAATGGCCAGTCCATCAATGAACTCACTCTCGAAGAACGTGTCATGCAGGGCATCTCGTTGGTGCCTGAAAAACGTGAACTGTTCAGCACCATGACTGTAGAAGACAACTTGGTGTTGGGTGGCTATCGACAAATGCGTTTGGGCAACGTTGATTGGCGCAAGCGCATTGACGACGTTTACGATTTATTCCCGCGCTTGAAAGAAAGGCGGCTACAAGAAGCTGGCACCTTGTCTGGCGGTGAGCGTCAAATGTTGGCAGTGGGTCGATCGCTGATGTCTCGCCCTTCTCTTTTGATGTTGGACGAACCCAGCCTAGGCTTAGCGCCCTTGATCGTGAAAGAGATTTTCAGCATCATCGAAACGCTTCGTCGCACCGGTGTGTCCATTGTCTTGGTCGAACAAAATGCACGGGCCGCTTTAGCAGTGGCCGATCACGGTTATGTGCTGGAGATGGGAGAAATTAGCTTGCAAGGTCAAGCGTCCGATTTGGCGGAAGACCCGCGTGTCATTGAGACCTATTTGGGCGCTGCCAAAAAATAAGTTGGGCCCAACTACCATGAGCGCTTACAAACCCCAGATTGAAGACATGCAATTTGTCTTGAACCAAGTGCTGAATGCGCCTCAACAGCTCAATATTCTTTCTGTTTTTGCTGATGTTGACGCTCAATTGGTTCAACAAGTTTTAGAAGAAGCTGGCAAATTTGTGGGCGAGGTGGTCGCTCCCTTGAATCAAATAGGTGATGAAATTGGTGCTCAGTGGCATGACGGCCAAGTCACCTTGCCACCAGGCTTTAAGGCGTCCTACCAAATGTTTTGGCAAGCCGGCTGGCCTGCTTTGTCTTCAGCACCAGAGGATGGCGGGCAAGGCCTGCCTGCCGTTCTGGAAATCATGCTTTATGAAATGCTGTCGGCCGCCAATCAAGCTTGGACCATGGCGCCAGGTTTGCTACATGGCGCATATGAGTGCATCAAGCACCATGCCAGTCCCAGTTTGCAAGAAACCTATCTCAGCAAAGTAGGCACTGGTGAGTGGTTGGCCACCATGTGCCTCACAGAGCCGCATGCAGGCAGCGATTTGGGTTTAGCGCGAACCAAGGCAACGCCGCAAGCAGATGGGCGATATGCATTGAACGGCACAAAAATTTTCATCTCAGGCGGTGAACATGACCTCACTGACAACATTGTTCATTTGGTTTTAGCACGCTTACCCGATGCGCTGCCCGGCCCTAAGGGTTTGTCTCTTTTCTTGGTACCGAAGTTTTATCCCAATGGCCAGCGCAGTGCTGTCCACTGTGATCGGATTGAAGAAAAAATGGGGCTTCACGGCAGTCCCACTTGCGTATTGCGCTTTGACGATGCCATCTCTGAAATCGTGGGTGAACCTGGAAAAGGTTTGAACGCCATGTTTGTCATGATGAACGCAGCTCGTTTGCATGTGGCCATGCAAGGCATTGGCCTTCTGGATGCGGCATGGCAAAAAGCAAATGCCTATGCCAAAGAACGTCGCCAAATGCGTGCCCCAATAGGCCAAGATGCTCCAAAGAAGCTCTCCGCAGAAGCTGACCTCATCATTGAGCATCCTGCCATTCGACGCATCTTGGACACTCAGCGTGCTTGGATCGACAGTGGCCGACTGCTGGCCTACCAAACCGCTGTGGAATTGGACCGAATCAAGCATGCAGACAAAGAAACAGCCGTCAAGTCCCAACGCTGGTGTGCTTTGGTCACACCGGTGATGAAAGCCGCGTTCACTCACCAAGCGTTCCATGGCGGAAGCGATTGCCTTCAAGTACTGGGCGGTCATGGCTACGTGCGCGAATGGGGAATTGAGCAAATCATTCGCGATGCTCGCGTGACCATGATTTACGAAGGGACCAACGAAATTCAAGCCATCGATTTACTGGTCAGAAAAATCATGTCCGATGAGGGCCAGAGTTTGAATCTTTTGTTAGACGACATGCACGCTGCCAACGGTGCAGAGTCTGAGGAATCCAAGCAATTGCGCAAAATCACGCAAAGCATTTTGGCGGCTGCGCAAAAAGACCCCAGCCTTGGTCACCGCGTGGCCGATGACTATCTTCGCGCCATGGCCTTGGTTTTGTTGCAATGGGCGTGGCAGCGCATTAACGCCCATCTGAACGACAGCATTCCTGATGTCAATGATCGTTGGCGTTCTCCTGCCAAGGCCTTTCGGCAGTGGGTTTTGCCTGAATTTGCCATGCGCACTCACATCATTGAAACACTATGCGAAGCAGTGTAAAAAGTCCGTCTGTCGCTGTTGAGCAAGTCGACACCACTTACTTAGAATCCTTGATTGGTTACAACGCGCGGCGCGCGGCTTTGTCCGTGATAGGGAAATTTTTGGAAAAAATGGCGGTCTATGACCTCAAGCCTGTCGAGTTTTCAGTGATGTCCGTCATCACTCACAACCCCGGGGTCACCTCGCGTCAACTGTGTGCGTCTCTCAACATCTTGCCACCTAATCTGGTTGGAATTGTCCAGGCCCTTGATGCTCGCGGTTTGATTGAGCGCCTGCCTCACCCCCATGATGGCCGTGCCGTCGGTTTACACACCACCCAGCAGGGCAATGAACTCATGTTGAAGGCGGAGGTCACTGCGGCGGAGCTGGAAATGAATGTTGGCGCTAAACTTACCCCCAACCAAGTTCAAACTTTGGTCACGCTCTTGCAAAAGATTTACCTCTAAGGCAACTGTACAAACAGCACCTCAGGCGCTTTAAATAGGAGAACGATTCGTGTTGAACTCAAGCTTTCCCTCATTGACAGAAACATTGCCAGTCAATGCTGCCAATGCCGTTTTGATTGGCCGAGTATGGGTGCCGGGTGAAGGGCCCTACTTGGTCAAGGTTGACGACCATGAAATCACTGACTTGTCAGCGCTGGCCCTCACCTGCAGTGACTTGATGGAACTTGACCAAGTGACAAACCGTGTCAAGCAGCACCAAGGCCGCACATGGTCTGCCGCCAAGGTCTGGGCCAACACCGATCCTTTGAATCAAGATCCTCAACAAGCATGGTTTCTTGCCCCAACAGACCTGCAAGCCATCAAAGCAGCTGGCGTCACCTTTGTGGCCAGCATGCTAGAGCGCGTGATTGAAGAGCAAGCGCGGGGTGATGCTGCCAAAGCTGAAAGTGTTCGCAAAGCCGTCATCAACGTGATGGGCGACAACCTGCGAAACGTCAAACCGGGCTCTGATCAGGCCATGAAGTTAAAAGAGGTTTTGGTAGCGCAAGGTGTGTGGTCGCAATATTTGGAAGTGGGCATTGGCCCCGACGCCGAAATTTTCACCAAATCGCAAACGATGAGCGCGGTAGGTTCTGGCTTCGATGTGGGCTTGCACCCTGGCAGTTCCTGGAATAACCCAGAACCTGAAATTGTGTTGGTCATCAATTCAAAAGGCAATGTGGTGGGCGCCGCGATGGGCAACGATGTCAACCTGCGCGACTTTGAAGGCCGTAGCGCCCTGCTTTTGGGCAAAGCCAAAGACAACAATGCCAGCTGCGCCATTGGCCCGTTCATTCGTTTGTTTGATGATCACTACAGCATTGACAGCGTAAGGGCCACCGACCTTAGCATGACCGTTAAAGGGCCAGAAGGTTTTGTCATGCAAGGCAGCAGTTCTCTCAGCCAAATCAGTCGCGACCCGCTTGACTTGGCTGCTCAAGCCATAGGCAAATATCACCAGTACCCCGACGGCTTGGTCTTATTTTTAGGCACCATGTTTGCCCCCACCCAAGACCGGCACGGACCCGGTCAAGGCTTCACCCATGTGGTGGGCGATACGGTGGCCATCTCTACCCCACAACTGGGAACACTGTTCAACCGAGTCACCACCTCCGATCTTGCACCGCCATGGACTTACGGCATCCGGGCCTTGATGCAAGACTTGGCCAAAAGGCATCCTCTTCAGGGAACATGACCACAAGTTGTGGCCGAGGGCTTTCGTCCACTGGCATAATTCATCCCTTAGGCCAGTCTCGAACTGGCTTTTCTATGACCCCTCAATAGGACGCACCCATGAATACAACAACAACCGGCCTGCAATACGAAGACAGCGTGGTCGGCGACGGCGCCGAAGCCACCAAAGGCCAAACAGTCACCGTGCATTACACAGGTTGGCTGTTTGAAGACGGCCAGCAGGGCGCTAAATTTGACTCTAGCAAAGACCGCAGCGACCCCTTCCAATTCACATTGGGTGCAGGCATGGTCATTCGCGGCTGGGACGAAGGCGTAGCCGGCATGAAAATTGGCGGAGCGCGCACCCTGATCATCCCGCCCGATTTAGGTTACGGCCCCCGCGGTGCAGGCGGTGTGATTCCCCCTAACGCCACCCTGAAGTTTGACGTCGAGTTGCTCGAACTGTCTTGATCTGATTCAAGACCTTGCGGGACTTTGCCCCCAAGGTCTTGAAATCTCTCAAAGCGCCCCCAAGTTTGGGGCGTTGTCAATTATTGCGGATGCATTTCATGTCTGATTCCAGTTCACCAAATTCCCCAACCTCCAATCCAAACCCAAGCACATCGGGCCTCATGCCAACGGCCGAGGCATTGGCAGCAGCAGCAGCGGCCATGGGCACAGACACACAGACTCAACAGGCTGCAACAGTTCAAGATCCTTTGGCGGATGCGCAAGCTGAAGTGGCCAATTTGAAGGCCCAAAACGCCACACTGGCTGACCAATATTTGCGCGCGCAAGCCGATGTGCAAAACGCCCGGCGCCGCGCAGACGAAGAAATTTCCAAAGCTCGCAAGTTCGCGGTGGAGGGCTTTGCCGACAGTTTGCTGCCCGTTTTGGACAGTTTAGAAGCCGGGTTGGCCATTCAAAACGTCACGCCAGAGCAAATTCGGGAAGGTGCAGAAGCCACGCTTCGCCAATTGAAAAGTGCCCTGGAGCGCAACAAGGTGATTGAAATCAACCCTGTCGCTGGCACCAAGTTTGACCCGCACCATCACCAAGCTATCAGTGTGGTGCCTGCAGAGCAGGAAGCCAACACAGTGGTGACAGTTCTGCAGAAGGGCTATCTCATTGCAGATCGCGTCTTGCGCCCTGCCCTGGTGACTGTGACAGCACCCAAATAAATACCGTCAGAAGTAGAAAAAGCCTCTTTTGGGGCAATACAGGGCGAAAAAGAAGCAATTTCAGCCAATTTAGCCTTGAAATTGCCCCAACTGCCCCTACTTCTAATTCATTCAAACATTTTTTAGATTGACCGGAGAAGAACATGGGAAGAATCATTGGCATTGACTTGGGCACCACCAATTCGTGTGTGGCCATCATGGAAGGCAACACCACCAAAGTGATTGAGAACGCAGAAGGCGCGCGCACCACCCCGTCCATCATTGCATACCAAGAAGACGGCGAAATTTTGGTGGGTGCGTCCGCCAAGCGTCAAGCTGTGACCAACCCCCGCAACACGCTGTATGCCGTGAAGCGCCTGATTGGCCGCAAGTTTGCAGAAAAAGAAGTTCAAAAAGACATCGACCTGATGCCCTACACCATTGCCAAGGCCGACAACGGCGACGCATGGGTGGAAGTGCGCGGTAACAAATTGGCGCCGCCTCAAATCAGCGCTGAAGTGTTGCGCAAGATGAAGAAAACGGCCGAAGACTATCTCGGCGAAGAAGTCACCGAAGCGGTCATCACGGTGCCTGCTTATTTCAACGACGCACAACGTCAAGCCACCAAAGATGCGGGTCGCATTGCTGGTTTGGATGTGAAGCGCATCATCAACGAACCTACTGCTGCGGCATTGGCTTTCGGTTTGGACAAGACCGACAAAGGCGATCGCAAAATTGCGGTGTATGACTTGGGTGGCGGTACGTTTGACGTGTCCATCATTGAAATTGCCGACGTCGATGGCGAAAAACAATTTGAAGT
>CANJOS010000108.1 GCA_947476015.1 Comamonadaceae bacterium | reverse complement strand
TTACTGAGCTCAACGCTCTCCCAGAAAAGAAACAAGCCAACCTGATAGCATCGCATATCTAGCCAATCCATCAACCCAAAGTCATGAACTTCACAGTTAACGGAAACAGCGTCTCCCTAAAAGTAGACCCCCAGATGCCCTTACTCTGGGTCCTCAGAGACTCACTGAACCTCACCGGCACCAAATTCGGTTGCGGCGTCGCAGCCTGCGGTGCCTGTACCGTGCACAAAGATGGTCAGCCTGTCCGCTCATGCGTCACACCCGTGGCCAGTGTGGCCGGGGCCAACATCCAAACCATTGAATCTCTGGGAACACCCGAAAAACCACACCCCTTACAACTGGCTTGGATTGCAGAACAAGTACCCCAATGCGGCTACTGCCAAAGCGGCATGCTCATGGCAGCAGCAGCGCTGCTCAAAAGAAAACCAAAACCCACCGATGCAGACATTGATGAGGCCATGTCGAATTTGTGCAGATGCGGCACCTACCAGCGCGTGCGCGCAGCCATTCACCGCGCAGCAGGAGCACAAGCATGAAGCGCCGCAACCTCATTCTCAGCGGCCTTGGCATCACCGGCGCACTCATTGTGGGATGGGGCGTGATGCCGGCACGCTCACGCATGGGCAAGCCAGACAATATGCTTCTCACCGAGGGCGAAATAGCCCTCAACGGCTGGCTCAAAATTGCCAAAGACGGTGGTGTGGTGTTGGCCATGAACCGCAGTGACATGGGGCAGGGTATTCACAACGCACTGTCTATGTTGGTGGCAGAAGAGCTTGATGCACCTTTGGAGCGCGTGCGTTTAGAGCAAGCAGGGCACGACGCCATCTATGGCAATGTGGCCATGTTTGTAGGCACATTGCCATTCCACCCCATGAATTCTGAAGGAGTTGAAAAGCCCTTTGCAGTTAAAAGCGGTGAGTGGATTGTGGGCAAGATAGCGCGCGAGTTGGGGGTCAATGCCACAGGCGGTTCTTCGTCTGTCAAAGATGCGTGGGAGCATTTACGCCTGGCAGCTGCCACCGCAAAAGCCAGTTTGTGCATGGCCGCTGCTGATCAATGGAAAGTGCCCTTGCAAGAGATCAAGGTGAAAGACGGTGTGATCAGCCACGCCTCTGGAAAGTCAGCACATTTTGGTGAGTTGGCAAAAGGTGCTGCTTCGCAAACACCCAAAAATGTCAGCCTCAAAGATCGCAAAGATTGGACCCTCATTGGGCTGCCCGCTGCGCGTGCCGATATACCGGCCAAAACCGATGGCACAGCCGTCTTTGGCATGGATGTGCGTCTGCCCAATATGCTGTTTGCCAGTGTGGTTCAAGTGCCTCAAATAGGCGGCACTTTAACCAGTTTCGATGCCAAAGAAGCGCTGGCTTTGCCGGGTGTGGTGAAGTGCGTTCAGCTGGTCAGTGCGGCAGGCTCAGCGCCTGGCTTTGCAGTGGTTGCTCAATCTACTTGGCACGCCAAGCAAGCTGCAGACAAAGTCAAAGCCCAATGGGCGCAGCGTTCTGAAGGGGCCCTTGATACGAAGCGCATTGAGTCTGAACTCAAAGAAAAACTGAAGACTGAAAAAGGTTTTACGTTTTATGAGCAAGGCGATGTCGCCAAAGCTGAAAGCAGTGCGACGCGCATGATTGAAGCGCAGTACAAGGCACCCTATTTGGCGCATGCCACCATGGAGCCCATGAATTGCACCGCTCAGTTCAAAGGTGGCTTGCTCGAAATTTGGGTACCCACGCAGGTGCCAGGTTTGGCGCGTGTCACGGCTGCCAAGATAGCCAACGTGTCGGTAGACAAAGTGAAAGTGAATGTCACCCTGTTGGGTGGCGGTTTCGGTCGACGTTTAGAAACCGATGTGGTAGCTCAAGCCACCCAAATTGCCATGGCAATCGATGGTGCGCCTGTACAACTGGTTTGGTCACGTGAAGAAGACATGGCGCATGACTTTTATCGGCCCATGCATGTGGCGCAACTGAGCGCAGCCTTGAACGCCAAAGGTGAAGTTGAAAGTTTGCGAATCAAGTCGGCTGGCGATGCCATCGCGCCGCGCTGGATGTCGCGTGTTTTGCCTGCTCTGTCTGGTCCATTTGATACGCCCGACAAAACGACAGCAGAGGGTTTGTTTGATTTGCCCTATGGGTTTTCCAATCAACACATGTCGCATGTGTCAACTCGAATGGGTGTCCCGATTGGTTTTTGGCGTTCTGTGGGTCATTCGCACAATGCCTTCTTTTCTGAAAGCTTCATCGATGAGTTGGCGTTTGAAAGCAAACAAGATCCTTTGGCATTTCGCTTGTCTTTGTTAAAGCAGGCACCGCGCTATGCGGCTGTTTTGAAATTGGCTGCTGAAAAAGCCAAGTGGGGCACTGCTTTGCCAGCAGGGCATGCACATGGCTTGGCTTTGCACGAGTCATTTGGTTCTATTGTGGCGCAAGTGGCCGAGGTGTCTGTTCAGGCCGGTATGCCGCGAGTTCACCGCCTTGTGTGTGCCATTGATTGCGGCACTGTGGTCAACCCCGGCACGGTAGCGCAGCAAGTGGAGAGCTCGGTGAACTTTGCTTTGAGTGCGGCCTTGTTTGGTAAAATTGACATTCAAGAGGGTGTGGTTCAGCAAACCAACTTCACCAACTACCCCTTGGTGTACATGGCCCAGTCCCCCGCTGTAGAAACGTGGATTTTGCCAAGTACGCAATCGCCAGAAGGGGTGGGCGAACCTGCGGTGCCGCCGTTGGCACCTGCTGTGGCCAATGCCATGTTCAAGCTCACGGGCCAAAGAATACGTTCTTTGCCTTTAAAGGCATAAGCCCATTGCCATACTTGAATTTGCAATTCAGAGAAAAATCACACCATGCCAAATTACAAACTCCAAGTTGAAGTCATCCCCCAGTATCTGCCAGAGCAGTCAGATCCTGCGAGCGATCTCTACTCATTTGCTTACAGCATCACCATTACCAACACTGGCAATATCGCTGCGCAAGTTATCTCAAGATCGTGGAGCGTGAACGATGCCAACGGCCTGCACGAGAAAATCAAAGGTTTGGGTGTGGTGGGGTACCAGCCTTTGCTGCAGCCCGGCGAAAAGTTTCAATACACCAGTGGTACCCGCTTAAGAACAGCCACAGCCACCATGCATGGCAGTTATTTTTGCGTGGCTGAAGATGGCGAAAAGTTTGATGTCGACATTCCCATGTTTGTACTGGATGCCCTCAGCAACGAATCTGGCAGACGCAACCTGCATTGACGGCATGAACTCAAGTTCCCCAAGATTTCCCATATCCGATGGTGCTCTCACGCTGGATCGTTTTCTGATGGGTGAACGTGGCAGGATCTTCGCCATAGATTCAGACATTGATCTGAAGCAACGACTCGCTTCTCTCGGTTTGCGAGAGGGTTGCCAAGTGCAGGTCTTGCGAAAGGCCAGCTTTGGCGGCCCCTTGCATGTTCGGGTTGGCACCACTGAGGTCATCATGCGGCGCAGTGAGGCTCAGCGAATTATGACTGTGCCGGTGTGAAGAAGATCGTCCTCATTGGCATGCCCAACACGGGCAAGTCCACATTGCTGAACCGGCTCACAGGCGCGCAGGCCAAGGTCGGCAATTGGCCAGGTCTCACAGTGTCTGTGCTGTCTGCCAGATTGATGGTCGGCGATCAAATGGCGCAGCTCATTGACCTGCCCGGTATTTACGATTTGAGTGCTTATTCTGAAGATGAAAAAGTTGTAAGCACTTATTTAGAAACTCAAAAACCCGATCTGATTTTGTTCATGATGAACGCCTCGCAGGTGGATCGTCAATTGAACTTGCTGTCGCAAGTTTCAAGCAATGGCACGCCAGTGGTGGTGGTGATGAACATGGCCGATGAGGCCAAAGCGTTGGGGATTGAGATCAAGGTCGATCTCTTGAGTCAGAAATTAGGCTTGCCCGTTTGTTTGCTGTCAGCCAAATACGGGCAAGGCACAGAGCAACTCCAACAGCGCATGCGTGAAGCGTTCAGGTCAGCGCCTGCCAGAGCCTTGTCACCGGCCGAAGTTCAGGAAGCCTTCAAGACCAGTGTCATGGTACCAGCGCAAGCATCGCACCTGCTCACTGAGCGCATCGACAAGGTCTTGCTTCACCCTTGGCTGGGCTTGCCTGTCTTTTTTGGCGTCATGCTGCTTTTGTTTGAGGGTGTTTTTTCGATTGGAAAACCACTTCAAGATGCCATGAGTTGGCTTTTCTCCAATGTGAGAACTCAAGCTTTAGAGCCTTTGTTGAGTGGCTTGCCACTTGTATTGCAGGGTCTGCTGTTGGATGGTCTGTACAACGGCATTAGCACAGTCGCCAGTTTTGTACCGCTTATCATTTTGTTCTTCTTATTCTTAGGGATTGT
The DNA here is from genome assembly GCA_947476015.1 of Comamonadaceae bacterium. Taxonomy (GTDB): domain Bacteria; phylum Pseudomonadota; class Gammaproteobacteria; order Burkholderiales; family Burkholderiaceae_C; genus Limnohabitans_A. The sequence goes on along the minus strand of CANJOS010000108.1, from coordinate 4,052 downwards.
GGAAGACACGGGCTATTTGTCTCGCGCTGCATTCTTAATGGATGCGCTGATGTCCAAGTTTGGCATGGACGGTCGCAGTTTCGTCATGCTGCTGATGGGCTTTGGGTGCAATGTGCCAGCGCTCATGGGGACTCGGGTCATTCGGTCAAAAGGTCTGCGCTACCTCACCATGCTGAGTATCCCCTTCTCATTGTGCTCTGCGCGTTTGCAGGTCTTTGTGTTGTTCATTGCGGCCATGTTCACGACCGAGCAGGCACCTTGGGTGCTGTTCTCTTTGTATGTGGTGAGCATCGCAATGGCCATGTTCACATCGCTTATTTTTAAAAATAAGTACGTCAATATCGATGCCTTCGTTTTGGAAATTCCACCCTACCGTTTGCCTACTTTGCGCCAAATGATCTTGAAGGGATGGCAAGAGGTGCGAAACTTTTTGACCAGGACCACGCGTTTCATCATGTTGGGTGTGTTGCTCATATGGGTGCTCACCAACTTCCCGGAAGGTGCCACTGCGGGCAGTCTGGAAACTTGGGCAGGGCAATTGAGCCACTGGATGGCACCTTTGTTACAACCCTTGGGCATCAATGAGCAATTGACCATCGCGCTGGTCTTTGGCTTCGTGGCCAAAGAAGTCGTTATTGGTGCATTGGCTGTTATTTATGGCCATCAAGGACAAGCCTTGATTGACGCTATTTTTCACAACATGGACTGGATCAGTGCCTACAGTTTCATGTTGTTTGCTCTGATCTACACACCTTGTGTGTCCACCATTGCCACCATTCGCAATGAAACCAAGAGTTGGGCATTCACAGCTTTGTCGGTGGTGTGGCCGCTGTGCGTGGCTTGGCTGGTGAGTTTTATGTTCTATCAAACGGCCATGATGGTGCGTCTGCATGGCTAATTTAGAAGCGTCAGGACGCGCCAATTTAATGGGCATAGGTTGGATGATTTCTTCAATGGCAGCCTTTGCCATTGAAGATGCGTTCATCAAAACAGTGACTCAGCATTTGCCAGTGGGGCAGGTGTTGGTCATGTTTGGTGTTGGCGGCATCTGTGTCTTTGCGCTTTTGGCCAGGCGAGCTAAGGTCAAGTTGTTTCAATCTGAAGTATTCACCAAGCGCATGATGCTTCGAGCTGTATTCGAATTTTTCGGCCGCTTGTTTTACATCTTGGCCATTGCGCTCACACCCATGTCATCCGCAACAGCCATTTTGCAAGCGGCACCTCTGGTGGTGGTTTTGGGTGCACGAATTTTTATGCGTGAAAAAGTGGATGTCCAAACATGGGTCGCTATTTGTGTCGGATTGTTGGGCGTGCTCATTATTTTGCGCCCTTCTGCTGATGATTTTTCAACCCTGTCGCTCTTGGCTGTAGTGGGAACTCTAGGCTTTGTGGGTCGCGATTTATTGTCGCGCACTGCACCTGCGGTCTTAACCAAAGAGGTGCTTGGGTTTTATGGCTTCACCAACATGCTCATTGCAGGCGCTTGCTATTCACTTTGGGAAGGTCAAGCTTTCGTGCCTTTGCAGGTTCATGAGGCCATGACAATGGGTGCTGCCTTAACAGCCGGTGTCTTTGCGTACATGGCTCTCATGATCGCCATGCGAACGGGGTCCATTGCTGCTGTCACGCCCTACAGATACACCCGTTTGCTTTTTGGTATTTCGATAGGTGTGTTGGCCTTTGGTGAGCCATTGGATGTGCCAATGCTATTGGGTTGCGCTGTGGTGATTGGCGCAGGACTCTTTGTAGGTTGGTGGAACAGAGTGCGCAATTCTGGCTAATGCCTGAGCATTAACGCCACCATTGCGAAGACGATCATTCTTCCAGTCTCTCAATGATCACGGGATCGTTTTCAGGCCGGATGACACGCACACCGTGCTTGCACACAATTTCGACATAGACCGAAGTTGCCCCTTCTTTGGCCAAGGCATCAACGCCTTCAACGACTGCGCTGACTTTAACTACTTCTGCCGCTTCCGCAGACGGGCCGACTTTACAATCAAAGTCCCAGAAGTCCGCTTCCTTGGGAAGAGCTCGATTTCGTTCGCGTTTGAAGTACTTGCGAATTTCGTGCTTCACGGCTTCAAGTACCCGATCAGGGTTCTTGCCCTCAACGATCAAGGGGAAATTTTTTTTCATCAGGGGATCCTAAAGGGGCAAGCGCCCGAGGCGGACGTTGATGCTAGGCTCGATTATCGCCCAGAGCTTTAAAGCGTCTGGCCAAAGCCTCGCGAGTCAACTCAATGCTGTCATAGAAACTGGGGATCACCAACAGCGTGAGCAAAGTAGAGGTGATGGTGCCGCCAATGATGGCAACTGCCATGGGCCTGTAAAACTCTCCGCCCTCTCCAACCCCAATGGCCACAGGCAACATGCCAGCAATCAGGGCAAAAGTGGTCATGATGATGGGACGCAAACGCTTTCGCCCCGCAGTCATGAGCGCTTCTTCACGGTCGATGCCTTCTGCTTCTAAAGTCCTTGCAGCATCCAGCAGCAAAATAGCATTTTTGGCGACCAAGCCCATGAGCATGATCACACCAATGAGGCTCATGAGGTTCAGAGTGCCGCCTGTGAAAAGAAGTGCCAACACCACACCAATCAGTGACAAAGGCAGCGAAAACATGACGGCCAAAGGCGCTGTGAACGAACTGAATTGCATGACCAAAATAAAATACATCAAAGCAATACCAGAAATTAAAGCAATGCCCATTTCGGTGAACACTTCTTTCTGATCTTTGGAGGCACCATCCAATTCAAGGCCGTAACCTTCAGGGAAATTGATGGCCTTGGCCAGCTTCAATGCATCTGCGGTGACCTCGCCTGATGAGCGGCCTTGTGAATTGGCCGAAACACCAATCGTCCTCTTGCCATCTGAGTGCTCAATTTTGGAGGGTGCTGTGCCCATGGAAACTTTGGCAATTTGAGCCAAGGGCACCACAGTGTTCATGCCGATGACCGTGAGAGGCAAACGTTCAATGCTGTCGATATTCATGCGATCTTCGGGCGCTAAGCGAACTGCAACATCACGAGACTCACCTGTTGGGTCAACCCAATCCCCCACCTCGATGCCAGCAAAGGCCACACGCAATGCGTTGGCCGCGTCGGTGACAGAAATGCCAAGCGAATTGGCCAAACCGCGGTCAAGCTCAATTTGAAGTTCATTTTGCGGATCTTGCTGAGAAAGGCCGACATCGACCGCGCCAGGTATTTTGCGCATTTCAGCCATGAAATCACTGGCGATGGTCATCAGTTTTCGAGAATCCATGCCACTGAAACGAATTTGAACGGGCTTGGCAGCGCCGTTGGCCAAATCATCCAGCACTGTGTATTCGGCGCCCACCAACTGAGAGGTCAGCTTGCGCAGCTGGATGGCAATTTCTTGGGCTGATCGTTTGCGTTCCGTACTTTTGCCAATGTCAACATAAATTCGACCGCCACCGGGATTGACGTTGCTGTTGGTTGCCTTGGTTTCAGGAACAGACCTGGCCAAGATGGCTGCAGCTTCCAGTTTCATCCGTGCATATTCCAAGTTGCTACTGGCCGGAGTTCGGACTTCAATGGCCAGCGTTTTGCCATCTGACTTGGGTAGAAAACTCGAGCCCCCAAATTGGACTTGCAAGAAAATGGCTGTCAAGAAACTGATGACGGCAAAGGCCATCATCCAGCGTCGATGGTGCAAAGCCCAAGCGATGACATTGCCATAGCGATCAGCCTGATGGTCAAACCAATCGTTGAACTGTTTGAGTTTCAAACTGAAACCTGTTTTAGTTTTCAGTTGCTCGCCCGGAGGGTCGCCCCAGTAAGCAGACAACATGGGGTCGAGGGTGAATGAGATGAGCAAACTCACCAGCACGGAGGCCACAACCGTTAAGCCAAAGGGCCTGAACCATTCACCAGACACGCCGGGCATGAAACCTACGGGGATGAACACGGCCACAATAGAAAAGGTGGTGCCTGCCACCGCCATGCCAATTTCAGCTGTGCCATTCAAAGCAGCAGTGCGTCGGTCTGAACCTCGCTCCAAGTGCCGCACAATGTTTTCTCGCACCACA
>CANJOS010000107.1 GCA_947476015.1 Comamonadaceae bacterium | reverse complement strand
GGATGCTGCGACTCAGGCTCATCGAGGTGCGCAACTAGCAGGGGGCTTGATCGCTTTGGGCTTGGGCGAAGGTGACGTTTTGGCAGTTTTGTTGCGAAATTCCGAACTTTTTGTGGACGTCATTCATGCTTGCCGCCAAACTGGCATCAGCTTTTGCCCAATCAACTGGCACTTTACGCCCGACGAGGTCAGTGTATTGCTGTTGGACAGCGGTTCGAAAGCTCTGATAGCACATGGTGACCTTCTGGATGGTATTGTTCATGTGGTACCGAAAAGCGTTGCTTTGTTGTCAGTTGGCCAAAGTTGCTCTCCGACGTCACTGTCTTACGAAACTTGGTTATCTGCTCAGTCTGCCTACAGTGGCCCATTGGTTTCGCCTGGCGGCCATATGGTCTACACCTCAGGCACCACCGGCCGACCCAAAGGAGTGGTTCGCAACCGATTCCCTGTAGCAGAGCTTGAGTCGCGCTTTGCTCAAACTAAGCGCCTGGTCGAACTAGCACTCGGAATCAATTCTGGCTGTCGCGCCTTGATGCCTGCGCCGCTTTACCACAGCGGACCGAGTACTTTCTTGCAAAACGCTTTGCGGCTTGCCGAAAGCGTGGTGCTGATGTCTCACTTTGACGCTGAACAATTGCTAGCCCTGATTGAGCGCCATCGCATTGACGTTGTCTATCTGGTGCCCATCATGTACGTGAGGCTCCTGCGTCTACCTGAAGCTGTGCGCAAGCGATACGATATCTCTTCTTTGCGTTTCGTGGCATCCACCGGTTCTCCTTGCTCCCCCGATGTGAAGCGATCAATGATCGAGTGGTTTGGACCGATCATCAATGAAACCTACGCTTCCAGCGAGGCTGGCATGATCACTTCCATCAGCGCGGCTGAAGCACTGCAGCGCCCGGGCAGTGCAGGTCGTCCAGTCTTGGACGCCAAAGTTCGTATTTTGAATGAAGCTGGAGATCCTCTTCCCACGGGTGAAATTGGTCTGATTTACGTTCGACAACCTATATACCCCGACTTCACTTACCGACACAACGACGCCGCGCGGCGCGCAATTGAGCGCGAGGGTCTCATTAGCTTAGGCGATATGGGATACCTTGACGCAGATGGTTATCTTTATTTGTGTGATCGTGCATCAGATATGGTGATCTCAGGCGGCGTCAATATCTATCCCGCTGAAATAGAGCACCGTTTGCTCGCATGTCCTGGCGTTGCAGATTGCGCCGTTTTCGGAGTTCCTGATCCTGAATTCGGTGAACGATTGCATGCAGTTGTAGAGCCATTGCCTGGTGTTAAGCCCACCCTGAAAGATATGCAGGCTTGGTTGCTGGCTGGTCTTGCTGCATTTAAAGTGCCTCGCAGCATTGACTTAGCGCCGCTGCCACGCGACGACTCTGGAAAAATCGCGAAGCGACGACTTCGAGACCAACATTGGCAAGGCCAAACAAGGCGTGTTTGAGCTTTCAATTCAAGCAATCCCAAAATAATGTATTTTGACAAGGCAAATTAATGGACTTAAATTACTCTCAAGAAGAGACAAAGTTTCGAGAAGAAGTTCATCACTGGCTCAAAATAAATTTGCCAGAAGATATTCGCCAAAAAGTCATTGGATATCAAGAACTCAACAAAGAAGATTACCAGCGTTGGCATAAAATTTTGGCCGCCAAGGGGTGGTCTGTGCCGCACTGGCCGGTTGAGTGGGGCGGGACAGGTTGGGACATGACCCAACGCTATATTTACGACGAAGAATTCGCCTTGGCAGGTGCGCCCAGATTGCCTCCCTTTGGCCCTGCCATGTGTGCGCCCGTTCTCTTGAAATTCGGCACTTCCGCCCAAAAGGAACAGTTCCTACCGCGAATTCGCGCGGGAGACGATTTTTGGGTGCAAGGCTATTCCGAGCCTGGTGCTGGCTCTGATTTGGCGGCAGTTAAAACTAGCGCTGACCGCGTTGGCGATCACTACGTCATCAATGGCCAAAAAATTTGGACCACATTGGGTCAGCATGGGGACTGGATATTTTGTTTGGTTCGTACAGACCCACATGCCGAGAAGCGTCAAGAAGGTATCAGCTTCATATTGATGGACATGAAAACCTCGGGTATCACTGTTCGTCCTTTGATTCTGATGGATGGCGGGCATGAAGTGAATGAGATTTTCTTTGACAATGTCAAAGTGCCTGTCCAGAATTTAGTTTTCGAGGAAAACAAGGGGTGGACCGTTGCCAAGTATTTGCTCGGGCATGAGCGAATGGGGTCCGGAAGTGTTGGCGCCAGTCGGCGCGAGTTAGCAGCTTTGAGGGCATTGGCCGTGCGTGAACTGAAAAATGGCAAGCCCCTCATTGAAGATCTGCGGTTCAAAGACAAGATATCTCGTGTGGAGATCGAACTTGATGCGTTGGAAATTACTTCAATGCGTTTTCTAGATCAGATGCGACGAACAGGACAAGCACCAGGGTCTGATGTGTCAATGCTCAAGATTCGTGGCACCGAAATTCTGCAAATGATTACTGAGTTGGCGATGCAAGCTTCTGGCCCTCATGCGCAACCATTTAAGGCTGTTTCCCAAGGATCGATTGAACCCTACATTTCGTCTTTAGCGCCTCGTTACTTTAATTTCCGCAAGGCCAGCATTTATGCTGGATCCAATGAAATTCAGCGCAACATCATTGCCAAAATGACTTTGGGACTGTGAGCAAAATCGATGAACTTTGAACTCACACCAGAACAGAAGCAATTGGCTGATTCGGTCCGTAAGTATCTGAACAATGAATACAGTTTTGAAAAACGCAAAGCTATCCTTAATTCTGAATCTGGGGTGAGTGAGGCTGTTTGGAAAACTTTTGCCGATCTGGGTTTGACTGCTATGACGCTGTCAGAAGCTGATGACGGTTTTGGTGGTGGTGCGATGGACTTGATGGCGGTCATGGAAGCAATGGGCGAGGCCCTGGTGGTTGAGCCTTTCTTGGAGAATGTTGCTTTGGCAGGACGTCTTGTTTCTCGCATGGGGTCTGTTGCACAGCGTGCATCGCTATTGCCAGGTTTGATTGATGGCTCCGCAAGACTGGCGTTTGCCTACTTGGAGCAAGGGCATCGCTATCAATTGGCACCCCAGCTTACTTTGGCCAAAGCCAGCGCAGGAGCTTGGATTCTCAATGGTCGAAAGTGTCTGGTTTCAGGAGCTGCTTCAGCCCGTAAGTTACTTGTTTCTGCGCTCACCCCTGAAGGTGAGAGTCTTTTTATTGTGGACACTCTGACATCGGGCGTTGAACTGAATCCAAGTCGCACAGTAGACGGATTTCGGCTAGCAGATGTCACGTTTTCCAATGTGTTGCTGAATGCAGATGCGCTGCTGGGAGATGATGGTACCGCCATGCCTTTCATAGAGGAGGCTGCAGACTTTGCCACAGCCTTGCTTTGTGCAGAGGCTATTGGAGCCATGAAAAGCGCCAACGATGCCACCTTAGATTACATGAAGCAGCGCAAGCAGTTCGGTGTACCCATTGCATCGTTTCAAGTATTGCAGCACCGCATGGTAGAGATGTACATCACTACCGAACAAGCCCGTTCAATGGCTATCTTGGCTGCCAGCAAAGTAGATACGGCTACCGATACGAATGATCGTGCAAAAGCAGTTTCCGCTGCAAAAATCAAGATTGCTGATGCTGCACGGCTAGTCAGCCAAGAGTCAGTTCAATTGCATGGTGGCATGGGGATGACTGAAGAACTCAAGGTCTCGCACACCTTTCGCCGTTTAACGATGATTGCGCAGCAATTCGGTGACGCAGATCACCACTTAGAACGTTACGCTTCATTGACCTGAGACCCTGGCGCTACCAAAATGTCAAATATTTCTTCACTTTTTTCAAATCTTCGGCTACCTGTTATTTGCTCGCCGATGTTCATTGTCAGTCAACCGCCTTTGGTCATTGAGCAATGCAAGGCGGGCGTTGTGGGCTCAATGCCAGCACTCAATGCCAGACCTGCTGAGCAGCTGAAAGAGTGGCTTGAAGAAATTACATTGACTCTGGCTGCTCATAATCGTGATTTTCCGAGTCAGCCTGCAGCACCGTTTGCAATCAATCAAATTGTCCATAAAAGTAACGATCGATTGGCAGATGACATGGAAATCATTGCACATTTCAAAGTGCCCTTGGTGATTACATCCTTAGGTGCACGAGAAGAAATCAATGAGGCAGTTCATGCCTATGGCGGCATGGTCATGCATGACATCATTAACAATACATTTGCCAAGAAAGCCATCGACAAAGGTGCTGATGGTTTGATTGCCGTAGCAGCGGGCGCAGGAGGGCATGCAGGGGTTAAAAGTCCATTCGCGCTGATTCAAGAGCTCCGTCAGTGGTTCGATGGACCCATTGCCTTAAGCGGTTCCATAGCCAATGGCAATTCAATTTTGGCGGCTCAAGCGATGGGCGCTGATTTTGCGTACATGGGTTCTGTATTCATTGCTACCGAGGAAGCTCGAGCAAGTGACGTTTACAAACAGGCCATCGTTGATGGAACATCAGACGATGTGGTTTATTCCAATTTTTTCACGGGTGTCTATGGCAATTATTTGAAAACCAGCATTCGAAACGCGGGCTTAGACCCAGAAAATTTACCTGTCAATCATGAAAAAACAATGACTTTTTCTGCTGGGCAAGCTGGTAAAGCTAAGGCATGGAAAGACATTTGGGGGAGTGGGCAAGGTATTGGTGCAGTCGATCAAATCTTACCTGTCAAAAAATTAGTGGACAAGTTGAACCGTGAATATACGGCAGCACGTCTGCGTCTTGGGTATTCATCAAATTTAGTTACGTCTATGGAAAAATCTTAGATGAAGTCAACCCTCAGTGCGCAAACAAGTTTTAAACTAAAAACCTAACTTGAAACTATTCTCTTGTACGTCTATCGAATTTGGAAGACTACAAGCAGTGATTAAATGAATTTTCAAGGGTGGAAAATTCCAAACATGACAACTGTGACGACTGTGACCAATGAAAATAATCCACAAATAATTTCATAGGTGTCGTAGTGTGCATCGCTTGTGTTCGGCATACAAAATCCTCTCTGTGCTTTTGAGTCTTCCGGTTACCCGGCACGTAGAGGCAAATTTCACCTCATGCTTGTGACTGCATGCATAAACTGCGCCATGGGTTTTTGAGGGTTTTGTTGACGCTTATGGCCAATTAGTTTGAATTTTTGCCGCTTTTTGAAATAAAGCGGTAAATTTTGCCAATGCCGATTGGCTGAGTTCAATAGGGTGCGGTGTATCAGAACAAGTTCAGTGACGCCCCTCATTTTGGTTGTAGCGCATGATGCGCCCGTGCCTTCCCTCCTTGTCGCGCTCAATGTCGTAGCAGTCGCCAGCGGGGCCGGTGCGCCGAGCCAGCAAGGGCGCTAGAAGGGCGAGGTCTTGTGAGTCCAAGCGCAAGGCCTCGATGCGTTGGGTAGCAGGTAGATGGCGTGTTGATGTGAAGCCCAAGATGGCGCTGCCCACTTGGTGTTGGTCGATGACCCAGCGCGTGGCCACATCACCCAGGCCTACGCCGTGACGCATGGCGATGGTCTGCAAGGTTTTCAGCAGTTCCTGAAACAGGTCCCAGCCACCGAAATCATCGATGATCAGTTTGTACTTGGTGTGTGAGCGGTTGACCAGTGGCCCTGTGGGCTCTGCTTGGCCTAGCCAGGCATTACTCAGCAAGCCGCCAGCCAAGGTGCCGTAGCAGAGGAGTTGAAGACCATGTTCCTGACACAATGCGATCAAGCTTTGTTCAGGGCGGCTGTCCAGCAGGGAGTACTGCACCTGGGTACTGACCAAGGGGATGCCTGCTTCTAGAATTTCTCGGGTCAAGGTCGTGTTGAAGTTGGTCAGCCCCAGATGCGCGATCTTGCCTTCGCGTTGCAGATCGCTCAGGATACCCAGCGCTTCGACATAGCCCGGCTGGGCCAGGTTCCACCAGTGAAACTGCACCAGGTCCAGTTGCGCCACGCCTAGGCGTTCCAATGAGCGATCGATGATCCCGGTGAGGTAGGCGCGGTCGCAGGACGTCAGCCGGTCATAGTCGGGCACGCATTTGGTGTGCACCTGAAGTCTCGAAGCCAGGTGAGGGTATTCACGCCGAAACTGGCCAATCAAGGCTTCCACGTTGGTGTAGTGGTCGGCACAGTCAAAAGTGGTGAGCCCGGCGTTGACGAAGGCGGCCATGTCTCGAACGGCTTGCGCATGGTCGACCTCACCGTGGCCGCCAGCCAGATGCCAACAGCCTTTGATCAGTCGTGACGCACGATAGCCAGGTGCCAGATCAGTGGTGGAAATGCTCATGGGTTTTTTTCAAGGTCCTGTTGAGAAGTTGCCAGAGGAACTGCGGTGACGGCCGCATGGCTGAACTGTCGCGTGCCGCAGCGCTTTATCAAGAAGCGAGCCTTGCAATGGGGATCTGGACAGGCCACGCGGGCATCTGTGCTCATCCAATCGTTGGGGTGGCTCGGGCGTTGCTTGGCAGGCAGGATAGGTAGAAGTGCAGCAAGCGTGTAGATGGACCAGGTTTGCCCCGGCGGAAAATGCAACTGCTCTCCGTGTAACTCAAAGTGGTCTCCGGCTTTGGCCTTGCACCAGCAAGGACCATCGCCTTCCCACTCTACCCGCAGGTCGAACAATTCAAACTCGTCCTTGCCTGCAGTTTGCTTCATTTGCTCACGCCCAACTCGCGGGAAACGCTGGTGATCAGGCCACGGTATTCGTCCAGTGCTTGTTTGGCTGCAGGCGATTTTTTGCTCGCATCAACCAGCCATTCGTCCTGCACAAAAGTCAGCTTGCTCCGCAGTTCCTGCAACAGGGGGCCTTCCACCGCAGTGACCTTGACCCCAGCTGCGGCCAGTTGGCGGTCTGCGTCATCTTCCTTGGCCTGCCATACCGCGGCAAAGCGACGCACCATGGCTTCACCTGAGAGCTTTTCGATCGCAGTCCGGTCGCGTGCCTCGAGTGCAGCCCACTTGGCAGCATTCACCACCACGAACTGGCTGGAGTGTGCAAAGCCGCCTGGCACGTACGAAGCCGTGGGCATGTGCTGGGTCATCTTGAAGGCCACAACCGTCTCTTTTTGCTGAAACATGCCCTGGATCACGCCCCGCGAAATTTGCTCGTAGGCTTCGGACAGCGGAGAGGAAATAGGCGTCATACCCAGAGAGCGGGTAATTTTTTCGACCGTGGTGCCTGGAACTCTGATCTTGATACCGCTGACTGCGTTGGTGGATGTCAATGCATTGGCTTTGGTAAAGAGCTGATAGGAACCATTGGTCCACAGGCCGAGCAGCACCGTGCCCTCGTGCTCGTTGGCTTGCGCAAAGTGTTTTTGGTAGGTGCGCCAGTAAGCCAGTGAGTTCACCACCGCGTGATCGGTGGTAAAGGGCAGTTCACCCATTTCGGTGAACTTGAAGCGGTTGGGCGTGTAGGCATGGACGCTGAAAGCGATATCGGCAACCCCATTTTTCACCAGATCGAAGTGGGCCGGTGGCGCACCCAGTGCGGGCAGCACTTGGATCTTGACGCGGCCCTCGGTGGCTTTTTCGACATCAGCGGCCCAAGGCTGGATCATTTCCGTCACCACATGGTGGGTCGGTGGCAGCCAGTTGGAAAAGCGCCAGACGGTTTGGGCCTGCGCAGCGAGCGCGAGACTGCACAGCGAAGTGATCAACAAAGACTGGCGCATAAAACGGGTGAAGACCATGAGAAAACTCCTTGAGTTGAGGTTGACGGAGGGAAGATAAATTTTGTGAAGGGTTAACTGATAGAGGGCAACCAGAGTGCGATGGAAGGCACGGCGAGCAAGATGCCCAAGCGGATGACGTCCGCAGCAACGAATGCGCTGGCACCGCGAAAGACCACATTCAGCGGAACCGATGGAATTTGGCTTGCGAGCATGTAAACATTCATACCCACGGGTGGCGTGATGAGGGCTACCTCGATCAGGGTGACGATCAGCACACCGAACCAAATAGGGTCGATGCCGTAACTGACCACCAAGGGAAACACAATGGGCAAGGTCAGTAACAGCATGGACATGCTTTCCAAAAAGCAGCCGAGCACCAGATACATGCCACAAATGATGAGCAGGAACTGAATCGCCGACAGATCCATGCCTTGCAACACGCCGCCCAACCAAGGCGTGAAACCCGAGATGGTGATGTATTTGGACAGGACCAAGGCCCCGATCAAAATGAAAAACAAACTGGTGGTGGTGACCGCGCTTTCTCGCAGTACCTGTGCCAGCATCTTGCGGGTTAGTCGCCCGCGTGCAAGCACCATCAAGAAGGCACCTGCGGCACCAATGCCGGCGGCTTCGGTTGGGGTGAACCAGCCGCCATAAAGTCCGCCAATCACCAAACCAAACAACAGGACCACGTTGCCGATTCCGCGCAAGGAGTGCAAGCGCTCTTTCCAAGTGCTTCGCTCTCCTGCTGGACCCGATTCAGGGTGCCGCCATGTGTACACAAT